>DATMZX010000193.1:0-2756 GCA_035573235.1 Gemmatimonadales bacterium
AGCCTCGTGAACATCTTCCTGGCCGCGATCTGGCTTTCGGTCGCGTTCTTCTCGACCGGGGGGATGCCGCTGGCCTGGGGCGCGCACTTCGGCTGGAACGCCGGGCTCGCGCTGCTGTTCGACGCGCCGGTGAGCGGGTACACCTTCCACGTGCCGCTGGTCGAGTACACGCCCGGCGTGCGTCGCTGGATCGACGGCGGCGCGTTCGGGCCCGAGGGTGGCGTCGTCTCGACGGTCGCCCTCATCGCGGGGACGCTATTCCTCCTGATGCGGCGCAACGCCTTCGTGAGCGAGAGGACATGAGCCGAGTCGCCGTCATCGGTGCGGGAACGATGGGCAACGGCATCGCGCACGTGTTCGCGCAGGCCGGATGGCAGACGCTGCTGATCGACGTGTCGCCCGAGTCGCTCAAGAAGGGCAAGGCGACGATCGAGAAGAACGCCGAGCGTCAGGTGACCAAGGGGACGCTGACCGAGGAGCAGCGCCATCAGCTGCTTGGCCGGATTACGACGTCGACGAAGCTCGAGCATCTCGAGGGATTCGGCGACTTGGAGCTCGTCGTGGAAGCCGCGACCGAGAATCCCAAGATCAAATTCGAGATCTTTACCGCCCTCGACCGCCTTTGCCCGCTCTCGACCGCTCTCGCCAGCAACACCTCATCCATCTCCATCACGGAGATTGCAAAGCAGACCAAGCGTCCCGGCAAAGTCATCGGCATGCATTTCATGAATCCGGTGCCGCTCATGCCGTTGGTGGAGGTCGTGAAGGGACTCGATACATTGCCGGGGACCACCGCGCGCATCGTCGAAATCTCGAAGCAGCTCGGCAAGACGCCGGTCGAAGTGCACGACGCACCGGGCTTCGTGTCGAACCGCGTGCTGATGCCGATGATCAACGAGGCGATTCTGTGCTTGCAGGAAGGGATCGCGACGGTCGAGGCGGTCGATCAGGTCATGACGCTCGGCATGAAGCATCCGCTCGGGCCGCTCGCGCTCGCCGATCTGATCGGGCTCGACGTCTGTCTCGCGATTCTCGACGTGATGGTCGAAGGGTTCGGCGATCCGAAGTACCGGCCGGCGCGGTTGCTCAAAGAGATGGTCGCGCAGGGCCGGCTCGGCAGAAAGTCGGGCCACGGGTTCTATGTCTACCGCGACTGACATCAGAGATCAGGTCGTCGAGCTGGCGCGCGAGTTCGCGCGCGACAAGATCGAGCCACACGCCGCGGAGTGGGACCGCACCAGCCATTTCCCGCGCGACGTGCTGGATGAGCTCGGCAAGCTCGGGTTCTGGGGGATGTGCACGCCGGAAGAGTACGACGGCATGGGGCTCGACAACGTCACGTATCTGATGGCGGTGGAAGAGCTCGCGGCTGCGGACGCGGCGTTCGCGGTGTCGATCGGGATTCACAACGCGATTCCGACGACGATGCTCGTGAAGCACGGCACGCCGGAGCAGCGCGAACGGTTCCTGAAGCCGATGGCGCGCGGTGAAATGCTCGCGGGGTTTGCCTTGTCGGAGCCCGAGGCGGGATCGGACGCGGCGTCGCTGCGCGCGCAGGCGGTGAAGGACGGCAAGGACTGGGTGCTGAACGGCGCCAAGGCGTGGGCGACCAACGCCGGCACGGCCGATCTGATGATGATCATGGCGCGAACGGACCAAGCGACTAAGAGGCTAGGTGCCAAGGGGATCTCGACCTTCATAGTGCCTACAGACACTAAGGGCTACAAAGCGGCTAAGCCTGAAGACAAGATGGGGCTGCGCGCGTCGAAT
Organism: Gemmatimonadales bacterium; assembly: GCA_035573235.1. Taxonomy (GTDB): domain Bacteria; phylum Gemmatimonadota; class Gemmatimonadetes; order Gemmatimonadales; family GWC2-71-9; genus 20CM-2-65-7. The sequence continues at coordinate 1,771 of DATMZX010000193.1, forward strand.
ACTGCGGGAATCGAATTGAACGACCTGCGTTTGCCCGCGGACCAGCTGCTCGGTGATGAAGGGATGGGATTCGTATACGCCATGGAGGGACTCGATGCCGGCCGGCTGGGGATTGGGGCGCAGGGCGTAGGGATCGCGCGGCGGGCGATCGAGCACTGTCTCAAGTTCACCGCGGAGCGCCAGCAGTTCGGCCAGCCGATCGGCGAGTTCCAGGGCGTGCAGTTCAAGCTCGCCGACATGGCGACGCGCACGGAGGCGGCGCGCGCGCTCGCGCACCGGGCCGCGGCGCGCAAGGATGCCGGCGAGGACATCACGCTGCACGCGAGCATGGTCAAGCTGTTCGCGTCCGAGACCGCGATGTGGGTGACGACGCAGGCGATCCAGCTGTTCGGCGGCTATGGTTACATGCGAGATTTCCCCGTCGAGAAACTCTTTCGGGACGCGAAGGTCACGGAGATTTATGAAGGCACGAGTGAAATCCAGCGACTCGTTATCTCTCGAGCGCTCCGTCAAGGCTGAGCCCGCCACCGCCTTGTTCGCGCTGCTCGAAGAGCACGAGCACGAGCAGGTGTCGCTCGTGTACGAGCCGTCGTCGGGCTATCGCGGCATCATCGCGATTCACGACACGACGCTCGGCCCCGCGCTGGGCGGCACGCGGTTCTGGAATTATTCCAACGATCGCGAGGCGCTGATCGACTGCCTGCGCCTGGCGCGTGGCATGACGTACAAGGCGGCGGTCGCCGGGCTGAACCTGGGCGGCGGCAAGTCGGTCATCATCGGCGACAACAAGATCCGCAATCGCGAGCCGATCTTCCGCGCGCACGGGCGGCACGTCAAAGCGCTCGGCGGCCGCTACATCACGGCCGAGGATGTCGGTACGTCGGTCGGCGACATGGAGTTCATCAAGGCCGAGACCGATCATGTGACGGGATTGATCGGCAAGTCGGGTGATCCGTCGCCCGTGACGGCGTTCGGCGTGTACCGCG
>DATMZX010000194.1:0-3232 GCA_035573235.1 Gemmatimonadales bacterium
CGTGCGCGTCCCGGGACTCCAGCGGATCGCGCGATCGAACGCGACCTGCGCCGTGTCGAGCGTGGCGTGAGCGGCGATCGTGTCGACCGCGACCGGCTTCTTGTGCAGGTGGTACTCGCCGCTGCGCTGGAGATAGAAGCGCCCCAGCTCGAGCCAGGCGGGACCATCGGTCGAGTCGGCGGTCACACGCGCCCACAGCTCCCCGCGCAGCGAGTCCGCGGGTGGCGCAGGCGCAGGCGGACTCTGCAGCACCAGCAGACCCAGGACCGCCTTATAGAGGAATGTTGCCATGCTTCTTGGGTGGATTCTTGGCGCGCTTGGTTTCGAGGGTGAGCAGCGCTTCGATGAGGCGCGGGCGTGTATCGCGCGGGTCGATGATATCGTCGAGATAGCCGCGCGCGGCCGCCTGATACGGATGGGCGAACTTTTCCCGATACTCGTTCGCCCGTTCCTCGCTCGCCTCTCCTTTATAGAGGATCTCGACCGCCCCCTTCGGGCCCATCACCGCGATTTCGGCGCTCGGCCACGCCACGTTGTAATCGCCGCGAATGTGCTTGGAGCTCATCACGTCGTAGGCGCCGCCGTACGCCTTGCGGGTGATCACCGTGAGCTTCGGAACCGTCGCTTCGCAGTAGGCATAGAGCAGCTTCGCCCCGTGTTTGATGATGCCGCCATGCTCCTGCGCGACGCCAGGAAGAAACCCGGGCACGTCCTCGAAGGTCACGAGCGGGATATTGAAGGCGTCGCAGAACCTGATGAACCGCGCGCCCTTGACGGACGCCGCGATATCCAGCACGCCGGCAAGCGCTGCCGGCTGGTTGGCCAGAATCCCCACCGGACGTCCCGCCAGGCGCGCGAAGCCGACGATCAGATTGCCGCCGTAATCGCGCTGGACCTCGAGAAACTTGCCGTTGTCGATGACGTGCTTCAGCACGTCGTGCATGTCGTACGGCTTCGTCGGCTCGTCGGGGACGACTTCGAGCAGCGCTTCTTCACGGCGGTCGGATGGATCATCCGTCGTACGCACGGGCGGGCTGTCGAGATTGTTGCCGGGGATGAAGCCAAGCAGGCTGCGGATGGCCGTCAGCGACTCGAGCTCGGAATCATGCACGAAATGCGCGATGCCGGAGGTGGCGCCGTGGATATCGGCGCCGCCGAGCTTCTCGAAATCCACTTCTTCGTGCGTCACCGTCTTTACGACATTCGGTCCCGTCACGAACATGTACGAGATGCCCCGCACCATGAAGATGAAGTCGGTAATGGCGGGGCTGTAGACGGCGCCGCCCGCGCAGGGGCCGAGAATCGCGCTGATTTGTGGGACGACGCCTGAGGCAAGGGTGTTCCGCAGGAAGATGTCCGCATATCCGCCGAGCGAGGCCACGCCTTCCTGGATGCGCGCGCCGCCGGAATCGTTGAGGCCGACCACCGGCGCGCCGTTCTGCAGCGCCAGATCCATGATCTTGCAGATCTTCTCGGCGTGGGCCTCCGACAGCGAGCCGCCGAACACCGTGAAATCCTGCGAGAACACATAGACGAGGCGTCCTTCGACCCGTCCCCAGCCGGTGACGACCCCGTCGCCGAGCACTTTCTGATCGGCCAATCCGAAATCGGTCGCGCGATGCGTCACGAAGCGATCGAGCTCGACGAATGTCCCCGGGTCGAGGAGCACGTCGAGGCGCTCGCGCGCCGTCATCTTGCCTTTTTTGTGTTGGGTCTCGACGCGTTCGGAACCGCCGCCCTGCTCTGATTCGGAACGCTTCTGCTGCAGCAGCTCGAGCTTCTCTCGCATGGACATGCGGAGAATGTAGGACTGGAAATGCAAAGGGGCGAGGATATCCTCGCCCCTGTTGCTGGAACCCGCTCGACGTCTAGGCGTCTAGCTTTTGCATGTCCTCATCCGGTGCAGGCGTGGGAGCGGGAGGTGGTGGGATGATATCGTCCTTCGGGAATCCGGTGGCGGCAAGCACGATTCTGTGATGGATCGGATCCACTTCCAGAACTTTCAGCTCGGCGGCCTGCCCTTCCTTCACCGCATCGCCCGGCTGCTGAATGTCGGGAATCCCGAGCTGCGACATCGGCACGAAGCCTTCGATGTCGTTGCCGAGATCGACGACCACGCCCTTGTCCATCAGCCGCATCACGCGGCCGCGCAGCTCGGTGCCGACGGGATACGTCTCACCGATGCGGAGCCACGGATCTTCCTGTGCCTGCTTCAGACCGAGCGAGATCCGCTTGTTCTCGGCGTCGACGTTCAGAATCAGCACGTCGACCTCGTCGCCCTTCTTCACGACTTCCGACGGGTGCTGGACGCGCTTGGTCCACGACATGTCCGAGATGTGAATCAGCCCGTCGATGCCCGGCTCGATTTCGACGAACGCGCCGAATGACGTCAGGTTGCGCACCTTGCCGCGCAGCCGCGTGCCGACCGGATACTTCTGCGGCAGCGCCATCCACGGATCCTGCTCCGTCTGCTTCATGCCGAGCGAGACTTTCTCTTCGGTCTCGTCGACCTTGAGCACGACCGCTTCGATCGACTCGCCGATCGACACGAGCTTCGACGGATGGCGGACGTTGCGCGTCCAGCTCATCTCGGAGATGTGCACGAGGCCTTCGATGCCCGGCTCGAGCTCGACGAAGGCACCGTAGTTCGTGATCGACACGACCTTGCCCTGCACGCGCGTGCCAACGGGATACTTGGCGGCCACGTTCTGCCACGGATACGGCTGGAGCTGCTTCAGGCCGAGCGAAATGCGCTCGCGCTCCCAGTCGATGTCGAGGACTTTGACCTCGAGCTCCTGGCCGATCTGCACCATCTCGCTCGGGTGCGACACGCGGCCGTAGCTCATGTCGGTGATGTGCAGCAGGCCGTCGACACCGCCGAGATCGATGAATGCCCCGAAGTCGGTGATGTTCTTGACGACGCCCTTCCGCACCTGATTGACCGACAGCTCCTTCATCAGCACGTCGCGCTTCGTCTTCCGCTCGGCCTCCAGCAGCACGCGGCGCGAGACGACGATGTTGCGGCGGCGCTTGTTCAGCTTGATGATCTTGAACTCGAAGCTCTGACCGAGCAGCTCGTCGATGTTCGGGACGCGCCGCAGCGCGATCTGGCTACCGGGCAGGAACGCGTCCACGCCCATCAGATCCACGACGACGCCGCCCTTGATCTTCTTGACCAGCGTGCCGGTGACGCCCTCGTCCTTCTCGTGCGCTTCGCGAATCCGCTCCCACA
>DATMZX010000195.1:0-2205 GCA_035573235.1 Gemmatimonadales bacterium
GGTCCCGAGGCCGAGACCGAGCGCTACAACTTCTACGCGCTGAACTTCCCCAAGGATCATCCGGCGCTCGACGCGCAGGACAGCTTCTACCTGGGCGGCGACGTGCTGCTGCGCACGCATACCTCGCCCGTCCAGATCCGCACGCTCGAGAGCTACCCGCCGCCGATTCGCATCGTCGTCCCGGGCCGCTGCTACCGCCGCGACCCGTTCGACGCGTCCCATTCGCCGGTGTTCGAGCAAATCGAAGGCTTCGCGGTGGATGAAGGGATCACCTTCGTCGACTTCAAGGCGACGCTCGCGACGTTCGCGCGCCGCATCTTCTCGCCCACGACCAAAGTCCGGTTCCGGCCCTCGTTCTTCCCGTTCACAGAGCCGTCGGCGGAGATGGACGTGCAGTGCCAGATCTGCGGCGGCTCGGGCTGCGCGGCCTGCAAGGGGACCGGCTGGATGGAAATCCTCGGCTCGGGGATGGTGCATCCGGCCGTGCTCGAGAACTGCAACGTCGACAGCGAGAAGTACACGGGCTTCGCGTGGGGCATGGGACCTGAGCGCATCGCGATGCTGCGGCACGGCATCCCTGACATTCGGTTGTTCTTCGATGGCGACGTGCGGTTCCTGGAGCAGTTCTCGTGATCGTCTCCCGGCGCTGGCTCGAAGCCTTGCTCGGCCGCCCGCTCGAGGGCCAGGATGTCGCCGACCGCCTCGCGCGTCAGGCCGCACCCGTCGACGGTGTCGTGCCGATCCATCAGGATCTGCGCGACGTGCTGATCGCGCGCGTGCTCGAAGTGCGCCAGCACCCGAACGCCGATCGTCTCTCGTTGTGTCAGGTCGATGCCGGGAACGGGGTCGTCGAAGTCGTGTGCGGCGCGCCCAACGTGCAGGCAGGGAAGACCTATCCGTTCGCGCCCGTCGGCGCGACGCTCCCCGGCGGGCTCAAGCTCGAGCGCCGCAAGATCCGCGGCGTCGAATCGAACGGCATGCTCTGCTCGGCCAAGGAGCTTGGGCTGGGCGTCGATCACGCCGGGATCCTTGAATTGCAGACAGATGCGCCGCCGGGAACTCCGTTCCTCGAAGCAGTTCCTATTGCGGATGAGCAAATAATCATTGACGTATCTGCTAATCGCCCCGATCTGCTGTGTCATAAGGGAGTCGCGCGAGAGCTCGCGGTGACTTTGGGAGCGACGGTGAAGCTTCCGGAGATCCAGGGCGGTTTGGCGGTTAAGCGGTTAGGCGGTTCGAAGCCAACCGCCCAACCGCCCAACCGCCTAACCGCCACAGTCGACGGAGTCGAAATACGACTCGAGGATCCCGAGGGTGCACCGAGATATATGATCGCCGTCATTCGCGGCGTCAAAGTCGGGCCGAGTCCAGCCTGGCTCGCGAGCCGCCTGCAAAGCGTCGGCCAGCGGTCCATCAACAACATCGTCGACTCCACGAACTACATCCTGTTCGAGATCAATCAGCCGCTGCACGCCTTCGACCTGGCGAAGCTGCGCGGGCCGGCGGTCGTGGTACGCCGAGCAAAACCGTCGGAAAAGATCGTCACCCTGGATGGCATCGAGCGCACGCTGAATGCCGAGATGACCGTGATCTGCGACGCCGAGCGGCCGCAGATCGTCGCGGGCGTGATGGGGAGCGCGGAGTCGGGAGTCACCGAGACCACGACCGATATCGTGCTCGAAGCCGCGTACTTTCAGCCCACCCGCATTCGCCGGACCCGTCGAACCCTCGGCCTGTCGAGCGACTCGAGCTACCGGTTCGAGCGCGGCATCGACATGCTGTCGATGCCGGACGCGCTGGCGCGCGCGATCGACCTGATCCGCGCCATTGCCGGCGGCGAACTGCGCGAGCCGCCCATCGATCTGTGGCCCGAGCCGCAGCAGCCGCGCTCGGTATTCTTGCGCGAAGCGCGCGTCAGCCACCTGCTGGGCGTGCCGATCCCGCGCAAAGAAATCGAGCAGCTGCTCTCGGCGGTGGGATTCGTCGCCGCGCCCAAGGACGACCGGCTCGCCGTGCAGATCCCCGGCTGGCGTCCCGATGTCACGCGCGAGGTCGATCTCATCGAAGAAGTCGCCCGGCTGCGCGGGTACGACTCGTTCCCCGACGAGCTGCGGAGTTATCGTCCCGGAACTGTTCCGGATTCCCCCTCGGAGCTGACCCTCGGGCGCATTCGCGATCAACTGGTGCGTGCCGGGAACGGTTTGC
>DATMZX010000196.1:0-17877 GCA_035573235.1 Gemmatimonadales bacterium
GAAGCCGCTGGGCCCGGTCGCGTCGGCGCGCTACGTCGTCGTGCCCGCCGCCCGCCGCGCGGTAGCGGTGCGAGAGGTGCTCGATGCCGTGCGGTCCGTGCGGCCGTACGTGTGGAAGGGCGGCGACCTCACGGCACCCGCGGAGCCACCCGATGCCGTCATCGCCACGACATTGCCCACGCGCGAGGAGCTGCGCCTGCTCGCGGCCATGGCCCAGCCGCTGGTGCTCGCGCTCGCGTCGCAGATCCCCTATCTCACGTCGATCGCATCGCTCTCACCGTTGGCGTTGACATCGCGCGCCGATCGGGCGCAGGATCGCAGCGCCGCGTTGCGCGCGGCAATCTCGGCGCGGCTGACCCAGGGCGATGTGGATGCGGAGCTGGCCGTGCTGGCGCCGTTGTTCGAGGAACATGATCCGGCGATGGTGGCGGGAGCGTTACTGGCCATCCGCCGTCAACCGTCGACGGCCAGTGAGACGCCGGCGGCTGCGCCGCAACAAACCGGGTGGTCGAAGCTGTTCGTGACCGTCGGGCGAAAAGACAACGCGAGCGCGAAGGATCTGGTCGGCGCGCTGATCAAGGAAGCGGGATTGCAGAAGGGACAGATCGGGAAGATCGATGTACGAGACAGTTTTTCGCTCGTCGACATCGCAGCGCCGGCAATAGAACAGGCCGTGCAGCGTCTCTCGGGCGTCACGATTCGCGGACGCCGGGTCACCGCACGGCCTGATCGAGGGTAGCGCGAACTACTTCTTGTTGTTCACCGCCATCTTCAGCTGCTTGCCCGCGCGGAACGCCGGTGCGATCGACGCCTTGATCTGAATGACGCCGCCGGTCTTCGGATTGCGACCCATTCTCGCGGCGCGCTTGCGCGCTTCGAAGTTGCCAAAGCCCGTGATCTGCACCTTCGAGCCTTTCTTCAACTCTGTCGCGATGATGCCCTTGTCGTCGAAGAGCGCTTCAACGGTGCGTGTTGCATCGGCCTTGGACATCTTGGTGCGCATCGCCAGGGCGGAGGTGAGTTCTGCCTTGTTCACTGCGATCTCCTTGAAGGGGGGGCGCGGAAACCCGCATGAATACTGAAGAACTATGGGATATCCCGAGAAAATCCGCAAGTTTGCTGGCCTTTCTCGACCCACCCCTCCCCCTTCCCCCATCCTCCATCCCGGCTAACGTGAGGCCCATGTTTCAACAAGCCAACCGGCCCGGATGGATCGAAGTCATTTCCGGGGTCATGTTCAGCGGCAAATCCGAAGAGCTGATCCGCCGAGTCCGTCGCGCCGTCATCGCGCGCAAGCAGGTGCAAGTCTTTAAGTCACATCTAGATGCACGCTACGCGGGACTGTTTTCCGTCTCGTCGCACGACGGGGTGACCGTCGAAGCCGAGCCCGTCGACTCGGCTGAAGAGATCGCGCGCCGCCTGCGCGACACGACCGAAGTCGTCGCCGTCGACGAAGCCCAGTTCCTGGACGACGGCATCGTGGACATGGCCAACCGCCTCGCCGACCGCGGCGTCCGCGTGATCCTGGCGGGGACCGACGTCGACTTCCGCGGGTTGCCGTTCGGACCGATGCCGACGCTCATGTGCGTCGCCGAAGTGGTGGACAAGTTCCAGGCGATCTGCGTGGTCTGCGGCGGGCCCGCGACGCGCAATCAGCGATTGGTCAATGGAAAGCCGGCGCTCTGGGACAGTCCCATCATCATGGTCGGTGGGCGGGAGTCGTATGAAGCGAGATGCCGGCACTGCCATCGCGTACCCAGGCAGGATGAGGATCAGACTGCACTCTTGTAGCTATCGGGTATCGGCTATCGGGGATCGGGTAACTACCTGATAGCCGATACCCGGTAGCCGGTACCTTTCTTTCCATGCTTAACGTCGCCCTCACCGGCAACATCGCGTCGGGAAAATCGACCGTCGTCGATCTCTTCAAAAACTGGGGAGCGACGATCATCGACGCCGACGTGCTGGCGCGTGAAGCACAGGCGCCGGGGAGCACCGTGCTCGCCGCCATCGCCCGGCGCTTCGGCTCGGATGTCCTCGCCGGCGACGGCTCGCTCGATCGCGGCGCGCTCCGAGGCAAAGTCATGGGCGACAACGAGGCGTTGCTCGCGCTCAACGCGATCGTTCATCCCGCCGTTCAACAGCGCCGGGTCGACCTGCAGCGCGCCGCGCGCGAGCGCGGTGACGCGATCCTGATCAACGACATTCCCCTGCTGTTCGAGGTGCTGGACCCCGCGCAATTCGACGCCGTCGTCCTGGTCGATGCGCCCCCCGCGGTCCGGCGCGCCCGGCTGCGCGCGCTGCGCGGGCTTACTAATGAAGACGCCGATCGCATGATCGCGGCGCAGATGGCGGCTGAGCGTAAGCGCGCGCAGAGCCACCACGTCATCGAGAACGGGGGAACGCTCGCCGAGCTCGAGGCGCAGGCCCGCAAGGTCTTCGACGCGCTGCGCGTGCAGGCGGCCCGTGCCGGCGTCAAAAACGAGCAGCCCGGCCAGCGCCTGCTGCTCTGCTCGGTCGATACGAAGGACGACGCCGCGTCGCCGGCGCTCAAAGCGATCGCGCGCCGCTATACCGATGCCGGCATGCGGATCGAGCACGCCACCGTGAAGGGCCTCGGGAAGACACTGCGCGCCGACCGGCCGCTCTCGATTGTGGCCACGGCGTCCGCGGGCGAGGGCGCGCGCGCGGCTTGGGACTCCGCCGTTCCGCCGCGTCCCTGCCCTCTGTACCATCTCGCCGCGGACCCCGATCCGGTGGCGGTCCGGTTGGATTTACGGCCGTGGGGACACGAGCGAATCGCGCTCAGTGAAGAAGATGGCGCAGGACTGGCGCCCAAAGCGGACCTGGTGTAGGCTCCCGCCCTATGTCCTCCATCCCAAAAGAGCTGCGCTACACCAAGGACCATGAGTGGGTGCGCGAAAGCGACGACCCGCAGGTGGTCGAAGTCGGGATCACCGACTACGCGCAGGGTGAGCTGGGCGACGTGGTGTTCGTGGACCTCCCCAAGGGGGGCGCGTCCCTGAAATCACACGACGTCTTCGGGACGATCGAGGCCGTGAAGGCCGTGTCGGAGCTGTACTCCCCGGTCGCCGGCACGGTCGTCGAATCGAACAAGGCGCTCGAGCAGGATCCCGCGCTCGTGAATCGTGATCCGTACGGCCAGGGCTGGATGGTGAAGGTGAAGGTCAAGGATGCCAAAGAATTGGAGGGATTGCTCCGCGCCGACGCGTACGCGAAGCATGTTGGAGAGTGAAAGCGACCTTCCACGGGCATGCGTGCTTCGTCGTCGAGCGGGACGAGAAGCGCGTGATCATCGATCCGTTTCTCACCGGTAACCCCGCCGCGGACATCGGACCCGATCAGCTTCCTCGACTCGACGCGATCTTGCTGTCACACGGGCACGGGGATCACCTGGGCGACGCCGTCGCGCTCTCCAAGCGCCACCACGCCGTCGTGGTCGCGACCTACGAGCTGGCGAAATTCTGCGCGGATCATGGCGCGACGACGCACGGCATGCACATCGGCGGGGCCCATCAGTTCCCGTTCGGGCGCGTGAAGCTCGTGCCGGCCTTCCACGGCGGCCAGGTGGAGGGAGACAAGACGGGCAGCTACACCACTAATCCGTGCGGCGTCGTGGTGACGATCGGCGGCAAGACCGTCTACCACACGGGCGACACCGGACTCACGCTCGAGATGCAGCTGCTCGCGGGGAAGATCGACCTGATGCTCGTGCCGATCGGCGACAATTACACGATGGGCGTCGAAGATGCCGCGCGTGCGGTGGAGTTCGTGAAACCCAAAAGCGTTATACCAATGCACTACAACACGTGGGATCTGATCAGCGCCGACCCGCAGGAATTCCGCCGACTCGTCGGCAACCGCGCGGCCGTCACGATCCTGTCACCCGGGGAATCGTACACGCTCTCGTAAGATGGAAATCGAACGCGATCTCTTTCAGGACCGGCACATCGGCCCGTCGCCCGAGGACATAGCGACGATGCTGGGGGCGCTGGGTGGGGGCTACGACTCGCTCGATGCGTTCATCGATGCCGTCGTCCCCGCCGACATCCGGCTGCGCCAGCCGCTGCGCATTCCCGCGGCCAAGACCGAGCTCGAAGTGCTCGACGAGCTGCGCGCGCTGGCGTCGCAGAATCACGTGTTCCGCTCCTACCTCGGCATGGGCTACTACGACACGATCACGCCCACCGTGATTCAACGGAACGTCGTCGAGAACCCCGGCTGGTACACCGCCTACACCCCCTATCAGGCCGAGATCGCCCAGGGCCGCCTCGAGGCGCTGCTCAATTTCCAGACGATGGTGTCGGACCTGACGGGACTCGAGGTCGCGAACGCGTCGTTGCTCGACGAAGGCACCGCTGCCGCCGAGGCGATGCATCTCACGGAAGCGGCATCGAAGCACGAGGGGAAGCTCACCTACCTCATCGATAGCGGCTGTCATCCGCAGACGATCGCGGTGGTGCGGACGCGCGCCGCCGTTCGCGGCATCGACGTCGTCGTCGCCGAGAGCGACACGTTCGATTTCAAGCAGACCGGCGTGATCGGCGCGCTGATCCAGTATCCGGCGACCGATGGCGCGATCCGCGACTACCGCGCGCTGTGCGACGCCGCGCACGCGAGCAACGCGCTGGTCACCGTCGCGACCGACCTGCTCGCGCTCACGCTGCTCACGCCTCCCGGCGAATGGGGCGCAGACATCGCCGTCGGGAATTCGCAGCGCTTCGGGGTGCCGCTCGGCTACGGCGGCCCGCATGCGGCGTTCTTCGCGACGCGCGACGAATTCAAGCGGCTCCTCCCCGGACGGATCATCGGCGTGTCCAAGGACCGCGCGGGTCGGATGGGCCTGCGCATGGCGCTCCAGACGCGCGAGCAGCACATCCGCCGCGAGAAGGCGACGAGCAACGTCTGCACCGCGCAGGTCCTGCTGGCCGTCGTCGCGGCGATGTACGCCGTCTACCACGGCCCCGAGGGACTGCGGCGCATCGCGCGGCGCGTGCACGCCTACACCGTGTCGCTGGCGGAAGCGCTCACGAAGCTCGGCTACGGCCTCGTCCACTCCGCCTACTTCGATACGCTCGCGGTGGAAGTGCCGCAGGAGGCGCTGCCGCGGATTCTCGATGCGGCCCGCGCCAAGCAGATCAACCTGCGGACGCTGTCACAAACGCGCATCGGCGTGGCGTTCGACGAGACCGTGACCGACGCCGATTTGTCCGACGTCATCGCCGTGTTTGCGGGGCCGATCGGCCGCGATATCGGGGTGCAGACCAGCAAAGCGTCGGCCATCCCCGAATCGCTCGCCCGCACGACGCCGTTCTGCACGCATCCCGTCTTCAACACGCATCACTCCGAAACGGAGATGCTGCGCTATCTGAAGAAGCTCGAGGATCGCGATCTCTCGCTCACATCCGCGATGATTCCGCTCGGCTCCTGCACGATGAAGCTCAACGCCACCACGGAGATGATTCCCATCACCTGGCGCGGCTTCAACGAGCTGCATCCGTTCGCGCCGCGCTCGCAGGCGCAGGGGTACGCCACGCTGTTCCGCCAGCTGGAAGAATGGCTGGCCGAGATCACCGGCTTCGCGCGGGTGTCACTCCAGCCCAATGCCGGCTCGCAGGGCGAGTTCGCGGGACTGCTCGTGATCCGCGCTTATCATCAGCATCGCGGTGAATCGCATCGCAGCACCTGCCTGATTCCGCAGTCGGCGCACGGCACGAATCCGGCGAGCGCCGTGCTCGCGGGGATGCAGGTGGTGGTCGTGAAAACCGACGCGCAGGGCAATATCGACGTCGCCGATCTCGAAGCCAAAGCGCAGGAGCACAAGGACACGCTCGGTGCGCTGATGGTGACCTATCCATCGACGCACGGCGTGTTCGAGGCGTCGATCAAGAAGGTGTGCAAGATCGTCCATCAGTATGGCGGGCAGGTGTACATGGACGGCGCCAACATGAACGCCCAGGTCGGCCTGTGCCGGCCCGGCGACATCGGCGCCGACGTCTGCCATCTCAACCTGCATAAGACGTTCTGCATCCCGCACGGCGGCGGCGGGCCGGGGATGGGACCGATCGGCGTCGCCGAGCATTTGGCGCCGCATCTGCCGACGCACCCGGTCATCGACGTCGGGATTCCGCTCGCCGCGAGCTCCGGCACCGTATCGGCGGGACCGTGGGGCAGCCCGTCGATTCTGCCGATCTCGTGGGCCTACATCGCGATGATGGGGCGCGATGGCCTGACTCTCGCGACCAAGGTCGCGATCCTCAGCGCCAACTACATCGCGAAGCGGCTGCAGGAGGGCGGCTACGAGCTCCTGTATTCCGGGCAGACCGGCCTCGTCGCGCATGAGTGCATCATCGACACGCGGCCGTTCAAGGCGTCGGCGGGCGTCGACGTCGAAGACATCGCCAAGCGGCTGATCGACTACGGCTTCCATCCGCCGACCGTCTCGTTCCCCGTCGCGGGCACACTGATGGTCGAGCCGACGGAGAGCGAGCCGAAAGTCGAGCTCGACCGGTTCATCGACGCGTTGATCGCGATTCGCGGCGAAATCCGCGAGATCGAAACGCGCGAGGCCGATCGCGAGAACAACCTGCTGAAAAACGCGCCGCATCCGCTGGCGGATTTGCTGGTCGACAACTGGGAGCGGCCGTACTCGCGCGAGCGCGCGGGCTTCCCCACGGCGGCGACCCGCGATCACAAGATTTGGCCGCCGGTCAGCCGGATCGACGCGGCATTCGGAGACCGCAACCTGATGTGCACGTGCCCGCCGGTGGAGGCGTATGCGACGGTATGACGGTAGGACGGTAGGACGGTAGGGCAGCAGGATGTCTAGCTGGAACATCTCAGTCGATTCCCGAGGTCGCTCGGGTGTCGAGAATATGACGTTGGACAACGCGCTGCTGGACCAGGCCCTGGAATCCGGCGGCGCGTTCCTGCGCTTATACCGATGGGATCCTCCGACCCTCTCGATCGGACGAAATCAGCAGAACGTTTTCAAACACGTTCCCGTCGTTCGTCGCCCAACTGGCGGTCAGGCAGTCTGGCACGAGCACGAAGTCACATACGCTGTCGCTGCCCCCGTCGCGTTGTACGGTTCCCTCCGCAACGCGTACTGTCAGATTCACGAGCACATCGCCGCAGCGCTGCGATCACTGGGCGTCTATTCGGTTCTCGCCGAGCGTCAGGGCGTCAGCCCGTCCCGCCGCCTAGCTTCGTGTTTCGCAGTCCCCGTCGGCGGCGAAATCCTCGTCAACGGACGCAAGCTGGTCGGCTCGGCACAAGTCCGACGACAGATTGCGTTTCTCCAGCATGGCTCGATTTTGCTCGCCGGCAGCCAGCCGGGGGATGGTCGCGAGATCACGATGGTTGCTGCACTGGGCCGGCCGGTAACGTTTGACGAGGTTGCGCGGGCTATCATCGCGCACTGGCCGTCCTTACCGTCCTACCGTCCTACCGTCCTACCGCCCGTCATTGCTTCTCCAGCGGCCCGGTAGAATGTTAAGCGCCATGCCACGGCGCTCCTCATCCTTCCTTCTTGGTGTTCTGACAGTCGCTGCGCTCGCGGGATGCGAGCGGCGCGGCGGCTGCACCGGCTCCTACTGCGGCACGGTGATCGACGCCGCGCTGTCCGAGCCCGCGACGCTGCTGCCTCCCGTAACCGAGGACGTCGTCGCGGGAGACATCGGCGAGCAGCTGTTTCTCAAGCTCGCCGACGTGGGCATGTCGACGAACACCGTCGGGGATGAGGACTTCCAGGCCCTGCTCGCCAACCGCTGGGAATGGGACGGCCCGGTGACGCTGGTCTTCCATCTGGATCCGCGTGCCCGCTGGCAGGATGGCCAGCGCGTCAGCGCCGCCGATGTCGAATTCACATTCGACGCCTACCAGGACTCCGTCGTCGGGTCACCGTTCCGCGCCAAGCTGCGCCGGATCGCCAGCGTGACCCAGCGCGACTCGCTGACCGCCGTATTCCGGTTCCGCGAGCAATACCCCGAGATGTTCTACGACGCCGTCTACCACATGCGCATCCTGCCGGCGCACCTGCTGCGCTCCGTGCCGAGAGATCAGTGGAAGACCGCGGCGTTCGGGCGGCAGCCGGTGGGGAGCGGGCCCTACAAGTTCGTGCGCTGGCAGTCGGCGCAGTCGATCGAGCTCGTGGCCGATTCGACGTTTTTCCTCGGACGCCCGGGGATCCGGCGGCTGATCTGGCGCTTCACGCCGAATCTGCAGGTCGCCGTCACGCAGGTCATCGCCGACCAGGCCGACGTGCGCGAGCAGCTGGTCACGCCGGACAACGTGCAGCGCGCGCGCGCGGCGCCGCAGCTCAAGCTCCAGACGTTCCGCGGCAACGTGTACACGTACATGGGCTTCAACCTGCGGGCCAGCGGCGACACGTCGAAGCCGCACCCGATTTTCTCCGACCGCGAAGTCCGGCGCGCGCTCAGCATGGCCGTCGATCGCGCGAGCCTCGTGAAGAGCGCGCTCGGCGACCTGGGGAAGGTGCCGCCCGGCCCGATGTCGTCGCTGTTGTGGATCTGGGATCCCGAGATTCGGCAGCTGCCCTACGATACGGCGCAGGCCGGACGGATTCTCAGCGCGCGCGGCTGGCGCGATCACGACGGCGATGGCGTGCGGGACAAGAACGGCCAACCGCTCTCCTTCCACATTCTCGTGCCGACGACGAGCGTGCTGCGCCGCCAGTACGCGCGCCTGCTGCAAGAGCAGTTCCGCATGATCGGCGTGCGCGCCGAGATCGACGAGCTCGAGTTCAGCGTGGTCACGCAGCGGCTGCAGTCGGGGAATTACGACACGTCGATCTTGTCACGCGGCAACGACCCCTCCCCCGGCTCGGGGATCACGCAGTCGTGGACGCGCGCGGGATTCGGCGGCTCCAACTTCGGCCGCTACTACAGCGCGGAGTTCGAGCGGCAGGTCGACCGCGCGATCGCGGCGCCGACGCAGGACCAGGCGCGCGGCTTCTGGCGCGCGGCGATCACCACGATCAACGCGGACGCTCCGGGCATTTTCCTGTACTCGCTCGAGAACGTCGCCGCGGTGCACAAGCGCATCGACAACGTCCAGATTCGTCCCGACTCGTGGGCGGCGCTGCTCCGGACCTGGCGCATACCTCAGGATCAGCTGATCGATCGAGACCGCGTGGAGCGCTGAGGTGATCCTGCGGCGATTCGTCGCCTCGGTGGCCATCATCTTCGCGGTCGTCACGCTCGTGTTCGTCCTGATTCACATCGCTCCCGGCGAGCCGTGCCCTTCCGATGAGCCGGTCGATCCCGCCGTCTGCAGTGAGCTGAAACAGCAGTTCGGACTCGATCGCCCCGTGCCCGAGCAGTACTGGCGCTATCTCGTCGCGCTCGCGCACGGCAACCTCGGCTACTCGTTCTCGCTGCGCCGCCCCGTGAAGGACGCGCTCGTCGAGACGATTCCCTTCACGCTGCAGCTGAGCGGCGCGGCGTTGCTGATCGACTTTCTCCTGGGCCTGCTCCTGGGGATCTACCAGGCGAGCCGCGTGAATCGGGTGCCCGACTGGGTCCTGGGCAACATCACGCTCTTCATTTATTCACTGCCCACGTTCTGGCTCGCGCTGATCCTGCTGCTGCTGTTTGCCGAAAAGCTCGGCTGGTTTCCCGTCGGCGGGGCGAGCCATCCGATCTTCTGCCCGGCCGGCGTCGACTCGGCGTTCTGCTTCGCCGACCGGATCTGGCATTTGCTGCTGCCGGCGGTCACGCTGGGGCTCGTGGGAGCGGCGGGCACGGCCCGATTCCAGCGCGCCGCCATGCTCGACGTCGCGAGTCAGGACTACGTGCGCACCGCGCGCGCCAAAGGCGTTCCGGAGCGGCGCGTGGTGTTGCGCCACCAGCTGCGGAACGCCCTGCTTTCCTTTATCACGCGCTTCGGGCTCGCTTTCCCGTTCCTGCTCACGGGCGCCGTGCTGATCGAAACGATCTTTGCCTGGCCGGGCATGGGCCGGCTCGCGTTCAACGCGATCCTGACCCGCGATCACACGCTCGTGACCGCGACGGCGCTGATCGCGAGCGCGGTGGTGGTCTTCGGCAACCTGGCCGCGGACCTCCTGCTCGAGCTCGCCGATCCGCGGCTGCGCGTCCGCGCCGACGTCACGACGGAGATCGTGACGGTATGACGCTGGGCACCTGGCTGGCGCTCGTCGTCGCGCTCGTGCTGGCGGGTGAGCTGGTGCGCGCCCTGCGCCAGCGCGCGCTGCGCGGCAACCGCGACCGGTGGCGCCGCTTCTTCAAGCATCGCACGACGTCGTGGGGCATCGGGATCCTGACGTTCCTCGCGATCGTCGCGCTCGCCGCGCCGCTGCTCGCGCCCTATCCGCCCAATCAGCAGCTCGACATCGTGCAGCTCAAGAATCATGGACCGTCGTGGACCTTCATCCTCGGCACCGACGTGCTGAGCCGGGACGTCTGGAGCCGGCTCGTGTGGGGCGGGCGCGTGTCGCTCGGCATCGGCGCGCTGGGAGCGCTCGTGGCCATCTCGGTCGGGACGGTGGTCGGCGCGCTGTCGGGCTACTATCGCCGCTGGGTCGATACGGTCCTGATGCGAAGCGTGGACGTCGGGCTCGCGCTGCCGCGCATTTTCATTCTGTTGATGGTCGTCGCGCTGTGGGACGGTCTGCCCTTCGCCGCGCTGGTGCTCGCGATCGGACTGACGTCGTGGTTCGGGACGAGCCGGCTGGTCCGCGCCGAGGTACTGTCGCTCCGCGAGCGCGAGTTCGTGATGGCGGCCCGGGCGCTCGGCATGGGCGGCGCGCGGGTTATCTTTCGCCACGTTCTACCGAACGCGGCTGCGCCGATCATCGTCTCCGCGGCGCTGAGCGTGGGGAATGTGCTGCTGTTGGAAGCGTCGCTGTCGTTTCTGGGCATCGGCGTCGCCCCGCCCGACCCGAGCTGGGGCAACATGATCGCCGACGGCGCGTCCGAGATCTACAGCGCGCCGTGGACCACAATCTTTCCTGGCCTCGCTATCGCTTTGGTCGTGATGTCGCTCAACGCCATCGCCGACGGACTGCGGGACGCCCTCGATCCGCGCGAGGAGCCGGCATGAAGGGGCCGGCCTTGCTGCGCGTGCGCGATCTCAAGACGTACTTCGTCACCGAGCACGGCACCGGCACCGCGCGCGCCGTGGACGACGTGTCGTTCGATCTGTATCCCGGCGAGACCCTGGGCATCGTCGGCGAATCGGGCTGCGGCAAGACCGTCACTTCGCTCTCGATCCTCCGCCTGGTGCCGGAGCCTCCCGGTCACATCCTGCCGGGAAGCGTGATCGAATTCGAGGGACGCAATCTGCTCGCCCTTCCGGCGCCGGAGCTGCGCGCGGTTCGCGGCAATCAGATCGCGATGATCTTCCAGGAGCCGATGACGTCGCTGAACCCGGTCTTCACCGTCGGCGACCAGATCGCCGAGGCGGCGATCATTCACCAGCATCTCTCCCGCGGCGCCGCGCGCGCCAAGGCGATCGAGATGCTGCGCCTGGTCGGCATCCCCGATCCGGACGAGGGCGTCGATCACTATCCGCACCAGCTCTCGGGCGGCATGCGCCAGCGCGTGATGATCGCGATGGCGCTCGTCTGCAACCCCAAGATCCTGATTGCCGACGAGCCCACGACCGCCCTGGATGTGACCATCCAGGCGCAGATCCTGGAGCTCCTCGACAACCTCCAAAACCAGTTCGGCATGGCCGTGCTGCTCATCACGCACGACCTCGGCGTCGTCGCCGGGCACGCCGATCGCGTCGTCGTGATGTATGCCGGGCGCGTCGTAGAGACGGCGCCGACCGACCGCCTGTTCGAGGCGCCGACGCACCCCTACACCGAGGGCCTGCTCGCGGCCGTGCCGCGCATCGACGCGCCGCGCGCGCGCCTGCACGCGATTCCGGGACAAGTTCCGGCGGCGACGGCGTGGCCGAGTGGCTGCCGGTTCAGGCCGCGCTGCCCCTACGCTTGGGAGAAATGCCTGGAGGAACCCGGGCTGCTGGAAACGGGCTCCCCCGGACACACGGCGCGCTGCTGGCTCGTCGCGGAGCCCGCGCGGCGGCAGGTGAAGCCATGACGCTGGTCGAGGTGCGCGATCTGGTGAAGCACTACGCCGGCGAGCGCACCTGGCTCGGCGTGGGCCACCCGAAGCCGCCGGTGCGCGCGGTGGACGGCGTCTCATTCACGATCGCCGCGGGCAAGACCCTCGGCCTGGTCGGTGAATCGGGCTCGGGAAAAACGACGGTCGGCCGCACGATGCTGCGGTTGCAGGAGCCGACGCGCGGCACCGTGGTCTTCGACGGGAATGATGTGTTTGCGCTCGACGCGGGGCCGCTGCGCGCGCTGCGACGCAAGATGCAGATCGTGTTTCAGGATCCGTACAGCTCACTCAACCCGCGCATGACCGTCGGGGAGACGCTGCGCGAGCCGCTCGAGATCCACAAGCTGGCCGGCGAAGTCTCGGCCCTGCTCGACGAGGTGGGACTCGACGCCGCGTTCGCGAAACGCTATCCGCACGAGCTGTCGGGGGGGCAGCGGCAGCGGGTGGGCATCGCGAGGGCATTATCGGTCGCGCCGCAATTCATCGTGTGTGACGAGCCCGTGAGCGCGCTCGACGTGTCGGTGCAAGCGCAGGTGCTCAACCTGCTCGCGGATCTTCAGGCACGCCGGCGCCTCACCTACCTGTTCATCGCGCACGATCTCGCGGTGGTGCGCCATATCGCCGACGACGTGGCGGTGATGTATCTCGGCAAGATCGTGGAGCGCGCGCCCGCCGCGGAGATCTACACGCTCGCGCGACACCCGTACACGCGCGCGCTGTTGTCGGCCGTGCCCGAGCCGAATCCGCGCGCTTCCAAACAGCGCATCGTGTTGCCCGGAGATATTCCGTCGCCGGCGCATCCGCCGCCAGGCTGTCCGTTCCATCCGCGCTGCCCGCATCCGTTGAAGAGCGAGCGTTGCCGCACCGAAGTGCCGCCGTTGCGCGAGGTCACGCCCGGGCATTTCGCGGCCTGCCACTACGCGGAGCAGCCGGGGCCCTAGTGGATGCCCCCCATCAGCTTGCGAATCCAGGGCGTCATCGCGAGCAGGACTAGCGCCGCCACGAACGTCGTCAGGGCGACGTAGCCGAACAGCGTCGGCAACGGCAAGCGATCGAAGAAGCCTCCCGCAAATCCCGCCAGCTTGTTGCCCGTAGCGATCGAGAGGAACCACACCCCCATCATCGATCCCACGATGCGCGGCGGCGCCAGCTTCGTCACAATCGAGAGACCCACCGGGCTCAAGCACAGCTCGCCGATCGTGTGCAGGAAGTACAAACCCACCAGCCACCACGGGCTCACCAGCACATTCTGCTGCTGCGCCATTTTCGCCGCCGGAACGATGAGCAAGAATCCCAGACCCACAAAGATCAGCCCCAGCGCGAATTTCACCGGACTCGAGGGCTGGCGCGGGCCGAGCCGGATCCACAGCCAGGCGAGCAACGGCGCCATCCCGAAGATCATGAACATCGAGTTCAGCGACTGATACCAGGTCGACGGGAAGTTGTAGCCAAAGGCCTGATTGTTCGTCAGGCGATCGGCAAACAGGTTGAGGCTCGATGCCGCCTGCTCGAAGGCGCCCCAGAAGATCGACGAGAACACGAACAGCACGGCGATCGCGGAGATGCGATTCCACTCAGCACGCGTGAACCGCCACCATGGCTCGGTGGAAGTGGGACGCGCCGGCGCGTTCTCGGTCTGTCCGAGACGCTGCAAGGCCGGCATCAGACGCGGCCGGCCGAGCTTGTACTGGATCAGCCCCGCGACCATGCCGATACCGGCGCAGCCGAATCCCACGTGCCAGTTCACCCGCTGGCCGAGTGTCCCGACGATGAACGGCGCGATGAACGCGCCGAGATTGATGCCCATATAGAAGATGGAGAAGCCGGCGTCGCGACGGGCGTCGTCTTTGTCGTACAGCGACCCGACCATCGTGCTGATGTTCGGCTTGAGCAGTCCGGTGCCGATGACGATGAGCCAGAGGCCCAGGAAGAACGTCGCCTGCGTCGGGACGGCCATGCTGAAGTGCCCCAGCGCGATGATGATCCCGCCCACGAACACGCTGCGATACTGCCCCAGCAAGCGATCGGCGAGCCAGCCACCGGGAATGGCAGCCGCATAGACGCCGAAGCCGTACCATCCCACGATGTTGGACGCCCGTTCCGCCGTAAACGCGAGGCCGCCGTTCGCGACGCTGGCCGTCATGTACAGCACCAGGAGCGCGCGCAGCCCGTAGAAGCTGAACCGCTCCCACATCTCCGTGAAGAAGCAGGTCGAGAGCCCGCGCGGATGGCCGAACCAGCCGCGGTCGGTTTGGGACGGAGCAGGTTGCGTCATGCCGTGCCTTTCAGTCGAAGAGATCGTCCTGCTGCGCGGGATCGGGATGCTCGGACGGCCGCAACAGGCCGCCCAGCCGCTGTTCCCACTTTTCGACGTCGAAATGATGCTCGTTCTCGAGCGCGCGCCGCAGCACGGGCGAGAACTCGTGGAACGCTTCGAGCAGCTCGCGCGTGGCTTCGCGCAGCGACTCGAGCTGAAAACTGTCGTCGGTCGCGCCCATGTCCTCGAGGATGCTCTGCTCCGTGCGCGAGGCGACGATCGGCTCGTCGCGTCCCTCGATGAACACATTGGTCCGCTGGCCCGGGCCGCGCCCCGCTTCGATCGGCATCAGCCCGAGGATCCGGTCGGAACGCCAATATTTCCCATACCCGAGGAAGACCATGCGGCCGCGCTTCACGTCCATGACTACCTCCGCACACTCTTGCGATTCTTGCGAATGTCGTCCAGCACCACCCGATCGATCTTGCCGTCCATCCGCACGCGGACGTCGTAATTCTCCCAGTACATGAAATTCGCGAGCGCCGTGAGGAATGTCTGGTTCACGGATGTCTGCGGAGCGTCCAGCCATTTCTTTTCAATCAGCAGAGCTTCGAGCTCTTTCTGTAATGCCGGCGTGATGGGCATCAAATCGGCGGAGTCGGTCGTGAAGAAGTACAGCTTATGGAGCTCGTAGAGCCGCTGGAGCTCCTTGATCGGATCGGGCGCGTCGTAGACGCGAATGTCGATGTAGCGGTCGGTGGCGCCGAGGTAGCCCGCGCCGGCGCGCACGACGAGCAACGCCGCGGACTGCATCCCGCGCTTGTCGCCGCCGCCCGCCTGCCCCGCCACTAACGCCGCGAGCAAGCGATCGGCCAGCGATCCCTTCGCGCGCTCGAACGTGTCCGCCATGTTTCTGACAGTCGCATCGGAAACCATGATGTTCGCCTGCGCGGCATACCCACGCCCCACAATGAGCTCACCCTTCCCCGCTAACCGCCGAACCGCCTGACCGCCTGTCGTTCCACCCGCCCAATCGAATGTCGAGTCACCGGTCCAGCTCGCGGCATTGCCGTGCGCGTCCACCATGCCGACTTGTCGCTGCGAAGGCCGCGGGTCGCTGCGCATGATGATCCGCATGGCTTCCGGAGCGGTCGCCCCGCGCGCGAGCAGCTCCAGCCCTTTTTCGCCGTAGTCGGTGTTGCTCAACGACTGCGTGGCGACGGCGCCGATACCGGCCTTGGCCCACGGCACGAGTCCGCCGACGTTGGGGAACTTCGACTGCACGGCGATCCCCAGGTCGCCCGTCACCGAGTCGTAGGCGACGATGCTGTAGGTGTGCGCGCGTTTGGTAAAATCGGATGGTGGAGCTTGCTGGAGGATCTGGAGGACGGCGAGGAGGAACATCCGCTATTCCTTTCTCATCTTCTTCTTCAGCTCCTCGAGCTGGCGAGTGGCGGCGTCTTCGCGCGCCGCGCGATCGATGTCCGACTTGAGCAGCTCGTCCTGGAGATCCATTCCCGGCCGCGCGCCGCCCGCTTCCTGCAGGTCGCGCCAGGCCGTCTCGGTATTGGGCTGCGTCGCCGCCGCCGCTTTGAGCTGGGTGTTCATGTCGTCCAGCTCGCGTTGCGCGAGGGCCAGCTCTTCGCGCTGGGCCGCGAGCTTCCGCTCGAGCACGCCGATGCGCTCGCGATGCTTCGCCGTAAAGCGCTCCGCGACGGACACCGTCTCCTGATCCTGGATTTCCCCCGCGAGCCGGCCGCGGCGCTCGGCGTCGGCGAGGCGCTGCCGCTCGGCGCCGAGCTCGCGCTCGGTGCGCGCGACCGCTTCCTGGACTTCCTGCACCGCGACCTTCGCGTCCACGACCGCTTCCCGCATCTGACGCGTGAGCGAGCGCAGGTCGGGGGTAGACGCCGCATCGAGGGCAGCGCGGAACGCGTCCCGCAGGCGCTCGAACAGGTCAGTGGCCTCGGTCAGCTCTTACGGATCGTTTTGGCGAAGAAGTCGGAAAAGACGGGCTCGACGGATCGCGACGCGCACTTGGGACAGACCGGCCGCGACTTGGCGGAATGTTGCGCCATCGTTTCGGTGCGCGTGAACACCTCGTCACAGGACTTGCAGCGATACTCGTACAGGGGCATGCGCCAACGTTATTCCGCCGCAAAACCAGGGTCAAGTTGACGCGCACTAGCTCGGGCGCAAATTGGCTCCCATGCGCTGGCTCTGCCTGTGGGCTCCCGTCGCCCTGGTAGCCGCGTGCGGCGGCGGATTGCAGCCGGAACCGATTTGCGCCTCGACCCTCGTCGGGGCGTGCGGGACGCTGCGATTCCGCGGCACCATTCCCGACAGCACCGACAATGTCTTCATCGCCGCCTACGTGAACTTCCCGCAGACCTGTACCGACCTCATCAACAATCGCAGACCCGTCATCCCCGGCTCGGTGCCCTACACCGATTCGATCGCCGACTACAGCGTGGCGCTCGATCCCGGGACGTACCACTGGCTGGTCGCGGTCTGGAAGAAAGAGGGGCCCCTCACGCTTTCGCCGGCGGATACGGCGCTGCTGCGCGTCGCCGGCTACTACCGCAACCCCGCCGATACGACGCAACCGGGCGTCTTCACGGTCCCGAACGGGGCCGCTGCCGGCGACCTCGACTTCACCGCCGACTTCGACCACCTGCGACCCGCGACCGATTTCGTCACATGCACACTGTAGTGATCCGCGCGTCAGCCCTCGCAGTCGCGCTCCTGCTCGGGCCGGTCTGCCTGCACGGGCAGGGGCTCGTGCGAGGCGCCGTGCGGGGTCCGCAGGGCGAGGCCATCGCCGGTGCCAGTGTCGTCGTACCGGGCACGACGCTGTCGACACGCACCGATCTGTCCGGCCGATTCCGAATTCCCAGCGTGCCGGCCGGTGCCGTGCGATTGCTCGTCGGCGCCATGGGATTTGCGCGCGCGGATACCACCGTTTCCCTGACGGGTGGGGACTCCACCACCGTCGACATCACGCTCGCGTTCGCGCCGCTGTCGCTTCCCCCCGTCGACATCGTCAGCAACAAAGTGCCGCATTTCGGCGATCGGCCGCCCACCAGCGTGGCGCAGGTCACGGAGCAGGAGATCCAGCGCCGGGCCGTCGGCACCATCGACGAAGCGATCGAGCACGTGCCGGCGATCCAGTTCGTCAACGGACAGATCAACATCCGCGGCTCGACGGGTTACGTGCAGGGCCTGAACTCGCGCGTGCTGATGACCGTCGACGGCATTCCCATGAATCAGGGCGATCGGGGAGGGATCAGCTGGGACCTGCTCGCGGTGGACGACATCGAAAGCGTCGAAGTCCTCAAGGGCGCCTCGGCCTCCGCCATCTACGGGTCCAAGGCCTCCAACGGCGTGATCGTGATTACCACGAAACGTGGCCGGGTCGGCGCACCCCAGTTCACCCTGGGCCAGCGGGTCGGTGTGTCCAAGGTCATTCCGCGCGGCCTGATCGGCTCC
>DATMZX010000197.1:0-12974 GCA_035573235.1 Gemmatimonadales bacterium
TCGGTTACCTGGTGCCCAAACTCGAAATGCCTGTACGCGGTGGTCGAGGAGCGGGGCAGAGATAACATCTATCGCATCGACGTTCCCGGCTACAAGCGGACCCGCATCGCGACGTCCGGCGTAAACACCGGCGTGCAAGTGGGGCCGGACAACCGCACGCTCGTCTACCTCCATCAAACGAATACGCAGCCGGCCGAAGTCTGGGTCAACGGCAAGGCGCTGACGCATCACAACGATTCCGCGCTGGCCACGCTCGACCTGCCGCCACTGGAGGAGTTCGGTTTCGTCGGGGCTCTGGGCGACTCCGTGTTCGGGTGGACCCAGAAGCCGCCGAACTTCGATCCGTCGCGGAAGTATCCGCTCATCTATCTGATCCACGGCGGGCCGCAGGGCGCGTGGACCGATAGCTGGGGCCCGCGCTGGAACAATCAGATGTTCGCGGCGCGCGGCTTCGTGGTGGCCGAAGTCAACTTCCACGGCTCGACCGGCTACGGACAGACGTTCACCGACGCGATCTCACAGCACTGGGGCGATTATCCGTTCGAAGATCTCATGAAAGGGTTGGACGTCGTTGCGGGGCTGCCGTACGTCGATTCGACGCGCATGGGCGCCGCGGGCGCGTCCTACGGTGGCTACATGATTCTGTGGATCGCCGGGCACACGAATCGCTTCAAGGTTCTCGTCGACCATGACGGCGTGTTCAACGCGGCGAGTATGTCCGGATCCACCGAAGAGCTGTGGTTCACCGACTGGGAGTTTGGCGGGCAGCTGTACAAGCACCGCGAGCTGTACGAGAAGTGGTCACCGCTGAACCACGTCAGCGACTGGAAGACGCCGTTGATGGTCGTGCACGGGCAGCTCGATTACCGCGTCGATCTGTCCGAAGGTTACCAGGCCTTCACCGCGGCCAAGCGAATGGGCCTAGACGCCAAGTTCCTCTACTTCCCCGATGAGGGGCACTGGGTGCTGCGCCCGCGCAACCGGCGCATCTGGTGGGGGACTGTACTCGACTGGCTGGAGGGTTACCTGCGTGAAAGCCCTCACCCGTAACACGCTGCTGGCGCTGGCCATCGCATTCGTGGTCTACGTCCTGCTGCCGACACAGCCGAGCTTCGATTTTCTCGATGCGTTCATTATCGCCTTCAGCTTCACCTACCTCGGGTACCTGGTCGAGAAGGCGCTGCTGAAAGTGCCGGGAATCGAGACGGGCGCCGGCAGGATCATCCGCGTGCTCGGCTGGTTCGCGGGCGGGCTGTGGTGTTATGTCCTGGCGCGCTGGGTGCTGGTGTTGTACGGACACAGCACAGCCGGATTGCCGTCGCTGATGTGGGGCGGGTTCTTCTTCGTGGCGCTGCAGTTCCTGATACACGGCCTGCTTCAGGCGAGCGGGAAGCCGAGTTTCTTCAGCAGCGGGCAGTTGCAAGAGACAAGCGTTTAGTAACGTGAAAGCCGTGGCGACTTTCACTCTGCTCCTTGGAGTGTTCACCGCGTGCGGCCATACCTCGCCGTTCTCGTCCAATGAAGGTGGCTCCTCGGGTCCGCTGATTCCCGGCCAGCCGGCGCAGCTCACGTTCAGTCCGGGCGCGGATCTGATTCCCGAATGGCTCCCCGACGGCAGCGGGTTCGCGTTTACGGCCGAGCGTCGCGACCGGGCCGACCACGACCGCTGTCTCGCGTTCATGCCGGGCGACGGCGGCACAATTTCCCGGTACGCGTGCAGCACCGTCGCGGCCGACGATACGCTCAACGTCTACGACGAAGCCGCATTTCAGGGTGACAGCGTCGCGTACGTCCGGTCCAGTACGGAGCGATTCCTTCCCGGACTCGGACCCGACCGTCAGTCGCTCGTAATCGCGCCGGCGGCGAATCCCAATGCGGCGCGCCTCCTTCAGACGATTCCGTTCACGACGACCTGGAGCGCGACCTACGACGCGATTTCGCATGTCGCCTGGCTCGGCCCGGCGCGGCTCGCGTTCATCGGCGAGCATGTGACGTTTCCCCGCGGCTGCAGCAGCTGCGTTCCCGACACCGCGCGTATCGGCATCGGGATCGTCATCGCCGACCTCGACGCCGGCGGCCTGACGCTCACGCGCATGCCCGACGGCGACAGCGCGTCCTCGCTCGCGCCGTCGGCGAACGGGGACACGGTGTACTTCACCAGGAACAACGACACGCGCGTTTTCCGTCGCACGCTGTCGACCGCGATCACCGACACGCTGCTCGACTTTGGCGTCGGCGTCGCGCGCGACCTGAGCGTGAGCAGCGGCACGCTCGCGGCGATCGTCGGCGGGATTCCGGCGAGCCCCTCGAATTCGGACCGCGGCGGGGCGTTACAAATCGTCCAGGGGCCGACCATCACGCAGCTCGGAGACTCGAGCTGGCGCTTCCGCCGTCCCGCGCTGTCCCCCGACGGCACTCGGATCATCGTCAGCGCGTGGAACGGCGCGCCCAACGCCGACCTGTGGTTGTTCGCGCTGCCATGACTCCGCGCGCTTGGCTGGTGTGCGCCGCGCTGATGGCCGCCGCCGCCCCGTTGGTCGCGCAGACCAACGGCTCGATCATCGGACACGTGCGGCAGCGCGACGGCGGACAACCGGTGAGCGGCGCCGAAATCGGTGTGGACGGGCGGTGGCTCGACAGGAGCGACAGCACCGGCTTTTACCGGCTTCGCGAAGTTCGCAGCGGCTGGCACGTCGTCACGATGCGTGCGATCGGCTTCGACACGATGCGCCGGGACAGCGTCCTGGTGCGCGCGAGCCAGGTGACCGTGGTCAACTTCACCGTCGGCGCGTACACGATCGAGCAGCCGATCGTCGTCGAGGCGTACGCCGATTCGATCCTCGATCCGACGCTCGTCGCGACCGTGCAGCGGCTGACCGGCGACGAGCTGCGGCGCTTTCCCGTCACCACGCTCGAGGAGGCGGTCGCGCTCTCGGCGGGCGCGGTGGGCGAGAGCTATCGCGGCGGACGGCTGGGACAACAGGCCTTCGTGCTCGACGGGCTCGGCGTCAAGAATCAGCTCGACGCGTCGTCGGGACCACTCGGCGTGCGCTTGCCGCCCGATCTCCTCACGGAAGCCTCGCTCACGACCAACGGGTTCTCGGCGCGCTACGGGCAGGCGATCTCCGGCCTCGTCAACGTCGTCACGAAGGACGGCGGCGATCGCTGGAGCGGGCGCGTGGTATACGAGACCGACCGGCTGCTCGGCGGAACCGCCGATCTCGGTCAGGACCGCGCCGTGTTCTCGGTGGACGGTCCACTCGGTCGAGGGGCGGGGCTCGTCGCCGTCCTGGATGTCGAAGGAAAGATGGATGCCGATCCGGTCAATGCGCCGCCGTCGCCCGAGCCCCGCGATCCGCGCAACGCGAGTCCGGCGCTGCTGCCGCACAACAGCGGTGAGCGTTATGACGCCGGGGTGAAGCTGCGTGTGCCGTTGGGCAGCGCGCACACGCTGCGGCTATTTGCGCTGCGATCGGTCGAGCAGCGCCTGCTGTACGATCCGCTGTACAAGTACGACACACCGCAGGCGCCGGCGCGCCGCGTGGTCGGCGATCTGCTGACCGCGCATCTCCAGCGGGCCACGAATTCGTTCACCGCCGATCTGCGCGCCGCCTATTTCGCGCGCGAGTTCATTCGCGGGGCGCTGACGGACCAGCCGGCCTATCAATTCGGGGCGTTCACCGGCCGGACATTCCATTTTGCGGGTGAGGAGCTCGCGCGGAGCCAGGATACCGCGCTCGCCGCGGCGCCGGTCGCGGGATTTGCGGCGCCCGATTTCAGCGATCGCACGCCGTGGGGCGTCCCCGCATTCTTCCAGACCGGCGGCTCGCGCGGCGACCTCGGGTGGAATCGTTTCCGCGAGATGCGCGGGCAGGCCGATTTCAGCGTCGGCGGCCCACGGGCCGATTTCTATTTCGGCGGGGAAGTCGCGTGGCAGAACGTGCGCACGTTTCAGCGCGCGCTCGCCTACCTGCCGGTCGGCGACACCGTGCCTCCGGCCACCGCATCCTCGTTCCAGCCCACGGCCGCGGCGGCCTACTTCGAGAGCCAGCTGCACGGCGACGATTTCGTGGTCACGTTCGGACTGCGCTACGACCAGATCAATCCGGGCAGCGGTATTCCCGGTCAGACGTTCGGCGCGCGCCGCTCCGTCAATCCGCGGCTCGGCTTCTCGACGGTGCTCAAGGGCGCGACGTTCGTGGCGAGCTGGGGACGGTTTTCCCAGGCACCCGATTTTCAGTTTCTCGTAGACGCGGCGTTCGACGACACGCTGCGGACCGGGCGGTTCCGCCGCGGCAACCCCAATCTCGGGTTCGAAGACGCGACGCAGTACGAATTCTCCCTGCGCGCGCGCCCCAGCGAAACGACGACGTTAAGGGTGAATGTCTACAACAAGCTGCTCGACGGGTTGGTCGCATCGGTCCCGCTCGGGATCGATCCCGATTCGACGATCTTCGGCAACGCCGACTTCGGAAACGTGAAAGGCGCCGACGTGATCGCCGAGCGTCCGGTGCGGGATGGCTGGGGGGTGCGCGTCGCGTATACGCTGCAGAAGGCCGAAGCGAGCGCCACCAACGCGTTCCAGCTCGTGCGCCGGATCCGGATCGATCAGAACGGCGACACGATCAATCCGGCGAACGTGCAGTACCCCCTCGATTACGATCGCCGTCACAACTTCACTTTCCTCGGCCAGGTTCAGCTCTCGGACAGCGCCGGCCCGGCCGTGGCGGGAGTGCGTCCGTTCGCGCGCCTCGAGGCCGCGATGATCACGCGGGTGAGCTCGGGCCTTCCGTTTACGATGACGAACGCGGCCGGCGACACCCTGATCGGGCTGCCGAACAGCCACCGCCTGCCGCTGACGATGACGGTTGATCTGCTGATGCGCCGGCAGTTCGGTCTGGTCGGGCGGCAGGCGAGCGTGTATCTCGACGTGAGGAATCTGCTGAACCGCCGGAATATCGAAGCGGTGCGTCGCGAAACCGGGATGCCGAACTTGACGCCGCAGGGAATCGATTCGCTGGCCGAGCGGGCGTACGCCGCGCATCCAGAGGCGATCCCGTACGAATCACCGCGCTATCGCAGCTTTGCGGACCTCAACGGCAACGGGCTCATCGAAGGGCGGACCGAGCTGTTCCCGCTGTTTCAGTCGGCCGCGCGCGACTACACGCAGCCGCTGTTCTCATACGGGGCGCCCCGCCTCTTCCGACTCGGCATCGAGCTGCTGTTTTAGGCCTTCGAGCAGATAGCCCGCGGCGACGCCGCCCACCACCAGCAGCAGCCCCAGCCATCCCAATGTCGTCAGCCGCTGGCTAAACAGCAGTAGGGCGAGCACCGCGCCCACGACCGGCTCGATCGTCGCGGCAACCGAAGCCGGTGCGGCCTCGATGCGCTTCATCGCCCCGAAGAACAACAGATTGGCGGCGATCACCGAGCCTGCGGCGAGTCCCAGCAGGCCGCGCCAGGCTGCCCCCGACGGGGGCAGTGCGGGGGGCCGTCCCCAGATCAGCAGCGCGATCCAGATCAGGATGACGCCGCCCACGGCTTCGAGAAACAACACTTTCACGACGCCATAGCGCGGCGCCGCGTAGCGGCCCATCAGCGACGTCAGCGCGTAGCTCAGCGCCGAGAGCAGGCCCCCGGCGATACCAGCCGTCAGCCCCATGCGCGCCGCTTCGGCGCCGGCGTTGCTGCCGCCGGTGACCGTCAGCGCCACGCCGATCATCACGGTGACGGCGAGAATGATGCGCGTGGAGGTCAGCGCCTCTTTCAGAATGATGCGCGCCAACACGGCGACAATGACGGGAGCGGTGTAGAGGAGCGCCGCGGCGCCCGCGACGCCCGCGCCCCCGATCGCGAATTGATAGGCGATCTCGAACAGCGCGACCATCGCGCCGCCGCCGAGTCCGACCAGCAGCCAGCCTTTGCGATCGGCGGTGAACAAGCTGCGGCGGAACAGCACACCCCAGATCGCCAGAGCGATCGTCCCGATGAGCACGCGCCAGAAGCCGATGCTCGTCGCGGGCATCAGGTCATAAAGACCCGTTGAAAGCGGTCCGGTCGTGCCCCAGGTGGCGCCGGCACCGAGAGCGCACAGATAGCCTATTACGCGGTTGCGGCTGGATGTCATAAAGACTGAATCCGTTCTCTTGCCAGGTGTCGGGTGCCGGGTGTCAGGTGTTGGCGCGAAGCACTCGGTCGAATGGTCCGATCGGAGAAAAAATGGTACGTCAATTACCTGCCGGCTGCAAACATTCAATACATGGCAAAGCAGCGATCAAAAGTCACTTGCTACCGGGACTTGATTGTTTGGCAACGCGCGATCGAACTGACAGACCTTGTGCATAAGACGACAAGAGCCTTCCCCAGAGACGAGCGTTTCGAACTGACAAACCAGATCGGACGAGCCGCCACTTCCATCCCCAGCAACATTGCAGAAGGACACGGGCGCACACACCTGCGCGAGTATCTGAATCACCTGTCGATAGCGAGAGGGTCACTAATGGAACTTGAGACTCAGCTCACGATCGCAGCGCGGCGCCAATACCTGAGCATTGAGAATCAACAACGACTATTCGACCTGAGCGGAGAGGTTGGGCGTTTGCTTGCAGGACTGGTTCGCGCGCTCAAGCGGCGGTTGCCGGCACCAAAAACCTAGCACCCAGCACCTGTCATGTGCTCGGTGCAGGTTGTAGCTCGCAGCGCAACACCGTCACTGCTTGCCCGCCAAGGACAACCCGATCGCCCTCGAGTCTGAGCTGGAGCTCGCCGCCGCGCGCGGAGGCTTGATATGCCATCAGCTCTTTCTTGCCAAGCTTACCGCTCCAGTACGGCGCGAGCGCGCAGTGAGCGGAACCGGTCACGGGATCTTCGGGAACCCCCGATTGCGGCGCAAAGAACCGGGAGACGAAGTCGTACTTCCCTTTGTCCGCGCGTGCCGTTGCGATCACGCCGCGCGCCGGCACACGCGCGATCGCGCCGAGGTCAGGATCGAGTGTGCGCACCGCGGCTTCGTCCTCGAGCTCGACGAGATAGTCGAACTTGCTGAGGCCCACGAAGCGCGCCTTCGCGCCGAGGGCCTCGTTCAATCCGGGCGGCGCTTCGGCAGGCTTCGCCGGCGTCGCAGGAAAATCGAGCTCGATCCACGGCTCGCGACGGTCGGCGGTGAGCAACCCGCTTTTCGTGTGAAAGCGTGCCTGCGCACTCGGCTGCAGATGGCCCTCTTCCCACAGTACGTGCGCGCTGGCAAGCGTCGCGTGGCCGCACAGGTCCACTTCGACCGTCGGCGTGAACCAGCGTAGGTCGTATCCGTCGCGCCGCGGCACGAGAAACGCGGTCTCGGCGAGATTCATCTCGCCGGCGACCTTCAGCATCCAGGATTCGTCGGCGGCCTTGGGGAGAATGCAAACGCCGGCGGGATTGCCGGCGAACGGGCGATTCGTGAACGAGTCGACTTGTGTGATGCGGAGGGTCATGCCTCCAATCTACTTGCCACGCCGCCGGATGATTGTCCCGATCCGGACAAGCAACAGCCCCACCGAGTCGGCTCCGAACACACCGGCGACAAATCCGGCGAGGAGGGCGAGGAGCACGCTGCTGTTCAGGTCCATCGGCGATCAGGTCGGCTGACGCACGCGAGCTCGTAAAAACAGCGCCACCGCGGCCAACAGACATCCGAGAAACGCGGCGGCTAGTGGAGTCACGATATCAAAGGCCGGAGCCAGGAACCACCCGAGCACTGCGCCGATCGTCGTACCCGCGGCACAGACCACGAACATTCGCCCGATCGGAATGCGTCGCAGCAAGAGCCACGACAGCACCGGCGCTGTAGCTGCCCCGAGTACCGCGCCACTAAACCCCGCAACCCCCAACGCGTCCGCCCATACGCCCTCGCCCGCCAGCAACCCAACCATTGCTATTGCGATCACTCCGGCGGCGGCGCCGAACACGATTCCCGCTGCAATCAAGCCGGCGGTGACCAACCCGATTCGGCCAACCCGTGTCATACTCAGCTCGCTTTCGCCAACGCGAACGTCGTGGTGCGATGCAGCAGGCTGTTCTCGTGCCCCACGATCAAGGTTGTTTCGGGATCGGCGTTCCGGAGTACCAGACGCAGTCCCGTGGCCTTCTGGGGCACTTCGAAGGCGATATCGGTCGTGTAGGACTCGCCCGGGATCAGTTGTTTCATCAGCCCTTCCGCCGAACCACGATATTCGTGGCCCCGGTCATCCACGAGCGCGACATAGCGGCTGTTCGGTGAGAGTGGGGCGGTGCGGGAGCGCCGCTCGGAGATGGTCGCTTCGTCAAAACGAACCTTCACCGTCACGACGTGCCGGACCAGGCCCCCGCCGACGGACTCCGCTGTCGCGGCGGTCACCGAGTAGGCGAGATGGCAATCGATCTCGCAGATATGTTTCTCCTCCCCCGGGGCAAGCACTCGACCGTGACTCGCTAGCGACCCGATCAGGATCAGCGCCAGGTAAATCACCGTGCCGCCGAGGAAGGCGCGCGACGAGAGCCGGGCGAGCGGCGCGCGCTTGGTGATTCGCGCGAACAGATACAGCGCGGCGAGCGTCAGCGCCGTCAGCACCGCCCCCATGAACAGCAGTACCGCGAACGGATTCAGGCCGTCAGTGATCATCACGTTTCACCTCCTTGAAGTCCTTGCACGGCTCCCGCAGCTCCGCGGCACGCGGACTCAGAAGCGCGCGCGCGCGCGCGCGACTCCAGTTCCACGTGCGCCAGTCCGTTTGCGCATGCTCGCCGTCCACCCAGCGATCGAGCAGCCGGGTCACGACGAGACAGCGATCGTTGCTATCGAGACGCGGAAGCGCCTCCACCAGCGCCGGCACCGCATCCGCGCCGAGCGTCGTGGCGTAGCGGGCATCGAACGGATGGGAGTCCGTTGGACGGCTGAGATTGTGTCGCACGATGAACGCGCTGGGATTGAGCACGTGCAGCCCGGCGAGTACCGCGAACGCTTGCATGAGTGCGCCGAACGCAAACCGCTCACGCGAGCCGCGCATCATGGTCCAGGCAAACCAGGCGAACACGCCGATCAGCAGCACCATGAACGCCGTGGCGTAGAGGCGATCGGTCGACAGCCCGAATTCGGCGACGTACAAACGCATCCGGCCCAGCGCCGACGCCATGACCACCGCGAGGAGCGCCAGCAAGAGGCCTGAGAGCTGGCGGAAGATGCGCAGCTGCGTCGACGTGCCGCCGCGCACCAGGTGATCGGCGCCGAGCAGGATCGGCAGCACGAGCGCGCTGGCGGTGACGAGCTGGAAGAACCCCTCGCGCGCGTAGCTCGCGTAGGTCAGTCCTTCCGTGGCCACCACGACCGACGCGCCGCCGAAGAAGTAGCGCAGCTGCACCACGACGAACATGAGAAACAGAAAATCGAGCAGGCCCAGCGCCGTCGCGATCGGTACGATGGTGGGTACCGGCTTCACTTCCGACGCTTTCAGCACGACCGGTTTGCCCAGGAAACTCCACCGCAGGAAACCGCCGACGGCGGCCGCCCAGAAGCAGATCAGGAATGTGTGTTGAATCGCGCTGTCCAGATTGAACGAAAAGACGCTCGTCAGCAGACTGCCGAAGATCGGATCGGCCGACGCGAACAGGGCCGCGAATACGATCAGGAGCGGCGCGGCGATCAGCACGCCGAGCAACGCGGCCCGCGTGTGACGCATGCGGCCTTCCTGCGGGACCTCGTGCCATTTGATGTCGCCGAAGATCAGCACGAGGCTGCCCACGGCGGTCGATGCCGCGGACGTCACGAACCCGCGCACGTAGTCGAGCGGCTGCCATTGCGAGACCAGCTCGCCGTGGATGCTGGCCGCGGTCAGCGCGAACGTCAGCGCGAGGGCCATCAGGTTGTACACGGCGAGCTCTTCGGCATCCCGGCGCAGGAATGCGAGTCCGAGCAGGATCGCGGTAATGGCGAGCCAGGGCGCGTCGGGCCCCGTCTGGATCTTGTGGCGATCGATCAGCCAGTACCCGGCGCCGACGAGCGTCGCGATCCCGAGGGTCATGTTGAGACCCCACGGCATCGCGCGCAGGAGGGTGTCGCCGACGATGCCGGCCACGAGTCCCAGCGCCGCAATTTCGAGACCGAGCCGGGTCCGTTGGTTCAGGGCAGGTACCGTCACACAGCCTCCCGAGTGGGCAAGCCGCCGAAGCGGCGGTCCCGTGAGTGAAATTCGTGAATCGCGGCCGCGAGCTGCGACGCGCCGAAATCCGGCCACATGCGATCGGTGAACCAGAGCTCGGCGTACGCGCATTCCCACAGCAGAAAATCGGACAACCGCTGCTCGCCGCCCGTCCGGATCAGGAGATCCACGTCGGGAAGCAGCGAGCCCGATTGAATCGCCGCGCGCGCGGAATAATCGACCGCGATGCGGAGGGTGAGCCGCGTCCCGCCGGCCGTGGTCTGCTCGGCGGCCGCGATGGCGTCGAGGAGCGACGGCGGCAGCCGGTCGCGCCGGCCGATGATCATGAGCTTCACGCCCTGCTCGGCCAGCTCCGCGGTCTCGCTGCGCAGATGGCGCGCGAACAGCCGCATCAGGGTCGAGACCTCGGCGGCCGGACGGCTCCAGTTGTCGGACGAGAACGCGTACAGCGTGAGGTCGGTGATCCCGCAGCCGGGCGCCACCTTCACGACCCGGCGTACCGCCTGCGCGCCGGCGCGATGTCCGGCGGCACGGGGCAGGCCGCGCCGCGTCGCCCAGCGGCCGTTGCCGTCCATGACGATGGCGAGGTGGAATGAAGTACTTTGCTTCATAAAGTCGGTCCGCAAAAAAAAGAGAGTCCCACGTCAGCGCGCGCGCGTCGCGCGAATCAGCGCTTCCATGTGGTCGAGATAGCGCTCGAGCGCCCGCCGGCCGAGGGCGGTGAGTCGGTATTCGGTCTTGGGGACGCGCCCCTCGAACGATTTGTCGCACGCGATGTACTCGGCGTCCTCGAGCTTGCGCGCGTGCACGCTGAGATTGCCGTCGCTCGTCTTGAGCAGCGACTTGAGCTCGTTGAAGGTGAGACGCTCACGCGCCGCGAGCGCGCTGACGATCGCGAGCCGCACGCGCTCGTGGATCAGCCGGTCGAGCTCGGCCGGAGCCAGATGGGCCGTGACTTTCACGGCAGCCCGGCGCTCGGCGTCGGCTCTTGCCGCATTGCTTTTAGCCACCGTACCTCCGCGCGATGATCAGTCCAAACAGGATGTGAAGCCCGCCGAACCCCGCGGCGAGCAGCCAGGCGCCCCAGGCCACCGGGGCGAACAGCGCAACCGTGCCGAGCCCGAGAAAACAAAGCCCCATCACGGGTACGATCCGCAGGGAGAATGCGCCGCCCGTCATGATTCCCGCGCCGTAACAAAGCAGCCACACCGCGGGGAGCAGCTGCATCTGCTTCGCGTTCCACAGCACGTACGTCAGGAGCGCGCCGACGACGAACGGGGGAAGCACGCCGAGCCCGAATTTGCGCGCCGGCCCCTGGGTCATCGTGTCACCGGCGCGCCGGGCCTTGAGAACCATCGACGTGACCCCGATCCCGACGCCGAGGGCCGCTTCCAGCAACCAGGTCCACAGCCAGTGGCTGTGCGCCGCGCCGTAGACCGTGGCCGCCGGCATCGCGCCGGCGTGCTGCGCCATGCCGAGCGCCGTGAGCCCGAGCAGCACCATCCCCCAGCCCGGGACCGCCGTGAACGAGCCGGCCCGCTCCATCGTGGAGCGAATGAACTCGAGGTTATCGAGGGCCTTGTCGTGGATGGGCCGGGGCGCCGTCATGGTGGGAAAGCTGGCGTCGGGGGCCTAGTCTGTCAAGTACTTTATGACACAAAGTTATCGGCTACCGGGTACCGGCTACCGGGTGGCGTTTCCGCCCCGCCAGTCGTCGAACGAGCTTCAATCCCGACCAGACGTCATCCACCGCCGCCACCTTGATGTCCACCAACCCAACCGGAAGCGCGATTTCACGGACAACGTTCTCCGTCATATCCGTCAAGACGCCAGAGGTTTTCTTCGGCCAGGAAACCCACAGGACGCCGTTCTGCTCGAGGGCCTCGAGCATCGAGCCCAGCTTCGTCGCGAGCGCCGCGCGGTTGCGCGCAAAGAAGTGGATGAAGGAAAACCTACCACGAACCGAAGACATCACTCTTACGCCAGCGGGCAGAGTGCCAAGCGTTGTTCGGTAGCCAGGTGGCGCGTTCAGGATTGCGATCCGTGTATCGGCTCTGATACCGAGTTTCTCGACGAGAGATCGGGAGGAGTAGCCGGCCATGGCGCTATCGGGTACCGGCTATCGGGTATCGGATGCTCGCACGATTGATCTCGAGATGACGTGGCCTTGATCTCATCCGTGTAACGTGCGTGCCGATGGCCACTCCTGGAAGAGTGATTCGGGGGTTTCAGGACCTCGAAGTGTGGCGCAAAGGCATGGATCTCGTCATTGAGGTATATCGTGTGACTAAGTCATTCCCCTCCGATGAGCGCTACGGTCTGACGGCGCAACTTCGCAGGGCTGCAGTATCGATTCCTTC
The DNA here is from genome assembly GCA_035573235.1 of Gemmatimonadales bacterium. Taxonomy (GTDB): domain Bacteria; phylum Gemmatimonadota; class Gemmatimonadetes; order Gemmatimonadales; family GWC2-71-9; genus 20CM-2-65-7. Next base: position 12,533 of record DATMZX010000197.1, read on the forward strand.
GAACATTGCCGAAGGTCGAGGCCGGTTCGGCCTGCGCAGTTTTCTTTACCACCTGTCGGTAGCAACCGGCTCGCTCATGGAGCTGGAGACGCAGCTTTGGATTGCGGCGCGACTGGAATACCTGAAGCCCGAACAGGCGCGAACTCTCCTGGAACAGCTCGGAGAAGTTCGACGCCTGTTAGCGGGTTTGGTGCGATCTCTGCGAACCAAGGAACAGAGCCGTCCCAGATAGCCGGTACCCGGTACCCGGTAGCGTGCTTACTGCACGCAGTTACCGCGCGGATTCGGCTTCGGCTTGTCGACCACCACGCGGTGATCGAGGTTGGCCACGGCAACCGCGATGTCGTACACGAACTGCGACACGTGCGCGAGCTTGTCGTAATCGATGTACTGCGGCTCGTCCGTGACCTGATGGTAGTCGCGGTGATTGCCGGTCGAGAAG
>DATMZX010000198.1:0-8426 GCA_035573235.1 Gemmatimonadales bacterium
CGGTTCGGCGGTGAGCAAGAAGGCAGCGATCGCGGCTGTTCTAACCACCCAACCGCCCAACCGCCCAACCGCCTCAATAGATTTTTTCAATCTTCGTCCCCGAATAGTACGTAGTCAGAATCTTCTCATAGCTCTGCCCTGCCCGCGCGCGGCCGATCGCGCCCCACTGGCACATCCCGACGCCATGCCCCGCGCCGGCGCCCGCGGCGACCAGCTTCGTCACTTCGCCGTTCGCTTTGCTCACCGTCAGCTGGAACGCCGAGCTCTGCAGCCAGCGATCGGCTTCCGGACGGAGCACGGAGCGTACATCGGGCCCCGGAATGCGAATGTCGCCGCGCTCGAACACGATCCGCAGCTCACCGACTCGGCCCGAGCGCGTCTGGCGCGTCACGCTGATGTCGGTAATCCGCTGCATCCCGTCGCCCGACAGCGGCGTCACCGACGGCAGCGTTCGCGACAATATAGCTCGCAGCTGAGAGCCATCCCATTCTTCGCGCCAGCGAAATCGTGGTGAGATGTCACAGTAGTAGTGGCCACTGGTACTCTCGTCGGAAACGGGTCGCAGATAGGGACGAGTTTGTGCGGTCGCGAATGCCTCTTCCACCCCGGCCGTGCTGAATCCGCAGGTCGAATGGAAGAAGGCGTCGATCACCTGGCCGTCGTACGTGATCACCTGACCCGCGGTCCGGCGCACCGCGTCCCACACCTGTGGGGTCTCGACCGACACGCCCAGATACACCTGATCCCGGGTATCCGCGTACGCGTCGAATCCGAACGCTTCCCAGCGCCCGCGGTTCTTGAGCGCAAAGGTGCGGGACACGATCGCTTGCGCGAGCACGGCATTCAGCTCATCGGCGCGACGCGCGCCGATCTCGGGGCCCACCACACCGGCGACGTATCCTTCGACGTTCAGGCGATTGACGACGGTGACGCCGCTGCGGGAGGAGGTGACCTGGAGCCGGCCGCGGTAGCGCCGGCCGTTGGCGACGACGAACCGGTTCTCGGTCACGTTGACGACGGCGATGCCGCGCAGCGGCTCCGTGCGCGTGCTGTCCGGCTTGAGCAACCGCAGCCGCGTGGGATCGGCGGAGTCGGGTCGGACCACCCAGCGAGCGCCGGCGGGGACGGAGCCGACCGGAACGCCACTCCCCGCCTCGCTGACGAACAACTCGCCGCCGTCCGGGCCACCGATGGACGCGTAGGGCGCGCCGACCGCGAGTCCGATTCGCAGCTCGGGCTCGGCGCCGGGGATGGTCGCAACGCGCGCGGGCCCCGCCCCGCGGCAGGCGGCCGCGAGCACGCCCGCGCTACATGCCGCGTGCTTCAGCCAGCGCCGCATCCAGCTCCGTGACGGTGCAATCGATATCGGCATCGGTATGCGCACTCGAGACGAATCCCGCCTCGAACGCCGACGGCGCGAGGAATATCCCGCGCGCCAGCGCGGCGTGGTGCCAGCGCGCGAACAGCTTGGCGTCCGAGGTCTTCGCGTCGGTGTAATTGCGAATAGGCCCCTGAGCGAAATACACGCCCCACATCGACCCGGCGTGACCCGCCGTGATCGGAACGCCGTGCCGCCGCGCCGCCGACCGAAGGCCGTCGACGAGGCGAGCCGTGCGCCGTTCCAGCGTGGGATAGAAGCCGGAACGATGCGTTTCCCGCAGCGTCGCGAGGCCCGCGGCCATCGCCACCGGATTGCCCGAGAGCGTGCCCGCCTGGTAGACCGGTCCCTCCGGCGCGATCCGCTTCATGAGATCGGCTCGGCCGCCGTAGGCGCCGACCGGAAAGCCTCCGCCGATGATCTTGCCCAGCGTGGTGAGATCCGGACGCACCCCGAGGCGCTCCTGCGCGCCGCCCGCCGCAACGCGAAAACCGGTCATCACTTCATCGAAGATCAGGAGCGCGCCGTACTGGTCGCACAGCGCGCGTAACGCGGGATGAAAATCGGAGTCGGGGTCGATAAAACCGGAGTTGCCGACGTATGGCTCCACGATGACGGCCGCGATCCTGTTCGAGTTCTCGCGGAACAGATCGGCGACGGCCCGGGCATCGTTGAACGGCGCCGTCAAGGTGAGACCGGCGAGCGGCGCCGGCACGCCCGGGCTGTCGGGAAGCCCCAGCGTGGCCACTCCCGAGCCCGCCTTCACGAGGAAACTGTCGGCATGACCGTGATAGCAGCCTTCGAACTTCACGATCATGTCCCGGCCGGTCGCGGCCCGCGCGAGCCGCACGGCGGCCATCGTCGCCTCGGTGCCGCTGTTCACGAACCGGATCATTTCGAGCGACGGCATGCGGCGGCGGACTTCCTCCGCCAGCTCCACCTCGGCCGCGCAGGGCGCGCCGTAGGTCCAGCCGCGGCTCGCGGCGTCGCGCACGGCCTCGAGGACCGCCGGATGCGCATGCCCCAGAATCAGCGGTCCCCAGGAGCAGACGTAGTCGAGGTAGCTCTTGCCGTCGACATCGTAGAGCTTCGCGCCCTCGGCGCGCGCCACGAAAAAAGGCGTCCCGCCGACTGCCCGGAACGCCCGTACAGGTGAGTTCACGCCGCCGGGCAATACCCGCTTCGCCCGGTCGAAGAGCTCGCTCGATTGTGTCACGTCAGCGCGGCCGCCTGGAAATCGTAGTCCTCGCTCGCCGTGATGCGCGCGCGCACGAAGTCTCCCGGCTGCGCCCAGCCGCCGCGCTCGAGATACGTCACGCCATCCACGTCGTCCGCCTGCCACTGCACGCGGCCGGCCTTGATGCCGTCTTCGACGTCGAGCGTATCGACCAGGACATCGACTTCCCGCCCGACGAATCGCTCCAGTCGTTCGGCCGAAATTGAGCGCTGCACCTCGAGGACTTCGGCGAGACGTTCCTGTTTGACGTAGTGCTCGACGTCGTCTTCGTACTGCATCGCGCGCGTCCCGTCCTGGGGGGAATAGGAGAACGCGCCGAGCCGGTCGAATTGCGCCTCCTCCAGGAATTCGATCAGCGCGCGGAAATCATCGTCGGTTTCGCCGGGAAAGCCGACGAGTGCCGTGGTGCGGATCGCGAGATCGGGAATCGCGCCGCGCAGCCACGTGAGCTTTTCGCGCAGCGTGCGCAGCCGCTCGGGGCGGCGCATCCGCTCGAGCATGCGATCCGAGGCGTGCTGGATCGGCATGTCGATGTACGGAACGATCCGCGACTCGCGCGCCATGAGGTCGACGAGGCGATCGGTGATCCCCGCTGAATAGACGTAGAGCAGCCGGAACCACGGCACCGTGGTCTCGCGGATCAGCGCTTCGAGCAGATCGGGCAGCTTGGGGCCACCCAGTCCGAGGTCTCGACCCCAATGCCCGAGATCCTGCGCGACGAGATTGATTTCTTTCGCGCCCTGCGCCTCGAGCACCTGGGCTTCGCGCACGAGGCGCGCGAGCGGCTCGGAGCGGTGCTTGCCCCGCATCAGCGGGATGGCGCAGAACGCGCACGTGTGATCGCAGCCTTCGGAGATCTTCAGGTAGCGGACGTGCGTCTGCTCGCCCAGGAACTGCCGCACGCCCGGATGGGTGGCGATCGGATCTGCGATGAGACCGCGTTTCGCGAGCTCGGGAACCAGGTGGTGCAGCTCCGAGAACCCAAGCATGAGATCGACTTCGGGAATCTCTTTGGTCAGCTCCTGCTTGTAGCGCTGGATCAGACATCCCACGGCGACGACCGCCTTCACGCCCTGCTCTTTCAGCTTCGCCGCCTCGAGCATCGCGTCGATCGATTCCTGCTTCGCCGCGTCGATGAATCCGCAGGTGTTGACGAGAATGACGTCGGCTTGCGGGAGGTCGGGCGTGATCACGGCGCCGTGGCCGACCAGCTCGCCCACGAGCCGCTCGGAATCGACCGTCGCCTTGTCGCAACCCAGAGAGATGACGCCCAGCTTCATCCGCGATAGTTCCCGAACCGGAGCTCGATGCCGAAATCCTGCGAGCGCAGAAATGCGATGACTTCCTGCAGCTCATCCTTCGAAGGCGCCTGCACGCGGATTTCTTCACCCTGAATCGACGCCTGGGCCTTTTTGAACTTCTTGTCCTTAATGGCCTTCACGATCGCCTTCGCTTTTTCCTGCGGAATGCCCTGCGTGAGCTTGATCTCGCGCCGCACGGTGTCGTTGGCCGCCGGGGTGATCGTGCCGAGCTCCATGTTTTTCACGGGGACGCCGCGCTTGATCATCTTGGACTGCAGGACGTCGAACAGCGCTTTCATTTTGAAGTCGTCGTCGGCAACCAGGGTGAGCGTCGCCTTGGGACGGTCAAAGGCAATCGACGCCTTCGAGCCTTTGAAGTCGTAGCGTTGGATGATCTCTTTTTGCGCCTGATTGACGGCGTTGTCGACCTCTTGGAGGTCGGCGCCGGTGGAGACGTCGAACGACGCTTGTGATGCCATAGGGCGGGAAAGATACCCGCCCTATGCCTAGGACAGGAAGCTTTCCAGCGCTCTGGCTCGGGAGACGTGGCGCAGCCTGGCCAGCGCCTTCTCCTTCAATTGCCGCACCCGCTCCCGCGTAATGCCGAGCTGGGACCCGATCTCCTCGAGCGTCATCGGCTCCTGGCCCTCGAGGCCGAAATAGAGCCGCAGGATGCGCGCTTCGCGCTCCTTGAGCGTGGCAAGAACCGATTCGATCGACTCGGTCAGCGCGTGCTCGAAGATCTCGTCGTCGGGACCCGGATTGGTGGTATCGGGCAGGTAGTCGAGCAGCTTGTTGTCTTCACCGGGGGTCAGCGGCGCGTCGAGCGAGAGGTGCGCCTGCGAAATCGACAGCGTCTTGGCGACTTCTTCCTCGGAGATGTCCATCCCCTCCGAGATTTCCTGAACGGTGGGCTCGCGGCCCAGCTCCTGGAGCAGCGAGGCGGAACGCTTCCCAATCCGATGGAGCGTGCCCGCGCGATTCAGCGGCACGCGCACGATACGCGACTGCTCGGCGAGGGCTTGCAGGATCGCCTGGCGAATCCACCACACGGCGTACGAGATGAACTTGATGCCCTTCGTCTCGTCGAATTTGTGCGCCGCGCGGATCAGGCCGAGGTTGCCCTCGTTGATCAGATCAGACAGGGCCACGCCCTGATTCTGATACTTTTTCGCGACGGACACGACGAAACGGAGATTCGAGCGCACAAGCTTGTCGAGCGCTTCTGGATCCTGCTGCTTGATCCGCTGCGCGAGTGTGACCTCTTCCTCGCGTGTGATGAGCGGATACTGGCTGATTTCCCGCAGATACTGATCCAGAGAACCCTCGTCAAATGATGCGCGTCTCGCCGTATTCAATTGCATGGAATGGCCACTCCTCGAGGGGGTTGCACCACTCTAGCGAATCAGCGAACCGAGCCGGCTCCAGCGAATGTCGGTTAACCAGGGAAGCGCATCGCGCGTCCCGCGATCATAACTGAAATACACTACGAGCGGACGTCCCTTCACCGCGCTCTCATCCACAAAGCCCCAGTAGCGGGAGTCGGCGGAATTGTCGCGATTGTCGCCCAGTACGAAGTACTTGCTCATCGGGACACGCAGCGGTCCCCAGGTGTCGCGGGTGGGATGATAGCGTTGCCGCTGCTCATTGCTGCGACGCACGAGATACTCGCGCTGCCAGTTGAACTCGGGATCGAATCCGTCGTGGAGCGGATCGACGCGCTGGACGTACGGCTCCTCGAGCGCGCGGCCGTTCACAGACACCTGCCCGAACCGCATTTCCACGATGTCCCCCGGGACGCCGATTACGCGCTTCACGTAGCTCAGCGTCGGATCCTTGGGGTAGGCGAACACGATCACATCACCGCGCCGCGGCGTGTTGAAGCCCGGAAGCCTGGCGTTGGTCCCCGGGATCTGCGCGCCGTACACGGCCTTATTCACGAACAAAAAATCCCCTGCCAGGAGCGTGCGTTCCATGCTGCCGGAAGGGATTTGAAAGGCTTCGAGTAAGAACGTGCGGATAATGAGGAAGAGCACGAGCGCCATGCCGAGCGAGCGCATCCAGCTGTCGAACCAGCGGGCGAGAACGGAGCGGCGCGTAGGGTTTTGGAAGGGTGGGAGCCCCGGTCTCGGCGCGGTAGCGCCTATGCCGGGCGACGTGGCTCCCAAGTCATGCATGTGACTTATGTTAGCAAGCCGGGCCGCACGGCGCAACAGTGACACCCCATCCACGTGCCGCACCCCATTGCCTAACTCTTACTCGGAATTCCGTCACAGAGTCAATGTGACGTACGCGGGCCGCGAGACATGCCACACGACCCTCCCGTTCGATCCGGAGCCAGGTGACCGTCGTCTGGGGCAACGTCTCGAGCGCGTCCGGCTCGAGGAGCGCCCCGCGGGTCGCCAGAACGACCACGACCGACTCGTGCATGCCGGCACACTAGTCGGTCGCGAGTCGACCTCCCTCATCTTTTTACCGCTGCCCGAATCAAAAACCGTCAATACCGCGGCAATGTCGGATCCACCTCCTGTTGCCACCGCAGGATGCCGCCCGTCAGGTTCGCGACGCGGCGGAATCCGGCGTCCGCGAGATGCGACGCGGCCGCTCGGCTGCGCGTGCCGCCCTTGCAGTAGACGACGACTTCATGCGTGCGATCGAGCGTTTCGATCGTGTCGGGGAGCGTGGCGAGTGGGACCAGTTGCGCGCCGTCGATGTGCGCAATGTCCCACTCGAACTGCTCGCGCACGTCGATCAGCTGCAGCTCGTCTCCGCGCGCCAACCGGGTCTGTAGCTCCCTCGGCGCGATCTCGACGAAGCCACCCACCGCCCGCGGCTCGGCTTCGGCGGCGCGAATGCCGCAGAACTGCTCGTAATCGATCAGTGACTGGATCTCGCGCGTGCCGCAGGCCGGGCACGTCGGATCCTTTCGAACGTTCACCGTTCGAAACTGCATGCCGAGGGTGTCGATCAGGAGCAGACGGCCTTTGAGCGGCTCCCCTGCACCCACGATCAGCTTGATGGCCTCCGTCGCCTGGATCGTACCCACCAATCCCGGCAGGACGCCCAGGACTCCCCCTTCGGCGCACGACGGCACGAGTCCAGGCGGCGGAGGCTCAGGAAAGAGACAGCGGTAGCAGGGCCCGTCGGGCAGCGCGAACACCGACGCCTGGCCCTCGAACCGGAAGATGCTGCCGTACACGTTGGGCTTGCCCAGCAGCACGCACGCGTCGTTGACGAGATAGCGCGTCGCGAAGTTGTCCGTCCCGTCGACGACGATGTCGTACCCGCTGAGAATGTCGAGCGCGTTCTTCGACGTGAGCGCCGTCTCGTAGGTCTCGAGACGCACGTGGGGATTCACATCGGCGATGCGCTCGCGGGCCGACACCAGCTTCGGGCGCCCGACGTCCTTCGTCCCGTGCAGGATCTGCCGCTGGAGATTCGTGACATCGACGTTATCGAAGTCGACGAGGCCCAGCGTGCCGACGCCGGCCGCCGCCAGATACAGCGCCGCGGGTGAGCCGAGCCCTCCCGCGCCCACCAACAGGACATGGGCAGCTTTGAGCTTTTCCTGGCCCGCAATGCCGACGTCGGGAAGAATCAGATGCCGGCTGTAGCGCAGCAGCTCGGCCTGTGCGAGTGCGGTCATGGGCTCAGCCTCCCGCAATCGCTGGAACGATGATGACCTCGTCGCCATCGCGCAGCGTCGCCGCGAAACCGCCCTGCAGCCGGGCGTCGTCGTCGTTCACATAAAAGGTGACGAACGGATACGGCTTGCCGTCGGCATCGCGGAGCCGCGGCGCGAGTCCCGGAAAACGCGTCGAGACATCGGTGACCACATCGCCCAACGTCGCGCCCCGGGCTTCGAGCGTGCGTTGGCCGTCCGCGAGCTTCGCGAGCACGGTCGGTAACTGCAGCGTGACACTCATAGTGACTCCGTAGAAACAGGATGAACCCTTGGACGCGTCTCGCTGACCGTCGCCCCCGGGACCGGCTGGGTGAAGCGGATGAGCTCCGCGGTGACGCCTTCCGAGCGCCAGGCGCACAGCAACGCCGTCGCCACGTCCGGCCCGCGATCGCGCGGCGCGATCGCCAGAATCGCCGAGCCGGCTCCGGACAACGTCGCGCCGTACGCCCCGGCCTCGATCGCCGCCTTGACCACGGCGTCGTAGCCGTAGATCTCCCCGCGCCGGTACGGCACGTGGAGCACGTCGTCGAGCGCGGCGGTGAGCAACTTGCCGTCTCCCGTCGCCAGACCCTGCACCAGCGCCGCGGCGCGACTCGCGGCCACCGCCGCCTCGGGATGCGGCACCGTCGGCGGCAGCGCGGCCCGCGCGGCCTTGGTGTCGTTCGGAAATGGCGGCACGGCAATCAACAGCTCGAGGCCCGGCGCGATCCGCAGCGACGACGACACCACACCGGCGGATGTGTGGACACTCAACACCGCGCCGCCATGAATCGCCGGCGCGACGTTGTCGGGATGGCCTTCGATCGCCGTTCCGATTGCCAGGAT
>DATMZX010000199.1:0-5729 GCA_035573235.1 Gemmatimonadales bacterium
CGCGAGAAAGAGCTCAAGGGGTGGATTCGATCGCGCAAAGTAGCATTGATCGAACACTCCAACCCCACGTGGCACGATCTCGCAGACCGCAACTCACATCTTTCTCCTTCATTGTTTCTCTAAAAGGGGAGCGAAGCACGCATGTCATCCTGAGCTCGCGCGCCAGCGCGAGCGAAGGACCTGCTTCTAAAAGCAGATCCTTCGCTGAGCGCGCTGTCGCTCGCTCAGCTCAGGACCTAGTCCGGCACGTGCCAATAGAATTGATCGCGCGCGCGGTACTGCACCTCGCCACGGTTGTTCGTGACCGTGATCGACGCGCTCAACACCGGCATGTCCAGCTTGGTCGTGGCGTAGCGGATCGGGAAACGGCCGTCGATCGTGACGAGGCCGTACGGCTCGAGCGTACACTTCAGCCGCACTAGATCCCGTCCAATGTTTGAATCCTCGCACGGCACTTCCTGCCGCACCCCCGGTCGCGTGAACGTGACCGACGCGCTCGGGCGCAAGGTGAGCCGCGTGAACCGCCGGTCGAACACCGTGAACTTGTAGCTCGGCTCATAGTATCCCAACACCTCGGACTGCAGCTGGCGCGGCGGCGCGGCCGGCGGCTCGGGGGGCGCCGGGGGCGGCTGCTCGACGGCTACTGGTGCGGGCGGCGCGGTCACGCGCGGGAGTACGAACACGACCGCCCCGACGAGCACGACGACCACGCCGAGCCCTACGGCAATCGCCCGGCGCCGTCCCGAGATCACCCGCCAAATCCGCTGCAGGGCGGGTCGAATGCGTTCCAGAATTCCGCGCAGGCGCTCGACGACCGCGGCGCGAGCGGCGGCCACCTTGCTGCCGGCCGCGATGTCTTCGGTCGGCTCGATTTCTTCCGCGGGTTCGGCGTGCGCCGCGGCCCGGACTTCGGTCGTCGGCCCGGGCGAGAAATCCGCCGGCGGCGGCGGCGAGCCGTACTTGGGCGGCTCGTACACGACGGCGCGCGCTGGCGGCAACGGTGAGCGCGGCGCCGGCGCCAGCGGACGCGCCGCGGCTTTCCCGGGCTTCCTGCCGAGTGCGACGTACGCTGGCTTCTTGGTCAGGCGCGCCCAGATGGCCAGTAGTACCATGGCGCCCAACGCGCCGGCAATCGCCGGCACAAGATCCTGCACGCGGCAGTGGAGTGGCGCGGCGACCGCGACCGCCTTTGCATGTCGCGCCGTCTTCGCCACCGCCACCACCGCCGTCATCCCGTCGGCGATCTCGAACAGGGCCGCGACGAGCACCGTCACCGCGAGCGCCCAGAAGCCGCGCGCGTTCGTGTCGCGGAGCTGGACCCACGACATCCAGTAGAACCCCGCGAACAGGCCCAGATAGAGGAAGTTCTGCAGCAACGGGACGAGCTGCTGCACCGCGGGCAGAATCTGCTCGCACTTCGGCGCGTGCAGCTGGAAGTGGGCCTGCGCGGGATAATAGAGAAGGCCCAGCGCGATGAACGAGACGTAGGCCCAGCGCTTGCCGCGCAGCGCGAACAGCGCGAGAACGGCCAGGACACCCAAACCGATACGAACGGCCAATGGGGACATGTGCCGATGCCTGACGGGGTTGGCTTAAGCTAAGGGATCACGATGTGAGATGAGTCACGCTATCTTGGCCGCATGCGCGTCGGCATCGGGTACGACTCCCATCCATTCGCCAAGGGCCGCAAGCTCATCCTGGGCGGCATCGAAATCCCCCATAATCAAGGCCTCGCCGGGCATTCCGACGCCGACGCGGTCGCCCACGCGCTCACCGACGCCATCCTCGGCGCGGCCGGTTTGGGCGACATCGGGCGAATGTTCCCGGACAGCGATCCGCGGTGGAAAAACGCCGATTCGATCGACCTGCTGAACAAAGCCTTCCTCAAAGTGGTAGAAGCCGGATTCCAGTTCGTGCACGCCGACGTCACCGTAATCGTGGAGAAGCCCAAACTGGCCCCGCACCTCGCCGCCATGGAAGCGAAGCTCGCCCAGGCGCTGCTCGCCGGGCACGTCTCGGTGAAGGCGAAAACGAACGAGGGGATGGGCTGGATCGGGCGCGGTGAAGGGATCGCCGTGTTTGCCGTCGCAACGCTGAGCGGAGGCGACAGAGCCCCCTGACGGACGTCATCGCGTTTCTCGAGCAGCTCCCCGCGGGGCCGCTCTACATCGGTATCGCCCTGCTTGCCGCCATCGAGAACTTCTTTCCGCCGGTCCCGGCCGACGTGGCCGTGGCGCTGGGCGCGTTTCTCGCCGGCCGGGGCGTGATGAATCCGTGGCTCGTGTTCGCGCTCACCTGGGCGGCGAACGTCGCTTCGGGCGCCGCGGTGTACGCGCTGGCGCGCCGCCACGGCGAGCTCGTGACGCGCGGCTTCCTCGGCCGCCACATCTTCACGCCCAACACCGTCGCGCAGATCGCGCGGCAATACGAGAAGCACGGCACCTACGGCATCTTCCTGTCGCGCCTGTTGCCGATCTGGCGCGGCGTCGTGATGCCGTTCGCGGGGATCGCGCACGTTCCGGCGGCGCGGGCGCTCATTCCGCTGGCGCTCGCCTCGGCGCTGTACTACGGCGCGCTCACCTGGCTCGTCACCCGCCTGGGGACCGACTTCGAGACGGTCGTCGCCGCCCTGAAGCACGCCAATACCGTCCTGGCTATTGTGGCCGGCGTCTTCGTTCTAATAATTGTCGTATGGATCGTCCGCCGCCGGCTGCAACGCCCTCCGCCACCATCCCCCCCGACCTAGCGCGGGCGTTTCAGCTCGAGCGCTTCCATGACTATCTGGCGCTCGAGGCGGGGAACAGCGGCAACACCGTCGCGAGCTATCTGCGCGACATCACGCGACTCGTCGAGTACGCGGCCGGCAAGGGCATCAAGAAGCCCACCGACCTGGCGGCCGCCCAGCTGCGCGACTTCATCTACTTTCTCAAGGACCTGGGGCTCGCGCCCACGACGATCCGCCGTCAGATCTCGGCGATTCGAACCTACTTCAAGTTTCTCGTGGGCGAAGGGATCGCCGCGCGCGACCCGAGCGAGCGGATCGAGTCGCCGAAGCGCTGGCGCACCCTCCCCGCCGTGCTGTCGACGGACGAGATCGGCAAACTGCTCGACGCGCCCAACACCGACGAGCCGCTCGCGGTGCGCGATCGCGCGCTGCTCGAGTTCGCCTACGCGACGGGCGTGCGCGTGTCCGAGCTGGTCGGGATCAAGCTCCAGGACATTTCGTTCGAGGACCGCGTGGTGCGCGTATTCGGCAAAGGCTCCAAGGAGCGGCTCGTGCCGTTCGGCAAGACGGCGCTCGGCGTGATCGCGATGTACGCGCGCGAGATCCGGCCGACGGTGGATAAAGGGAAGGGCAAAGGGGTGCTGTTTCTCAATGCGCGCGGCACGCCACTGACGCGCGTGGGTGCGTGGGGCATCATCAAGGCGGCGGCGCGGCGGGCGGGACTCACCAAGCGCGTGACGCCGCACACGCTGCGCCACACGTTCGCCACGCACTTACTCGAAGGGGGCGCCGATCTCCGGGCGGTGCAGGAGATGCTGGGCCACGCCGATCTGTCCACCACGCAGATCTACACGCACGTGGACCGCGATTACCTACGCACCGTACACAAAAGTTTTCACCCGAGGGCCTGATTCACAGGCTAAAGCCTGTGCTCGGCAGACTCTGTCCTTAAGGACAGTGATTGCCGAGCACACCCTTCAGGGTGTGAAGGTGGCGGTCAGCACGCCGAACATGAATCCATCCCCCGTCGCCCCAGGATTCCTGAACACGAAGTAGAGATCGTGCACTCCTGACGTCGCAGCGAGCGGGATGCGCCGCATCGCCGGCGTCTGGTCCGCAGTCGGCTGAATCGGATCGCTCTGGCCCAGTAGCGCCCCCGTGAGCGAGTCCGCCCGCACTTCGATGCCGCCGCCCCGCGCCTGATACTGCGACGGCGCCACCACCACCACCGTGACGGCGCCGATCCCCGTCAGATCGATCTTGCTGAAGCTCACCGACGATCCCGGCCGGCTCACGACGGTGATCGGGACCGGAATCCCTTCCGCGCTCTGGCGCGACACGCCGTCCGACATGTCGCCGCTCGCCATCACGAACGTGGGCGAGCGCAACACCAGCGTCGTGTCGCCCGTGATCGCCGGCATGCCGTTCGCCCCGCGATCGGTGTACTCGGCGCGCAGCACAACCACGCCCTGCGGCGCATCGCCCGAGCCGGCCGCCGGCGTGTACGATCCGCTCGGCGGTAGCGACGCGCCGAGCGTGCCGCCCGAGTCGGCGAGGCTCAGGATGTAGGAGACGATCGCCGAGGCCTGCTCGTCCGAGAGCGCGGGATGCGCCGGCATCGCCACGGGACCCCACACACCCGAGCCGCCTGCGCGGATCTTCTTCGAGAGCCGGCCCATCGCGCTCGTGTCGTTCTGGTATTTGCGCGCGACCTCACGGTATTTCGGTCCAATCGATTGCCGATCGACTTGATGACACGCGAGGCAATCACCGGCTTCGACCAGGTCACGACCGAGGGACTGGGGATTAGGGACTGGGGACTGGGGGGCGCCGTCTTTGAAATACTGGGCATTCACAGTCACCCGGCTTGGCTGGATCCGGCCGCTGGCCAGCGTGCCGTCTTCGCGATCGCTCACGCGCACCGCGTACGGGATCGCGACCTCGGGGAAGAAGAACGACGTATTGCCGCCCGTGACCGCAACCTCGACCGTCGGCGGCTGATTGCCCGCGACGATTGCGATCGGTGCCGCGCTCGTCTTCGCGCCGCGCGTGTCGGTCACGGTCAACGTCGCGGTGTAGGTGCCGGCGCGCGAGAAGGTAAACGACGGATTCGGCTGCGTCAGATGTCGCAGCACGGTCCCGCCGCGCCGGATCGTCCAGTCGTAGCGCAGCGAATCTTCGTCGTAGTCGAGCGTGCCCTCGGATGAGAGCGCGACTTTCAAAGGCAGGGCGCCCTTCGGGGTGTCCACCTTCGCCGCCACCACGGGCGCGCGATTGCCGGCGTTGTACTCGATGCGCACGAGGCGCGCATCGTCGTTGCCCTGGAACCAGAGCGTGCCGTATTCCAGGATGTACATGTCGCCCCTGGGTGAGAACTCCATTTCGATCGGCGCGGCGAACTTGGCGCTCGGCATGAAGCGCTCGATCGACACGAGATCGCCGCTCTGGTTCATCGTGACGGCCATGATCCAGTGCCGCATGAACTCATAGATGAAGAGCTTGCCGTCGTAGTAGGCGGGGAAGGGCCGCGCCGCGTTCGGGAAGTCCGCGCGGTAATAAACAGGCCCCGCCTCGGCGGTGCGGCCGCCGCTGCCGACGATCGGGAACTCGGGGGACGGTCCGTACGGATACCAGATGAACGGCTTGCGCGCCGGCGGCAGCACGTTCAGCCCCGTGTTGTTGGGCGACTTGTTGACGACGTAGGCCGGGTTGAACTGCGCGCCACTCTCCACGTGCGCCGAGTCGATCCATTTCACTTTCCAGTACGCGCGATTGTCGCCGACGAAGTAGGGCCAGCCGTAATTGCCGGCGCTGCGCGCCTGGCCGATCTCGTCGTAGCCGCGCGGCCCGCGTCCCACTGAGTCGGCGTCCGCGTCGGGACCGACCTCGCCCCAGTAAACGAAACCGGTGTGTTTGTCCACCGAGATCCGATAGGGGTTGCGATGGCCCATCGTGTAGATCTCGGGCCGCGTCCTCACCCCCTGACCCCCTCTCCCTTCGGGAG
>DATMZX010000200.1:0-12811 GCA_035573235.1 Gemmatimonadales bacterium
AGCGATCCGTGCCGATGGGGTGGAAGTCCCCATGCGCGTCGGTCGACATCGGCGGAAGAAAGCGCGTCGCGACGATGTCGCGCTGGCCGACCGGATCGCCACTGGACACGAGCGGCGCCCCCGCCGCGCAAATCAGGACGACCAGCAGCACAAACATGCCCAAGGCGCCGCGCCGGTCCCGGAGCAGTCGGGTCATGCGGCGCCCGACGTGCGCACGCGGGGATCGAGCCAGGCGGCGAGTACCTCCGCGAGGATGTTGCCGCTGACGACGAGCAGTGCGCTGACCGTCGTGGCCGCCATGACCACGGGGTAATCGCGGGCCTGGACGGCTTCGACGAGGATCCGGCCGACGCCGGGCCACGCGAATACCGCCTCCACGAACACCGCGCCGGAGAACAACGCGGGCAGCGACATGCCGAGCAGTGTTACGACCGGCGTCAGCGCGTTGCGGAGCGCGTGGTGCATCACCACCTGCCGCGACGTCAACCCCTTGGCGCGCGCCGTGGTGATGAACGGCTGGCTCAGCGTTTCGATCATCGTCCCGCGCACGAATCGCGCGGCGCCGCCGATGCCGATCAGCGTGAGCGTCGCGAGCGGCAGTACCAGATGGCGCGCGCGATCCAGGAGCCAGCCCGCGCCGCTCAGATAATCGGCGTCGAACCCCGCGGCGCCGAAGGCGGGGAGCCAGCGGGCCCAGTACGTGAACACGAGGACCAGCATGAGCCCGAGCCAGTAGCCCGGCATCGCGAACAGTGTGACCGAAGTGATCGACAGGGCGGTATCGGTTCGCGATCCGCTGCGAGCCGCCTGCAGCGCGCCGAGCGCGATGCCGAGCAGATAGCTGAGCAGCAGCGACAGACCGACGAGCCGGACGGTCGCCGGCCACGCGGCGCCGAGGACCCGCGCGACGGGACGGCCCTGCGCGATACTCGTTCCCCAATCACCGCGCGCAAACCGTCCGAGCCAGGTCGCGAACTGCGACGCCAGGGGGCGATCCAGCCCCAGCGCTTCGCGCTGCGCGCTCCGCTGCTCGACCGTGCCTGTGGGACCGAGCAGCAGATCGACGGGATCGCCCGGCGCGGCGTGCAGCAGGAGGAACGTCATGACCACGACGCCCAGCACGACGGCTAACCCTGCAAGCAAGCGACGGCCCAGCCTGGCGAACATCGGCGGGAATCTCGCGCAGCGCTTGGGCCCCCGCTAGAATCCGGTCGTGCCGCGCGCGCGTTTCGCCCTCCTCGCCGCCCTCGTGCTGCTCAGCGCCTGCGGCGACGAGTCGCTGCGCCGTGGCGATACCGTCCTGTTTGCCTCCGGCGCGGATCTTCAGAGCATCAATCCGCTGCTCACCGCTCATCCCTTGGCCCGTCAGGTGCAGCGCTACGTCCTGCTGATGACGTTGGCGCGCTACGACTCGACGCTGACCGCGCGCCCCTATCTCGCCCGCTCGTGGAGCTGGTCGGGGAACACGCTCACGTTCAGGCTGCGCACCGATGTTCGTTGGCATGACGGTACGCCGACCACGGCCCGCGATGTCGCCTGGACGCTCGATGCGGCGCGAGACCCGGTGACCGGGTATCCGCGGTTCAACGATCTGCGCGGGCTCGCGGCCGTCACGGCGCCGAACGACTCGACCGTCGCGCTGCGGTACCGCGCCGCACCCGCCGCGAGCGCGCTGCCCGATGTGTTCACCGATCTCGCGATCGTGCCGGCGCATCTGCTCGACAGCGTGCCGCGGGCGACATTGCGCGCAGCCGCGTGGAATTCGAGCCCCGTTGGCAACGGTCCGTTTCGATTCGTCACGCACGAACCGAATCGCCGCTGGGTCTTCGCGCGCAACACCGACTTCCCCGCGGAGCTCGGAGGCCCACCGCACATCGATCGCTTCATCGTCGTCGTGGTGGACGAGCCGATGATCAAGTTGTCGGCGCTGGTTGCCGGTGAGCTCGATTTTGCGGGGATCAGTCCGCAGCATGCGGGATTCGTCCGCAAGCACACGGCGCTCGCGGTGCGGGACTACCCGCTGATCCTGCCGTACGGGCTGGTGCTGAATACGCGCCGCCCACCGTTCAACGATCCGCGCGCGCGACTGGCCGCGGCGCTCGCGATCGACCGCCAGGAAATCGTGGACGGGTACCTGTTCGGCTTCGCCGCCGTGGCCGAGGGACCCGTTGCGCCCACGCTGCCGCACTATTGGGCCGGTCGGCACGTGCCGCTCGCGCCCGACTCGGCGCGCCGGCTCGTCGCTGCGCTCGGGACGACGCCGCAATTCGAGCTGCTGACCGTCGGCAGCGGGGAAGCGGCACTCGAGCAGATGATCCAGGCGCGGCTCAACGCGGTAGGATTCCAGGTCTCGATTCGCCAGCTCGAGCTGTCCGCCTTCCTCGATCGCGTGAACGGCCCGCGGCACGAGTTCAGCGCGGCGGTCATGGGTATTCCTGGCGATCCCGGGCTCGGCTTTCTCCAAAGCCTGGGCGATCTGACGGGGGTGGCGATGCCCGCGGATCCTCTCGCCGCGCAGCAGGTATTTGCCGAGCAGTTGCCCGTCGTCTGGCTCTATCATGCGCGTGGGGTGCAGGGGATGAACCAGCGCCTGCAGGGCGTGCAAATGGACGTGCGCGGCGAGCTGCCCACGATCACGGCCTGGCACATTCGCAAGTCATCATGAGGCGACGCGATCTCCCGACGGAATTCCACGCGACCGCGCCGATGCGGCTCGATTTCGCCGGCGGGTGGACCGACGTGCCGCCGTTCTCGGCGCGCGAAGGCGGAGTCGTCGTGAACGGGGCGATTGGGCTGCGCGCGCATGTCGCGCTGAAGCTCGGCGGAACACTGCTCCGCTTCGTCGCGGAGGAGCTGGGAGAGACGCTCGAATGCGCAAACGCCGGCGGTCTGGCCCGCGGCGGAAAGTTGCCGCTCCTCACCGCGGCGCTGCGGATGTTTCCGGTGCTCGGAGGCTTTACGCTCACGACGCGCTGCGATGCCCCTTCGGGATCCGGCCTGGGCAGCTCCGGGGCGCTCGGAGTCGCGCTCGTGGGCGCGCTGACCCGGGCGCGCCAGGAGTCACTCGACGGGCGCGGGTTCGCCGAGCAAGCTTGGCAGGTGGAGACGGTCGAAGCCGGGTTGCCCGGCGGGAAGCAGGATCAGTTTGGCGCCGCTCTCGGCGGTTTTCACCGCTTCACGTTTCGCGATCCCGATGTCGGCATCGAGCCGCTGACGCTCGATCCGGCGTTCGCGCGGACGCTCGAGCAGCAGACGATCGTCTGCTACACGAACAAGAGCCGGGTGTCCGGTGACACGATCTCGCGGGTGATGGGTGCTTATGAGCGTGGCGATTCCAAGGTCACCGGGGCACTCCGCGGCCTCAAAGACACCGGCAACGCGATGGGCGAAGCGTTGCGCGCTGCCGATCTCGGCCGCGTCGGTTCACTGCTCACCGAGAATTGGCGGCACCAGCAAGCGCTCGATCCTATCATGCGCACGCCCGACATGGCCCGGCTGGAGCAGGTGGCCGCGGACGTCGGAATGCTCGGCGGGAAGGCGGCGGGTTCGGGCGCCGGCGGGTGCATGTTCTTCATAATGAAAGGGGCGGCGCGCGACGCCGTATCGGCGCTCAGCGCCGCGGGAGCGAAAGTGCTGTCGTTGAACTGGTCTTCCGAGGGTGTTCGGACATGGTAACCGCTGAAGAGCTCGTCGCGCGCGCCGCCGTCGTGGCCGAATCGGCGGAGCTCCGCGCGCTGCTCGAGCAGCTGCGCCGCCGCGCGCAGCCGCTGCTCGCGCGCATGCCGCCCATCCCTCAGCACAAGGCGCTGCTCTCGACCGATGGCGGCGCCTGTCCTGATGATCACGCCTTGCTCGTATTCGATCCCTGGAGTCCGACCGACCATCGCTGTCCCCGCTGCGGCAAGACCTGGCGCGGGGAGCGACACGAGCGGAACTGGGCCCGGTTCCAGCATCTTTGGCTGGTCGAGCGCGCTGCCCACCTCGCGGCCGTCGCGGGCCTGGGGGGCAAGGAGGACGCCGCGTGCGCGCTCCGCGCGCGCGAAATCCTGACGACCTACGCGGAGCGGTACTGGCGCTTTCCGAACCGGGACAACGTGCTGGGTCCGAGCCGGTTGTTCTTTTCGACCTACATCGAATCGATCTGGATTTCCAGCTATCTCGCGGCGGCGATGCTGCTGCGCGCGGCCGGGTTGCTCGATTCATCCACCGAGAAAGCCGTGCATCAGGTCGTCGAAGAGGCCGCGACGATCATCGGCGATTACGACGAAGGATTCTCGAACCGCCAGACGTGGAACAACGCGGCGCTCGCCGCGATCGCGGTGTGGTTCGAGGACGAGGAGCTGGCGCGGCGCGCGATCGAGGGTGAGACGGGTCTGATCGCGCATCTGCTGAACGGCTACGGCCGGGACGGCATGTGGTACGAAGGCGAGAACTATCACTTCTTCGCGCTGCGCGGCCTGTTGACCGGTGCGGGATGGGCGCGCCTGGCCGGCGTCGATTTCAGTGCCGACGAGCGTCTCGCGGCGCGCATTCAGAGTGCGCTGCTCGCGCCCTCGCTCAGCGCGCTTCCGGACCTCACAGCGCCCGCGCGCAAAGACGCGCGGTTCGGCATCTCGCTCGCGCAGCCGGCGTACCTCGAAATGTGGGAGATTGGCCTCGCGCGATTGGGATCGCCCGAAACGGCCGCGTGGCTCGAGACGGTGTACCGCGAGGCCAAACCGCCGGTGCTCGAGTTGTTCGAGTTCTACCTGCACGACGCGCCGATGCTGACCACGCCCACGCCGGTGACCAGATCCTCATTGTCGTGGTGGTCGTTGCTCGAGATGATGCCCGCGCTCGAGCCGGCCGCCGCCGCGGACCGGTGGCGGCCCGGCAGCCTCTTGCTCGAGAGTCAGGGACTCGCCGTCCTGCGCCACGACGACCGCTATGTCAGTCTCGAAGCGGGGCCGACCGGCGGGGGACACGGGCATCCCGATCATCTGCACCTGACGCTGCATGCCGGCGGCGTGCATTGGCTGCCCGATCCCGGCACCGGCCGATACGTCACGCGCGATCTCTTCTGGTACCGATCGACGTTGGCCCACAACGCGCCGCGCGTCGACGGCGAGTCGCAGACTGCCGGCTATGCGAGCTGCGAGTGCTTCGACGTCCAGGAGGACTGGGGCTGGGTGCGCGGCAAGGTCGACAACGTAAATCGGATCGTCACCGCGGGACCGGCCTATATCGTCGACGTGACGGATTTTACCGCGCGCGAAGATCATCTGCTCGAGCTTCCCTGGCACATCGCCGGACGCGGCTCCGTCGAGACGCCGGGGCGGTGGGAGAGCGATGCGTTCGCCAACGAGTTCGTGACGCGCGTGCAGCGCTTTGTCCCCAACGATCCCACGGAGATCGCCATCGTGCTGAATCACACGCAGGACGGCAGGCAGGTCCGGCTGCACCTGGTGTTCGACGGCGCGCTGCTCGAGATGGAAGGCCCCGGATTACCCGGCCGTCATGAGCGGGTGCCGTTCTACGTCCTTCGCGCGCGCGGTCGCAACGTGCGCATCGTGACGGTGCTCGAGCCGCATACCGGATCGCCCGTCGTTCGAGGCGTACAGACTCGCGGTGATGCCATCGAGATCACGACGGCATCCGCGATCGATCATCACCGGTTCGGCGGCAACG
The DNA here is from genome assembly GCA_035573235.1 of Gemmatimonadales bacterium. Classification (GTDB taxonomy): domain Bacteria; phylum Gemmatimonadota; class Gemmatimonadetes; order Gemmatimonadales; family GWC2-71-9; genus 20CM-2-65-7. Next base: position 5,668 of record DATMZX010000200.1, read on the forward strand.
ACTGGACGATCGAGCAGGAAGGACCGCCGCCGCTCGTGCTGCGCGGCGCGCGCGAGCCCAGGCCGCCGTTCGTGCCCCTGCTGCAGATCGATCCGCCGACGCGCGTGGCCGCGCCCGCGTTCCGCGTCGGCAATGCGCCGCCGCTCGACGGGTCGCTCGAAGGGTTCGAGCTCGCCGACCCGCTGCAGATGGTGTTGGAGGATCAATACCGTCGCAGCGAGGATGCCTATCCGGGCGCCGACGAACTCTCGGCGCTGGCGTACGCCGCCTGGGATGAACGGGCCCTGTATCTCGCGGTGACCGTCACCAAACCGGAGGTGTGTCTGCGCCCCGCCGGCGCCGCGCCGCTGCAGCTCGACAACGATCCCGACGACATCCACTCCGACGGCCTGCAGGTGTACCTCGCGCCGCTGGCGGCCCACAACGGCGGCGGCAGCGCGCCCGTCGGCTACCTGATCGTCCCGGAACCGGACCGCAAAATCGTCCGCGCGCGTCCGACGAGCGACACGCGCGGCAGCGCGAGCAACGCCGTCACCGGCGGCTGGCAGCGCACCGAAACGGGTTATTGCGTCACGGTGGCGATTCCGTGGCCGGACGGCGTGTACCCGCACGCGGGGGCGCGCGTGTCGTTCGATCTGATCGTGAACGAGCTGCTGCCCGGACGCCTGCGCCGCGTCGGTCAGCTGGTGTGGAGCGGCGGCGGCGGCTGGGTCTGGCTGCGGGGTGACCGGCAGGACCCGTCGCGCTTCGGTGTGCTGGAGCTCGTCGGATGATCGTCGTGGTGCTCAACGAGCCGCAGGATTTGGTCAACATCGCGCACGTGGTGCGCGGCATGAAGAACTTCGGCTTGCGGGATCTGCGCCTCGTGAACCCGGGCGAATTCGAGTCGCACCGCGTGGAAGGAATCGCGCATCAGACGCAGGACGTGCTCGCGCGCGTGCGCACGTTCCAGACGCTCGACGCGGCGATCGGCGACTGCGTCCACGTCGTGGGATTCACCGCGCGGGGCCGGACCGCCAAACGGAATCTGCAGCGTCCGCGCGAGGCGGCGGTCGAGGTCAACGCGCTCGCCGCAGGCGGGCCCGAGCCCGTCGCGCTGCTGTTTGGACGGGAAGACCGCGGGCTGTCCAACGAAGCGCTCGATCTGTGCCACCGCATCGTCACGATTCCCAGCGACCCCAACTACTCGTCGCTGAATCTCGCGCATGCCGTCATCATCATGCTCTACGAGCTGGCGCTGGCGCGCGGCGCCGAGGCGCAGCCGTTCAAGACGCCGCGCCGCCCGTCCGAGCCGACGCCGACCGAAGAGATCGAGCGGCTGTTCGTCGACGTCGCGACGGCGCTGCGGGCGATCGAGTTCTTCAAGACGCGCAACGCCGACAATGTCATGCGCACGATGCGGGAGATCGCGCACCGCACGCCGTTCGACCTGCGCGAGGTGAAGCTGCTGCGCGCGATTGCCATCGAGGTGACCAAGTACGGTGAACGACTGGCGCGTTCCAGGCTTCACGTCGACGGGTAGCAAGCGCCCCGAGGCGCTGTTTGGCTCGCCCGCGCGCATGACGCGGGCGGCCGGCTGCCGCGTTTGGGACGACACGGGCCGCGAGTACGTCGACTACATCATGGCGCTCGGCGCCGTGGCGCTGGGCTACGGCCACGCCGCGGTGAACCGCGCCGCGGAGGCGGCGATCGCCGCCGGCGTCGTCGGTCCGCTGCCGCCGGTGGCGGAAGAAGAGCTCGCCGAGGCATTGGCCGAGCGGATCCCCTGGCTCGAGCGCATTCGCTTTCTCAAGACCGGCGCGGAGGCGGTCGCGGCCGCCGTGCGGCTCGCGCGCGTCGCGACCGGCCGCGACGCGGTGCTCGGCTGCGGCTATCACGGCTGGCTCGACTGGTGTCAGGGCGCCACCGAAGGCGTACCGGCGGCCACGCGCGCGCTGTTCGCCGAGCTGCCGTTCAACGACGTCGCGCGCACGCGTGAGCTGATTCGTGAGCGCGGCAGCACGCTGGCCGCCGTGGTCGTCGAGCCGGTCATCGTGAGTGAGCCTTCGCGCGAATGGCTGCAGGTATTACGCGTCGAGACGCAGCGGGTCGGTGCGGTCCTGATCTTCGACGAGATCAAGACCGCGTTCCGCCTCGCGCTCGGCGGGGCCGTGGAGCGCTACAACGTCGAGCCGAAGCCCGATCTCGTGGTGATCGGGAAGGCGCTCGCCAACGGATTTCCCCTGGCGGCGGTCGGGGGCCGCGCGGATCTGATGTCCGGCACGAGCCGGACCTGGATCTCATCGACACTCGCGACGGAAGGCGTCGCACTCGCGGCCGCGCGCGCGACGCTCGAGGTGTTCGTGCGGGAGGATGTGTGCGGACACCTGCATCGCATGGGCACCAGGCTCCTGCACGGACTGCACGCGCTGCACCGGCGGCACGAGCACGCGATCGCCGGGGTCGGCGGAATCGCGGAAATGTGCTTTCTCCACTATGCAAGCGACGAGATCGCGCACGGGACGGCGCTCGCCGCCGCCACGCGCGGCGTGTTGTTCAAGCGGACCGCCTACAACTTCGTCTCCCTGTCGCACGACGAGGGCACGGTTGACCGTACCCTCGAGATACTGGACGCCGCGCTGCAGCAAGTCTAGCCTGAAATAACCGCCGCGCCGATGACGAACATCACGACCGCGATGATGATCACCACCGCCGTGTAGCCCATCGCGCGGTCCTTCGGCGCCTTCATCACGATCGGAAGCCCGAGGTAGAGCAGAACGATGCTGTACAGCGAAATCAGGTTGATGACGATGTTGAGTCTGGGCAGAATGGCGAAGACGCTGGCGATCCACGCGGCCGTACTGGAGTAGGCGGCGGCTTTCAGGCCTTGCACGTCGTTCCGCTGCCCGCCGAACCCGGGGGCCAGCAGGCTGATGATTTTCGAGAGGACAAAGACGCTGAGCAGGGCGACGACGAGCGACACGACGCCGGCGACAATGGCGTCCGTCAGGGAGACCTTGTTCACGAGGCTCGTGAACGCCACCGGCTTCCCGAACAGGATCATGCCGACGGTCCGCGCGACCGCGCCGAGGGCGGCGAGCGGGACGATGTAGCGACCCCACAGCTCGCCCGGCTTGGTGAACTCGCCGTCGATCTCTTTCCAGGTCGCGCGGGGCTCGAGCATGATGTCCTTCACACGGCCGACCATCGTTTCCATCCCGGTCTCCCCCTTGAGGTCGCCCCCAAGATAGGGGAGCGCTAGCTTTTCGCCATGCTGATCGATGTGCACGCGCATTTCCTCCATGCGCGCACGCCACGCGCCGACTGGCGCGAGCGCAACGTGAGCCGTCTCACCGCGGGCGCCAGGATCGGGATTTCGGTGCACGTCGCGTCGATCCTCGGCAGCTGGGGCCTGACCTCGCCGATCTACTTCCCATCGCCGCGCGATGTCACAGCCGGGAACGACGCGTTGCTCGCGTTGCAGCGCCAGCACCCCGAGGCGATCCGGGGCTACGCGTGCGTCAACCCGAATTACACGGCGCACGCGCGCGCCGAGATCATCCGGTGTCTCGACGCCGGCATGATCGGGATCAAGCTCGCGGCGAGCCGGCGCGCCGATGATCCGTTGCTCGATCCCATCGCGGAGCTCGCGCGCGAGCGCCGCGTCCCGGTGCTGCAGCACATCTGGCAGCACCGGCGGCGCGACTGGCCGGGACAGGAAGCGTCGGACGCCGTCGAGCTGTGTACGCTCGCGCGCCGCCATCCCGACGTCGCGTTCATCCTCGCGCATATCGGTGGCGGTGGCGATTGGCTGCATTCGCTGCACGCCGTGCGCGATGTGCCGAACGTCTACGTCGATCTCTCGGGCAGCGGCGTGGACGGCGGTATGCTGGAGGCCTGCCTCGAGACGGCGGGCGCCGCGCGGCTGATCTGGGGCACCGATCTCACGATGGATACGGGCTGGGCCAAGCTGCGCTATCTCGAAACGATTCTCTCGCCGGACGACCTCGAGCTGATCCGCTGGAAAAATGCCGCGCGGATCTTTCCTCCGGGCGCCTTCCCGGCCGACTGATGCGCATCGACTGTAACGCGTTCATCGGCGCCTATCCGTGGCGCAAAGTGCCCCACACGTCGCCGGGCGAACTGCTCAAGTCCCTGGACCGCGCCAAAATCGACAGCGCCTGGATCACGCACCTGCCGAGCCTGTTTTGGCGCGACCCGACCGAGGGCAATGCGTGGCTGTACGAAACGGCGCGCAAGGAAAAACGCTTCCGGCCCGTGCCGAGCATCCATCCCGGTCTGCCGCACTGGGACGCGGTGCTGTCCGACGCGGTGGATTCGGGCGCGCCGGCGGTGCGCTGTGATCCGCTCTACGCCGGCCTCGAACCGGCGGGAGACGAGATGCGCGTGCTCGCGGTCGCCTGCGGGGCCGCGCGGCTGCCCCTGGTGGTCGCCGTACGCCTCGAGGATGGGCGGCAGCGGCATCCGCACGATCGGGCGGGCGAGCTGCCCGCCGCCGCGGTGCGGGCGCTGATCCGCAGTGATGCCGATGTGCGACTGTTGATCACCCACGCGGACCGCAGCTTCATCGAAGAAGTGCATTTCGGCTCGACGCCGGATGAAGCGCGCCGCCTCTGGTGGGACATCTGCTGGATTTGGGGGCCGCCCGAGGACCACTTCGCCACGCTGCTCGACACGATCGGCATCGATCGGTTCGTGTTCGGCACGGGACAGCCGCTGCGACTTCCGGAGAACAGCATCGCGAAGCTCGATCTGCTCGATCTCACCCCCGAGCGGCGCCGCGCGATCGAGTCGGACAACCTGCAGGGGCTGAGCGCCTGACCCTGAATCTCGACTGGGGACTGATTCCCGCCGTCCCCGTGCCGTTTCGCGGCAGCACAATCCACGAGGAAGCGCAGGAGACGTACGCGCGCTGGATGGCTCGGCAGCCGATCGCCGGCGTCGCGGTCTGGGCGCACACGGGTCGCGGCCCGCACCTGTCGCGAGCGCAACGGCAGAACGTGCTCGCCACGTGGAAAGGTGCCCTGGCCGGCAAAGTCATTGTCGCGGGCGCGAACTCTGCGGAGATGGCCGTGGAAGCGAAGCGCGGTGGCGCCGATGCGTTGCTTGCCTTTCCTCGCCGTGAGGACGTCGTTCACTATCACGAGGAGTTGGGACGCGCGCTGCCCGTCATCGCCTTCTATCTGTACGAGTCGGCGGGCGGTGTGGACTACGATGACGACACCTTGCACGCGATCATGTCCCTGCCGGCAGTCATCGGCATCAAAGTCGCCACGCTCGACTCCGTAATGACGTTCCAGCGCATCGCCGCGGTGATGAAAAAACACCAGGACAAACTCCTGATCACGGGCGAAGACCGCTTCCTCGGCTACTCGTTGATGATGGGCGCGCGCTCGGCGTTGATCGGGATGGGATCGGCTTTGACCGCCCTGCAAGCGCAGCTTCTTGACGCCAAGCATACTGGGGATGACCACGCCTTTTTACGCCTGTCTACGCATTTAGATGCGTTTGGAGAAGTGACGTTCCGAGCGCCGATGGAAGGCTACATTCGACGCATGCTGTGGGCCCTCGCCGCCGACGGGGTGATTCCCGACGACGCGTGCGATGATCCGTGGGGACCCAAACTGCCGGACCACGAGCGCGAAGCGGTGCGCCGGTTCGTACGCGAGGCGCGCTTACGCTAGACCGCCGCGAATTCATCCAATCCTGCGCCGCGATCGGGGCGCTTGGAGGTTTCGTGCCGCAAGCCAGGCAGCCGCATATCGCCGTCATCGGTGCGGGCGCGTTCGGTGGCTGGACCGCGCTGTACCTGCGCCGTCAGGGCGCGCGTGTCACGCTGCTCGACGCGTGGGGACCGGGAAACAGTCGCGCCAGCTCGGGCGGCGAGACGCGCGTCATTCGCGCGACCTACGGCGACCGCGCCGTGTACACGCACATGGCGGCGCGCGCGCTCACCCTCTGGAAAGAGCACGAGCGGCGCTGGAGCAAAAAGCTCTACCACGGCATCGGCGTGCTCTGGCTCGTGGAGAGCGACGACAAATACGAAAAAGCCGCGCTGCCCATCCTGCGCAGTGAAAACGTGCGGTTCGAAGAACTGTCCGGGCCCGATCTCTCGAAGCGATATCCGCAGATCAATTGCGATCGCGTGCGCTGGGCGATCTTCGAGCCCGACGGCGGTTACCTCCTCGCGCGTCGCGCGTGCGCGGCGGTGCTCGAAGGTTTCATCGCCGAGGGCGGCGAGTACAAGGAGCTCGCGATCGAAACACCCAAACCGGCGGGCGGCGTCCTCTCGAGTCTCGCGCTGTCGGATGGCAGCCGGCTGACCGCGGATCGCTACGTGTTCGCCTGCGGTCCGTGGCTCGGCGCGCTCTTTCCCGATGTCATCGGTGATCGCGTGAAAGCCACTCGGCAGGAAGTGTTCTTCTTCGGGACGCCCGCCGGCGATCCGCGCTTCACCGATACCGGCATGCCCGTCTGGGCCGATCACGGGACGACGTTCATGTACGGCATTCCAGGAAATGAATGGCGCGGCTTCAAAGTCGCCGACGATACACGAGGCCCGGTGGTCGATCCGACCACCCAGTCCCGAGTCCCCAGTCCCGCGGCCCTGAAGATCGCCCAGGACTACATCGGCTATCGCTTTCCGGGGCTCAAGGGCGCGCCGCTGGTCGAGGCGCGCGTGTGCCAGTACGAGGAGTCGCCGGACGAGCACTTCATCATCGATCGCCATCCCGCGGCCGAAAACGCGTGGATCGTCGGAGGCGGCTCGGGGCACGGCTTCAAGCACGGACCGGCCGTCGGAGAGCTGGTGGCTCGGCTCGTGCTGACCAATGCCGCAGCGGATGCGCAGTTCAGACTATCGCGCTTCGCTCGCTGACGATTTCGAGCGCTTCAAGCGAGAGCTGCCGCGCGATTTTCCCGCGCACGTCCGCGACGTCTACGGGATCAATCTGTCCGCCCGGTATCTCGACGAACCGATCCCGCACCCCATCGGCAAGGGATCGGGGCAGCTGTCGCTCAACGAGGGACAGCTCGAGACCGACGCGGAAGCCGGGCTCGCGTTCGTGGTACTCAAGACCGTGATCGCCCAGGACTCGGCGGGCACGCAGTCGATGGCGGCATGGGCGATTCACGAATCCAAAAT
>DATMZX010000201.1:0-15201 GCA_035573235.1 Gemmatimonadales bacterium
ATGCTTGGTGTTACCCCGGCCGTCCCCCGATTCGTAGGTCGATCGATCTAGTCCGCTGGAGCGTCTACCCCTTCTTGATAAAGGTGCCGCGCCGCAGCTCGTCGTACGCGTGAATCAATTCTTCCCGCGTGTTCATGACGATCGGTCCCTGCCACGCCACCGGCTCCTGCAACGGCTGACCTGAAACGAGCAGGAAGCGCATTCCCCGCTCGCCGGCCTGGACTCTGATTTCGTCACCAGCGTCGAACAGCACGAGCGAGCGATTGCCGGTGTCGTACTTGCTCTCCGTGCCCGCATCCCGACCGCTCGCGGACACGCGATCGGTTTGCACGCCCTGCGGCGCTGACGCGTCGCGGAACGTGCCGTCGCCCTCGAACACGTACGCGAACGCATGGCGCGACGACTCGATCGGAATCGTCTTCGACACGCGCGGCGGAATCCAGATGTCGAGGTAGCGCGGATCGGCGGCAACCCCCTCGACGGGCCCCGTCTTGCCCCAGAAATCACCGGCCACGACCCGCACGCGCGTGCCGTCGTCGTCGACGACTTCAGGAATGTCCTTCGAGTGAATGTCCTGATAGCGCGGATCGGTCATTTTCTGATTGCGCGGCAGGTTGGCCCAGAGCTGGAAGCCGTGCATGCGGCCGTGCTCGTCGCCTTTCGGCATCTCCTGATGGAGGATCCCGCTGCCGGCCGTCATCCACTGCACGTCGCCGGCGCCCATCGTCCCCTTGTTACCCAGGCTGTCGCCGTGCTGCACGGTGCCGCTCAACACGTACGTGATGGTCTCGATGCCGCGATGCGGATGCCAGGGAAATCCGGGGAGATAGTCTTCCGGATGCTCGTTGCGAAAATCGTCCAGCAGCAGAAACGGATCGAAGTCGTTGGTACGCCCAAACCCGAACGCCCGGCGCAGCTTGACGCCGGCGCCTTCGAGGGTGAGCTGCGACTGAGAAATCGATTTGACAGCCCGGATCGACATAGGTCCTCGAGAGAGCAGTTTCTACCAGAACACTAACCGGTTCCCGCTCTTCGGGTCCCCAATCCCTAGTCCCTGATCCCTGCCGTTAAAACCCCAGCCAATAGTTCACCTTGATCATAAAGATGTTCTCCGACGGTCCCTGGAAGAGGGCGCGCGTGTCCTCGCCAAAATCGACCTGGCCGCGCGGCACGTCGGTCGCGCCGCTGCGGGTCCAGACCAGGAAGATCGTCGAGCCGGGCCGGTACTCCCACCGCAGTACCGCGTTCCCGCGCAGCGACCGCACGGTGAAGCTGGGATTGGTAAAGGTGAACGTCGTGTCGCCGCCCGGCCCGTCGCTGTCCAGGGTGATCGTGCTGGGGCCGCCCGCGGTGTCGGGAGTGACGACCATGGTGCCCATGTCGACGCCGTAGGTGAGCCGCCGGCTCGTGCGGGTCGCCGCGAACTCGTTGTAGCTCGTGTACTCGCCGGCGGAAATGAACGGCTGCATGTACAGCTCGAGCGTCAACATTGGCGAGAAGGTCACGTTGAGGCGCGTGTCCATGCCCAGCTCGTTGCGCTCGAGCTGCCCGAAGACATAGTGATTGCCGTACATCGAGAGGCTGTTCGTGCCGGCATAGCGCCCCACGGCCTGCACGCCCGTGTGCGAATTGCTGATGTTGGGCCCGAGCGAGAGCGTCACGTTGGATTTTGGCTTGAGCTCGAGGGAGAGAAACGCCGAGCGCTGGCAGTCGCCGTCCCCGTTGCAGCCGCCGTCGAGATTGAGATTCGCGACAACCGGCTTGCGGTTGTCGGTCTGGATCCCCAGCGAATAGAAGTCGGAAGTCGGCCTGCCGGTGACCGGGCCGCCGCGGGTCAGGCGGTCGTCGAGATACCCGGGCCGGTGAATCCAGAACGTCGAGAGCGACCAGTAGCTCAGCGTCTGCACCTGCGCGAACGCGTGGTACTGCCGGTTGGTCAGATCGCCGTCGAAGTTGTACTGCTGCTGGGCCCCGCCGATGAGCAACGCCTGCCGGTACCATTTGGTCGGCTTGGTCCACAGCGGAAACAGGTTCGCGCCCATCCACACGAAATCGCCCTGCGGGAAAATCGTGATGTCGTTGTTGTCGAAACTCGGCGTGCGGAAATTCGCGCTCGCCTCCCACAGGATGTGCCCCTGTTCCTTCGAAATGCGCGCGTATCCACCCACGCCGGTCATCGACGTCCACGGCTTGCGCACCTCGAGGGTGTCCGACCGGTCGGGCCGTTGGAAGAAGTGCCGCTGAGACTCTTTCACGCGCCGCACGGCCGCAGTGTCGCCCGCGAGGTGCGTGCCGGCGAACTGCGCCATCAGGCGATAGGTGCGCTTGCTCCACCACATCTCGGTCGATACGCCCAGCGCTTCGGAGTTGCGGGACAGGCGCTCGGCGATGTAGGGATCTTCGAGGTCACGATACACCGACGTCCCCATCACCTTGATGACCGTGGCGCCCTGGCGCAGGTCCTTCGCGACGCGTCCGGCGAAATAATTGGTGAGCGGCTCGACGACCCTCGTGCTGCGAGTACCGGCGCTGTCATCCAGCGCAACGGGCGCTTGCTCGCGCGCCGTCACCGAATTGAGCGCTCCGATCGACCAGCCGCCCGGCGTGCGGCCCGTGAGCTTCAACGCGCCGATGATTCTCGTGTTGTCCGGCGCGTCGGCGTAGGCGACGCTGTCGCGGACGGCGGGCATCTGCGGCTCGCGGCCGATGCGGCGCGTGTTGAGCATGGACATCGAAAAGACGTTGGAGCAAAAGAAGCAGCTGAAGCCGCCGAGCCCGAAGTAGCCCGCGCCTTCGACGAAGAATGGGCGTTTTTCCGGGAAGAACGTTTCGAACGTGCTGAGGTTCACGACCGCCGGATCCACCTCGACCTGACCGAAATCCGGATTGATGGTCGCATTGAGCGTGAGGTTCGAGGTGACCCGCAGCATCGCGTCGGCCCCCACGCGCCCGTCGACCGCGTGCGGATCGTAGAACGGATCCGCGACATCGCCCGGCGCGTTCGTCGAGCGCGCCACCACGTACGGGAGCAGCTCGGCGCGACCCGGCGCCTGATGAATCACCATCCCGAGCAGATGGCCGAACCGCGGCGGTCCGCCGACCTCGTCCGGCTTCCAATACGACCACTGCGACAGCTCATTCAGCCGGTTTTCCTGGCGCCAGATCTGCAGGCCCCAGGTCTGCTCTTCAGTGGTCGACGGATAGCGCAGCTGCGAAAACGGAATCCGCATCTCCGCGGTCCACCCCAGCGAATCGATCGCCGTCTGCACTTCCCACACCGGATCCCAGGAGGGGTCGCCGCCCCCGCCGAGACCGTTGGCGTCCTGCTTCACCCCGGACGGGTTCACGAGGAAGAACAGCCGGCCGATGTGATCGTGATAGGTGTCGAAGATGACCTGGATGTAGTCGGTGCTGATGTCGGCGTCGCGGCGCGCAAGTCGCGTCCTGACCCCACGGGCGCCGGAATCGTCGTACATGCGGGCGCCCACGTACAACGCCGCCTCGTCGAAGGCGAATCGGACTTCGGTGCGCTGCGTGGCGCGCTCCCCCTGGTTCGGCTGATTCTGCAGGAAGTCCGTCGCCACCGGGGCCGTCTGCCAGATGGGCTCGTTCAGGCGCCCATCGAGGTTGAAAGCGCCCTGCAGCGGGACGGCGCGCACCTCGGGCGGCGGGGTGGGATGGATGTTCTGCGCTATTAATGAAAGGGGAGCACACATCAACACAGCGAGAAGGACGGTGGATCTCGGCATGGTCGTCACGTGGGCTAGGATACCACGTTGGACGCGCACGGACCGGAAAAGGTTGCGGCTCTGACTGGAGCCTTACAATCTCCTCAATTAGATATGTCGCAACCGATGACTACACCGACGACGACATCCGCCAAGCCCGCTCCCCCGGCCGCACCTCCGGCGCCGCCTGAACTGCTTCCCGAGCGCATTCGGGCCCTGTCCGACATCACGCAGAACCTGTGGTGGAGCTGGCAGCTCGACGCGCGTGAACTGTTCCATCGCATCGACCACCGCCTGTGGGAGGACACCCGGCACAACGCGGTCGAGTTCCTGCGGCAGGTCACCTCCGACCGGCTCGCGAAAGCAGCGGAGGACCCCGCGTTCCTCGAACGCTACGACCAGGTGGTGCATCGCTTCGGGCTGCTTTCGGAGCGGGAGGGAACGTGGTATGCGGATCGATATGCCGAGCTGCTGAACAAGCCGATCGCCTACTTTTCGGCCGAATTCGCCCTGCACCGCTCGCTCCCGATCTATTCGGGCGGCCTCGGCGTGCTGGCCGGAGACCACTGCAAGGAAGCGTCCGATCTCGGCGTCCCGCTGGTCGGCGTGGGACTCTACTACACGGGCGGCTACTTCGACCAGCGCATCGGCGTGGACGGCTGGCAGCGCGACTCGGACGATCCGGTCGATCCCACTGTGAATCCGGTGCAGCGCGTGAACGGGGTGGACGGCAAGCGCTGTCTCGTCGCCGTGACGGTGTCGGGTCGCGAGGTGCAGGTGGCCGCGTGGCGCGTGATGGTGGGACGCGTTCCGGTGTACCTGCTCGACACCGATCTCGAGCAGAACGATCCGCAGGATCGCAAGCTCACGGCGCGATTGTACACGGGCGCGGCCGAGTGGCGCCTGCGGCAGGAGTGGATTCTCGGCATCGGCGGCGTGCGGATGCTCCGCGCGCTCGGAATTCATCCAGAGATCTGGCACGCGAACGAAGGCCACGCCGGGTTCATGTACGTCGAGCGCATGCGCGAGCTCGTCGCATCGGGACTCACTCTCAACGCGGCAGAGGACCAGATCCGTTCGAGCAGCGTGTTTACTACGCACACGCCGGTGGCCGCGGGGCATGACGTGTTTTCGTTCGCCGAGCTCGAGCAGGTCACAGGACCGTTCTGGAGCACGATGGGTATGACCCGCGACCAATTCATGGCGTTCGGACAACCGAACACCAGAGACCAGCACTACGAGATGACGGTGCTGTCGCTGCGGATGGCCGGACGGGTGAATGGCGTATCGCAGCGGCATCAGGAGGAGTCGCGCCGCATTTGGCGGTGGGTCTGGGGGAATAAGCCCGCCGCGGAGATCCCTATTGGTTACGTGACCAACGGCGTACACCTCGGCACGTGGATGGCCCGGCCGATTCGGGATCTGTTGGCCGAATCGTTGGGGGCCGACTGGGAATCCCACCGCGACCCCGAAGTGGTCGCCGCCACGGTCCAGACGCTGGACGATGCCAGGCTGTGGTCGGCGCACGAAGGTCTGCGCCATCTGCTGTTCCACTATGTCCGCGAGGAGGCGCGTCACCGTTGGCGGGATTACTGGAAAGATCAGGCAAAACTCGCATCAGCCGGCGCCCTGCTCTCGCCCAACGTCCTGACCCTCGGTTTCGCGCGTCGCTTCGCCACCTACAAGCGGGCGGATTTGCTCTTCCGCGATCCGGACCGCTTGCGCCGTCTGCTCACCGATCCACGCCGTCCCGTGCAAATCATCTTTTCCGGGAAGGCGCATCCCGCGGACGATCCCGGCAAGCGAGTGCTCCAGCGCGTCTTCCAGGCCGCGCAGGATCCGGCCTTCGAGGGCCGCATCGCATTCCTCGAGGATTACGAGCTGCACCTGGCGCAGCGCATGGTCGCGGGCGTCGATCTCTGGGTCAATCTGCCGCGCGTGCCGCTCGAAGCATGCGGCACCAGCGGCATGAAAGCGGCGCTCAACGGCGTGCCGCAGCTGAGCACGCTGGACGGCTGGTGGGCCGAGGGATTCCAGCAGGGCGTCAACGGCTGGGCCATTCCGCTTCCGCCGGCGGAGGACGACCCCGAGCCCTCGGATCTGTCACATCTCTTCGAGATTCTCGAGGACGAAGTGATACCGACGTACTACGATCGTGTCCCTGGCAGCTACTCCGCCGCCTGGGTACATATGATGAAGGGCGCGATGGCCGTCGCGATCGAGCATTTCACGACTCGCCAGATGCTTCGGGCTTACGTCACGCGCTATTACGTCCCAGCTGCTGCCGGAGAGGTGATTACCGGCGATCCGCCGTCGTAGTCCGATGCCGAGAGGGAAGGGTTCGTTGAAAACCAGGGTGCTCCACCTGACTGCCGAGCTGTGGCCGTATGCGCGGACCGGTGGCCTGGGTCAGGCCGTCGCCGGACTCGCCGAATATCAGGCGGCGAGCGGGACGGAAAGCCACGTGGTGCTTCCGTTGTACCGCGAAGCGCGCGCCCGGGCGGGCAAGCTCGAGCCGTTCTGCGACACCTTCGAGGTCGAAAGCGGTGGCCGGCTGGAAAAAGTCCGCTGCTGGCGCCAGGTGAGCGACGGCTTCCCGCACACGATGTTCCTCGAGCACAATCCGTCGTTCGATCGCGCCGGGATTTACGGCGAGGGCGGCAGCGACTACCCGGACAATCCGAATCGCTTCGCGTTGTTTGCGTCGGCTGCGATCGAAATCGCGCGCCGGATCGGCGAGGGCAACCTGATTCTGCATGCGCACGACTGGCACGCGGCACTCGTCCCGGTATTCCTGCGGCGCGTGTACCGCGATGAGCCGGAGCTCGAGCGCCTTCCGTCCGTGCTGACCGTCCACAACGGCGGTTTCCAGGGCGTCTTCCCGTATCGCGTCCTGCATGACATCGGCTTACCCGAAGAGATGTGGTCGCCCGACTTCATGGAGTGGTACGGCCGCCTCAATTACCTGAAGGGCGGGCTGCGCTACGCCGACATGGTCACGACCGTGAGCCCGACGCACGCGTTCGAGCTGCTCACCGACGTCGGCGGCTTCGGGCTGCAGCACAGCTTCCGCGCGCTCGGCGACCGGCTGGTGGGAATCCGGAACGGCATCGACGTGGACAAGTGGGATCCCACGAACGATCCGGACATCGCGGCGAAGTTTTCCGCCGACGATCTCACGGGAAAGATTCGCTGCAAGGCCGCGCTCCAGGAGCGCTGGGGCCTGCCGCGCCGCCCCGAAACTCCGGTGTTCGGCATGAGCGCGCGGCTCGTGGCGCAGAAGGGGCTCGATCAGATCGTCGCGTCGCACTCGCTCAGGCATCTGGACGCGCAGTTCCTGTTCCTCGGCGCGGGCGAAGCGCAATTCGAAAACGCGCTGCGCGAGCTCGCGGCCGAGTACCCGGCCCACATCGCGGTCAACACGGCGTTCACGGACCCGCTCGAGCACGAGCTGCTCGCGGGCGCGGATTTCCTCATGATGCCGTCGCTGTACGAGCCGTGCGGGCTCACGCAGATGCGCGCCCAGCTGTACGGCGCGCTCCCCGTGGCGCGCCGAGTCGGCGGGCTCGCCGATACGATCGAGGACGGCGTCACCGGCATTCTGTACGACGCCTACAGTCCCGAGGCGTTCGATCACGCGGTGCAGCGCGCGGTGACGTTGTATCAGGATCGGCCCTGGTTTATCGAGCTCGCCAAAGGCGCGATGCGCAAGGATTTCTCCTGGCGTGAGCCGGCCGAGGCGTACGCCGCGGTCTATCGGCGGGCGGTGGCCGCCCGCGCGATCCCGCAGGCTGCCAGCGGGGTGGGCCGCGAGCGGCGGAAACGCTCTTCCACCACGAAGGGTGGAAGGGGTGTGAACGCCCGTCGCTAGCCCGCGCCGTTCCGAGGTCTCCATGGACTTTGTGCTCACGCTCCACGGTCATCTGCCGTATGTCCTGCATCACGGCCGCTGGCCCCACGGTAGCGTGTGGCTCTCGGAGGGCGCGCTCGACAGTTATCTCCCGCTGATCGAGGCGCTGCAGCAGCTCGAGCGCGAGCGCATCCCTGCCCCGATCACCCTCGGCATCACGCCGGTGCTCGCCAATCAGCTGTCACATCCATCGTTCGTCAGCGAGTTCGAGGCCTATATGGAGCGCCGCCTCGAGTCGGCCGCGCAGGCCCCCGCATCGCTGGTGCAGTCAGGTGACCAGGCGCTCGAGCCGATCGCGGGCTATTGGGAGGCGCGGCTCCGCCGGCTCTACGCGCTGTTTCGCTCGATCGACAAAGATCTGATCGCGACCCTGCGCGGATTCGAGGATCGCGGCGTAATCGAAATCATTTCCTCCGCCGCCACCCACGGGTTCTTGCCGCTGCTCGCGCGCGACGAAAGCATTCGGCTGCAGCTGCGCGTGGGCGCATCCGAGCACCAGCGTTTGTTCGGGCGCGCGCCGACGGGCTTGTGGCTCCCCGAGTGCGCGTACCGTCCCGCGGGATCGTGGGATCCGGGCTACGGCGCGCCCGCCCACTCCCATCGCGTGGGAATCGAGCAGCACGTTGCCGAGGCGGGGTTCCGGTATTTCTTCATCGACGCGCACCTCGTCCATGCCGGACCCGCATTGGGATATCCCGAGAACGTTTCCACGCCGAGTCCAGGCAGACGCTCCCCCTACACGGCGTATCGCGTCGCGTCGGCGGACGGCACCGCGCGCGATCTGTTCGTGCTCGTGCGTGATCCGAAATCGTCCGAGCAGGTCTGGAGCCGCGATCAGGGCTATCCCGGCGACGAATGGTATCTCGAGTTCCACAAGATTCGCTGGCCCGACGGACTCAGACTCTGGCGCGTCACCGGTCCCCGCGTCGATCTTGGCGCCAAGCAACAGTACGACCCGC
This sequence comes from Gemmatimonadales bacterium, assembly GCA_035573235.1. Taxonomy (GTDB): domain Bacteria; phylum Gemmatimonadota; class Gemmatimonadetes; order Gemmatimonadales; family GWC2-71-9; genus 20CM-2-65-7. The sequence continues at coordinate 8,598 of DATMZX010000201.1, forward strand.
AGGCGGCGCTGCGCAGCGCGCGCAATCACGCCGCTCATTTTGCCGGCGTGCTCAGCCAGACGGCGACGAGCCGGGCCACGAGCGGCGATGCGGTCGTGACGGCCCCGTTCGACGCCGAGCTGTTCGGCCACTGGTGGTTTGAGGGCGTCGATTTTCTCGCGGGAGTCTACCGCAGTTTGACGAGCGACGGGGTGCGGCCGGTGACGGCGCGCGAGCACGTCGCGACGCACGGCCGGCACGCGCCCGCCATTCAGCTCACCGCGGGTTCGTGGGGCAAGGACGGGAATTTCTCCTACTGGCTCAATGACCAGACCGCCTGGACCTGGAAGCGGCTCTGGGCGCTGGAGGAGTCCTACTGGAAGGTCGCCCGCGCGGCACTCGCCGGCGATCCCAAAACGCAGGCCGTGCTGGCGCAGGCCACGCGGTCCATGCTGCTGGCGCAGGCGTCGGACTGGCAATTCATCATCTCGGCCGCCGAAGCTGCAGATTACGCCACCCAGCGGTTCGACGAGCATTGCGGCCAGGCCGAGGATCTCGTGCGCGTGCTACACACCGGCACCATCGAAGAAACGACGATGCGACGCGTGGAGGCGCTCGGCGTGCAGGACGGTGTGTTTCCCGACGTCTTACGGACCGTCGCCGCAGTGCTGGGATGAAGGGGCTCGTCGTTGTTCACGGACATTTCTATCAGCCGCCCCGCGAGAATCCGTGGACCGGCCTGGTCGACGCCGAAGCTTCCGCCGCCCCCGATCACGACTGGAACATCCGCATCACGCGCGAATCATACGAACCGCTGATTCCCGTCTATAAGGATCTGAGCTTCGATTTCGGGCCGACGTTACTCGATTGGATGGAGCGCGAAGCGCCCGGCGTTTATCGGGCGGTCCTGCGTTCCGATCACGGCAACGCACTCGCCTCACCCTATCATCACATCATCCTGCCCCTCGCCACGAGACGCGACAAAGAGACCGAAGTTCGTTGGGGGATCGCCGACTTCAGACGGCGGTTCGGCCGGGCGCCGGCAGGGTTCTGGCTGCCTGAGACCGCGGTCGACCTCGAATCGCTGGATGTGCTGGCCGCGGCGGGGATCCAGTTCACGGTGTTGGCGCCTCATCAAGTCAAGCAGCGGCCGGAGCGCGGGCTGCCGGTGCGGATTGCGCTGCCGGGCGGCCGGTCGATCGCGGTGTTCGTGTACGACGGCCGGCTGTCGCATGGTGTGGCGTTCGGTGAGCTGACGACGAACGCCGACCGTTTGACCGCGGCCCTGGAGCACGCGCCGGCCGGCGGCATCGCGAGCATCGCGGTCGACGGCGAAACGTGGGGCCATCATCACAAGGGGAGCGACACGACGCTGGCCACGGTGCTGAAGAGACTCAAGCAATCCGGGAAGGTGGCCGTCACCGACTTCGCCGGAGCACTGGCCGCGCATCCGCCCACGACGACCGCCGAGCTCGTCGAGCGCACGTCGTGGAGCTGCGCGCACGGCATCGAGCGCTGGCGCGCCGCCTGCGGCTGCCGGATCCACACGGACAAGCCGTCGCAGCAGGTCTGGCGTACGCCGTTGCGCTTCGCCGTGGAGTGGCTGGCCCACGAGGTGCACGAGATCTCGGCGCGCGCAGGGCTGTCTCGAGCGGCGCTCGAAGCCGCCGGCGCCAGCGGCCCCGTCCGCGGCGATGAGAACACGGCACGACTCATCGAAATGGAGCGCGGCGTACTGCGCGCGATGACCTCGTGCGGCTGGTTCTTCGACGACATCGCGGGGCTGGAAGGCCGGCAGGTGCTCCGCTACGCGGCGCACGCGATCACCCTGGCCGGTCCTGAGAGCGCGCGCCTCGAAGCGGGATTCATCGAGCAGCTCGGCGACGCGCGCAGCAACGACCCCGCCGCTGGCAGCGCCGTCGATGTGTTCCGGCAGGCGCTGCAGCCGACGCCGTCATGACGCGCCAAGCCCCGCTGCGATTCGTCTTCGGCCTGCACCTGCATCAGCCGGTGGGGAATTTCGATCACGTCATGGCCGATCACGTGCGTGACGTGTATCGCCCGATCCTCGAGCGCGCGAGCAGCGCCGGGTTCATTCCGCTCACGCTGCACGTGTCCGGCCCGTTGCTCGAGTGGCTCGAGCAGCACGATACCGCGTGGCTCGACATGGTCGGCCGCCTCGCGGCGGACAAGAAGCTCGAGCTGCTGCTCGCCGGATTCGATGAGCCGATTCTCGCGTCGCTCCCCAAGCCTGACCGGCTCGAGCAGATCGGACGTTTGCACGAGTATCTCAAAAAGCGTTTCGGTGTCGATGCGACCGGCCTCTGGCTTACGGAGCGCGTGTGGCAGCCGGGACTCGCTGAAGACCTGGCGGAGGCCGGCGTCGAGTACGCGCTCGTGGACGACCGCCACTTCCTGGTGAGCGGCTTTCGCTCCGACGAGCTGCACCGCCCGCACCTCACCGAGGCGAACGGTCGCCGCATGGGACTCCTCGCGATCGACGAGCGGCTGCGCTACCTGATTCCGTTCCGCCCACCCGAGGAGACCGCCGCGTATCTGCGCGAGCTGCGCAGCCACGGGCACGAGCTGGCGGTGCTGGCGGATGACGGGGAAAAATTCGGCGGCTGGCCCGGCACCAAGGATTGGGTCTACGGGTCAGGCTGGCTCGACAACTTCTTCAAGACCCTCGAAACGCTGATCTCGGGCGGCGAGGTCGCGTTGTCCACCGGCCAGGACGCGTTCCGGCAGGTCCCCTCGGCCGGATTGTCCTACTTGGGGACGGCTTCGTACCGGGAAATGGAGAAGTGGTCCCTGCCGCCGGGGGCTCAAAAAGACCTGACGAAGTTGGAAGATGAGCTTGGACCGAAGCATCTGGCGGCCTCGGCATCGTTCGTGCGGGGGGGACACTGGCACCACTTCCTGGTGAAGTACCCGGAGTCGAACCGGATGCACAAGACGATGCTCGCGTTGTCGGAGCTTTCCCGCCGGAAAGGCGATCCGCCGGAGGCGCGTCGCGCGATTGGCCGTGCCCAGTGCAACGACGCGTACTGGCACGGCGTGTTCGGCGGGCTCTATCTGCCGCACCTGCGCAACGCGGTCTGGCGCCAGCTCGCCATCGCCGAGCGCGAGCTGCGCAAGGGCGACTCGCTCGTCTGCGAAGAGCTGGATCTCGACTACGACGGCTTCCCCGAGCTCTGGGTGCACTCGTCGCAGTTCTCCGCCGTCATCAGCCCGCATCGCGGCGGCGCGATCGAGGTGCTCACGAGATTCCATGACTTGACGAATCTCGCCGACGTGTTGACGCGACGGCGCGAGTCGTACCACGAGCTGCCCAAGCAGCACGGGCATCATGACGACACGTCCGGCGGGACCGCGAGCATCCACGACATCGAGCGGGCCGCGACGCTCAAAGAATTGCCGCCGATCGACATCGAGCCGCGCGCGATCCTCGTCGAGCGGCTGATCCCGGGGGACCTCGCGCCCGCCAGTTACGCGAGCGCGCATTACAAACCGATCCGCTCGTGGGCCGCCGTGCCGATGCGCGCGACCATCAAGCAAAACGGCGATCTGACGGTGCTGCTGCAGGGCGAGGGGCTCGAGAAGAAAATCGAGTTCGATGTCGCCGGGAGCGTTCACGTTTCCTACACGTGGGATCCGGCGGGACTGGGCGCGAACGCGATGTTCGCCCCCGAGCTGTCGGTGGCGCGCAGCATCCCGGTGCACGTGCACCCCGACGCCGAGATCTGGCGCTCGGAGATCACGACGGTCGCGCGCAGTGAGCGCGGATTTGAAGAGACCGTCCAGGGCTTCTCCATCACGCCACGCTGGCCGGCGCATCTCGGAAGCGCCCGCCTGGAGCTCGGTCCTTGAGTGTGCGGCGCCGTTGTACGTATCGCGTGCAGCTGAGCGCGAGTTTCGGGTTCGATCCCGCCGCCGAGGTTGCGGATTATCTGGCCGCCCTCGGCGTCAGTCATTTGTATACCTCGCCGTACCTGCAGGCGGCGCCCGGGAGCACGCACGGCTACGATGTGATCGATCATTCCCGCCTGAGCGACGAGCTCGGCGGCCAGGCCGCGCATGCGCGCCTGATTGCCGCGCTGCAGGGCGCGGGACTGGGTCACGTGATCGACATAGTGCCGAATCACATGTCGATCGCGGGCCGCGGCAATCGCTGGTGGTGGGATGTGCTCCGCAACGGGCTCGCGAGTGAATATGCGCACTACTTCGACATCGACTGGGAGCCACCAGAAACACGCCTGCGCAATACGCTGCTGCTGCCCGTGCTCGCCGATCAGTACGGCCGCGCGCTGGACCGGGGCGAGATCAAGCTGCATCGCGACCGCACGGCGTTCACCGTGCGCTACAAGGATCACGAGTTCCCGATCGAGCCGCGCTCACTCGCCGGTTTGTTGCGAGTCGCCGCGCAGGGCATTCGCTCCGAGCGCCTGGCGTTCATCGCCGACGCCTTCGAGCTCCTTCCCGCTCCCACGGAAACCAACCCGCCAGCAACCGAGCGCCGCCGCCGCGATGACCGCGTCGCGACGGACCTGCTGCAAGCGCTGCTCGACGACGAGCCGGATGTGGGGCGCGCCCTCGATCGCGCCGTCGATGCCTGCAACGCCAATCCCGACTCGCTGGATCGGCTGCTCGAGCAGCAGAACTACCGGCTCGCCTGGTGGCAGGCCGCCGAGCGCGACCTTGGCTACCGGCGCTTCTTCGACGTCAACTCCCTGATCGGGCTGCGCATGGAAGTGCCGGAGGCGTTCGCGGCCACGCATCGCCTCACGTTCGAGCTCGTGCGCTCCGGCGCAGCCGACGGGCTGCGCATCGACCACGTCGACGGCATGCAGGATCCTCGCGAATACCTGGAGCACCTGCGCGAGCAATGTCCGACCTACACCGTGGTCGAGAAAATCCTGCAGGACGACGAGCGGCTGCCTGAATCCTGGCCGGTCGCCGGGACCAGCGGCTACGACTTCCTGAATCTGGTCGGTGGGCTGTTCATCAACCCTCGCGCCGAAGCGGTGCTCACGCAGTTCTATGCGACCTTTGCCGGCATGTCGGACTCGTACGCCGACGTCGCGCGCGAGAAACGGCTGCTCGTGCTGCGGGAGGGACTGGGCAGCGACGTCAATCGCCTGTCGGAGCTGCTGCTGCAGATTTGCGAGCGCCATCGCCGTCATCGCGATTACACGCGTCACATGCTCACCGAGGCGGTGCGCGAGCTGCTCGCCTCCTTGCCCGTGTATCGCACATACGTCCGGCCTGACGTTTCGGAGATATCCGACGCGGCCCGCGCGACGATCGAGACCGCCACGACCGAAGCCAAGCGGCGTCGCCCGGACCTCGATGGCGAGCTGTTCGACTTTCTGCGCGGAATCCTGACGCTCGCGGTGCGCGGCGAGCTCGAGAGTAGGCTCGTGAATCGCTTCCAGCAGCTCAGCGCCGCGGTGATGGCAAAGGGCGTCGAGGACACGGCCTTCTACTGCTACAACCGCTTCGTGGCGGTGAACGAGGTCGGCGGCAATCCGGCGCGGTTCGGGGTGTCACCCGCCGAATTCCACAAGCGCATGGCCGAAGTGCAGGAGCACCATCCGCACACGATGAACGCGACGGCGACGCACGACACCAAGCGCGGCGAGGACGTGCGTGCGCGACTCGCCGTGATCACCGAGCGCCCGGGGTCATGGACGTCCGCGGTGCAGCGCTGGTCGGAGCACAACGAGGGCTATCGCACGGGCGATCTGCCGGACCGGAACACCGAGTACCTCTACTACCAGACGCTGGTCGGCGCCTGGCCCGTGCCCGTCGATCGCATGCTCGCGTACATGGAGAAAGCGACGCGGGAGGCCAAGACCCACACGTCGTGGACGTCGCCGAGCGAGAAGTTCGAGACAGCCTTGAAGCGCTTCATCGAGCGTTCGCTCGCCGATCCCGAATTCATTACGGCGGTCCGGGACTTCGTCGGTGCGATCATCGAGCCCGGTCGCGTCGTGTCGCTGGCGCAGGCGCTGATCAAGCTCACGGCGCCCGGCGTGCCCGATCTGTATCAGGGCACCGAGCTCTGGTCGCTGTCGCTCGTGGATCCGGACAATCGCCGGCCGGTCGATTACGGGCTGCGGCGCCGGCTGCTCGCCGAAATTGCCACCGCCCAGCCGGAACAGGTGCTGGCACGCATGGACGAAGGCCTGCCCAAACTCTGGATGATTCAGCGCGCGCTCGGGGTGGAGGCGAACGGCTGCTACCAGCCGCTCGCTGCCGAAGGGGAGCACGCCGACCATGTCGTCGCGTTCGGGCGTGGCGGCAAGCTCGTCACGATCGTCCCACGGCTGAGCCAGACGCTGACCGGCGGCTGGGACGACACCACGATCGCCTTGCCCGACGGCCAGTGGCGGAATGTCTTGACGGGGGAGATGCATTCCGGGGGCGGGCGCGAGCGGCTGGACCATCTGTTTGCCCGTTTCCCCGTCGCCCTGCTTATTCTCCAGTGATGAACAGGCGGGGATTCGCGGTTCTCACGATGCTGGCGACCCTGGGGTGCGGGCGATCGCAGGCCCGCCAGGAAGCCGCCCGGGACAGCGCGATGCAACGGGTGGTGGATAGCATCACCCCCCCCCCCCCCCCC
>DATMZX010000202.1:0-5035 GCA_035573235.1 Gemmatimonadales bacterium
CGCGTCGTCCCGCCATCCACAGCGCGAACGGCGAGGCGTAGAGAATCGCGTAGTACGCGAGGTAGCAGGCGTGCAGCACCCACGACAGCAGAAAGTCGGGCGATTCGCGGATCCAGCGATACGAAATCTGGGAGCCGAACACCCACGATTCGAGCCGCTGAATCAGCAGGTCGTTCTGGAATCCCGCGCTCAGCGTCAGGACTCCGATCTCCCCGTACAGCGCCGGCAACAGCACCATCGGATACCACTCACCCAGAAAGCGGCCGAGCCGTCCGCTCGCGCGCGCGCGGGGGGCGAGGAAGACCAGGGCGATGATCAGCGTGTGCGCGGCGAGCAGCCACGGCCAACCGGGAATACCGTCGCCGCGAAAGCCGTAGAGCAGGGCGCCGCTGGCCATCGCGACATAGGCCAGCGTCGCGATGTCGATCGCGGTGAAACTGCGCCACGCCTTTCTCAGATCCATCCCGCCTCCCGATACCATTGCGCCGCCCGCTGCAGCCCGTCTTCCAGCCTGATTTCCGCGCGCCAGCCCGTATCCCGCGTCAGCGCCTCACTGGTGCAGGTCCACGCGGGAGCAAGGTACTCATTGCCCTTGTCCGGAGACAACAGCGTGGACCGTCCCATGATCCGCGCGATGCCGCCCACCGTCAACAGCAATCCGCGCGCGACCAGCGGTGGCACGCCGATGATGCGCGGCGTTTTTCCGAGCGCGCGTCCGCAGGCGAGTGCCAGCTCGCGGCTGGTCACGGGCGTCGGGTCGGCGGCGAAATAGACATGACCGACCGCCGCGGGCGTCGTGCCGGCCGCGACGAGCGCCCGCGCGAGATCTGTGGCATGTATGACCGAGAGTTCCTGCGATCCGTCACCGAACAGCGGCACAAAGCCGCTCTTGGCGAGCTGGAAGATTTTGACGGTGGCATGGTCCCACTCGCCGTACACCACGGGCGGCCGAACGATCGTCCACGGCATCGCCATCGCCTGAACGAGGACCTCCGCCGCCAGCTTCGAGCGCCCGTAATTGGTGACCGGGGCGGGCGGTCGCGTCTCGGCGACGGGATGGCCCGGCACCGTGGGACCGGCGACCGCGAGTGAGGACACCAGCACGAACCGGCCCGCGCCGCCGTCGCGTGCCGCCTCGAGGACGTTTGCCGTGCCGTCGCGGTTGCACGCCATGTATTCATCGAGATCGCGCGCGGAGATCATGCCGGCGACGTGATAGACCACGTCCACTCCGGCACAGCCGTCGCGCAGCGCGGCCTCGTCGGCGAGATCGCCTTTCACCAGGCGGACGTCGCTGCCCCAACCCTGTTTTTCAGCGAGCGCCGGACGGCGCACCAGCGCGGTGACGGCATCGCCGCGCGCGCGGAGCGCGTTGACGAGATGGCCACCGACAAACCCGGTCGCGCCGGTGACGAACGCTTTCACAGCGTCTTGTCGTAGACCCGATAGGTCTTGGTCTTGTGAAAGCCGAGCTCGAGCGCCGCCTTGTTCATCAAGGCGTTGTCTTCGAGGATCCACCCCGCTTCGCCGCTCGGCATCCCGTGTTTGACCGAGTTCTGCCAGACCGTGTGATAGAGGATGGCGTCGATGCCGCGCCCGCGGAATTCGGGGATGACGCCGAGCAGCAGGATGCGCGCGCGATGAATGTGCCGCGCGTGCCACAGCACTTTGAGGATGCCGGGAAACATCCGGCCCGAGCGGTTGTGCAGCAGCGCGAGATTGAAATCGGGCAGTCCCACGGCGAAGCCGACGAACTCCCCGGTGCTCTCCCGCTCGGCGAAGATGACGAGATCGGGGACCACGATCGGCTTCAGCTGCTTCGCCAGGTGATCGATCTCGGCGTCGGTCAGCGGCACGAAGCCCCAGTTCTTCTCCCACGCCGAGTTGTAGAGCTTCTTGATCAGCTCGACTTCGTCGTCGAACCGCTTCTTGTTCAGCGTCCGCAGCCGGATGCCCGAGCGCTTGAGCGCCCGCTGCCCCAGCCGCAGGAATCGTTCGGGCGCCGACTCACCGCCTCCGCCATAGTAGGCGAGGAGGTCTTTGGCTTTCTTGAAGCCGTAGGCCTCGTGCAGCCGCTCATAGTAGGAAAAGTTGTACGGCATCATCAGCGACGGCGGCGTCCCGTCGTTCTCGATGAGCAACCCACAATCATCGTTGGTCGAGGGATTCATGGGCCCGCGCATGGTGTCGAAACCCTTGGCTCTGAGCCAGCCGGCCGCAGTGTCGAACAGCGCGTTCGCGACGCTCTGGTCGTCGATCGATTCAAAGAAGCCGTAAAACCCGACGCGATCTTCGTGCACTTTGTTGTGCATGTCGTTCTTGATCGCGCCGATGCGCCCGACGATGCGACCGTCCTTCTTGGCAAGCCAGTACTGTGCTTCGGCGTGCTCCCAGAACGGATTCTTGCCCGGCGTCAGCAGAATGCGGATGTCGCGCCGCAGCTGCGGCACCCACAATGGATCATCGCGATAGAAGTCGTACGGGAAGGCGATGAAGCGATTGAGGTCACGCCCGCCGGTAACGGGCGTGACCTCGACTGCGGTCAGATGACCCCCAGCTCTTTTCCGAGGCGGCCGAACACGTCGAGCGCCAGATCGATCTGCTCGGCCGTGTGTGTCGCCATCAGGCTGGTGCGGAGGCGGCACTGGGATGGCGGGACCGCGGGCGGAACGACCGGGTTCGTGAACACGCCGGCGTCAAACAGCTTCCGCCAGAACAGGAACGTCTTCTCGAGCGGCCCGATCAGCACGGGAATGATCGGCGTCTCGGTCGGACCGATGTCGAACCCGAGCGCGCGCATCCCGTCCTGGAGCCGGCGCGTGTTGCGCCACAGCTGCTCGCGCCGCTCGGGCTCGCGCTGCATCACGTGCAGGGCGGCCAGCACGCCGGCGGTGTTCGAGGGCGGCAGCGCCGCCGTAAAGATCAGGGGGCGCGAGTGGTGGCGCAGGTAGTGGATGACGCTCTCCGATCCCGCCGCGAATCCACCGATCGAGGCGAGCGACTTGGAGAACGTGCCGACGATCAGATCCACTTCCTCGACCAGGTCGAAGTGCGCCGCAGTGCCGTCGCCGTTGGGGCCGAGCACGCCGACGGAATGCGCGTCATCGATCGCGAGCGCGGTGCCGTACTTCTGCGAGATCTTGAGCAGACCGGGGACGTCGGCGATGTCGCCTTCCATCGAATACACGCCGTCCACGATGATCATCGTACCCGTGCCGTCGGGCAGCTTTTGAAGCTTGCGCTCGAGGCTGGCGAGGTCGCCGTGATTGAACCGGAGGGTTTCGCCGTGCGACATCTTGGCGCCGTCGACGATGGAGGCGTGGTCGAGCTTGTCGAGGAACACGACGTCGCTGCGGCCGATCAGGCCGGAGATGACGCCCAGGTTGGCCTGATAGCCCGTCGAGAAGACGAGGCAGGATTCTTTGCCGAAGAACTCCGCGAGCTCGGTCTCGAGCTGCTCGTGCAAGTCGAGGGTCCCGTTGAGGAACCGGCTTCCGGTGCAGCCCGAGCCGTAGCGCTCCAGGGCTTCGCGGGCGGCCGCCAGCACTTCAGGATGATGGGTGAGACCGAGATAGTTGTTCGACCCCATCATGATTCGCTCTTGGCCTTCGATGACGACGACCGTGTCTTCGGAGCGGGAGATGGGTTTGAAATACGGATACAGCCCCGCAGCCTGAACCTCGCGCGCCCGGGTGAAGTTCTTACACTTGTCGAACAGCGCGATGTGCTGCAGGGTCTCTGTGCGCAATGAAGCCTCGTGCCTTGATGGGGGTAAGCGACGGTACAGCTTAGCCTTGCTATCTCGAAATGGCAAGGCCATTTGTGAGACTCACCACAGCCTTTCGGGGCTCTCAGTTCCTAGTCTAGATTGCTGCATTCGTGGGGTATTAGGCCGTTCCTCCCGGAGGTTCATAGTGGCTTCACGCGTCGTCCGCTATCTGGGCGTTTCCGCCCTGTTGTGCTCTCTCGTTCCCGCATCCGCCTCAGCCCAAGCCAGCGCCACTCCCGGCCCGCATCCGCGCTGGGAAATCCCGGGCTTCGATTTTCGCAAAGACGGCGTGTGGCGGACCAAGGCTCGCGCCGTACGAGCGACACGGCATGCGATGCTGTCGCGGGGCGGTCCGCAGTTCAGTGTCCAGGCATCGACGGCCGTCCTCAGTGGCGTGATGGAGGTGCCCGCGATCCTGTTTCGGTTCAAGGATTCGCCGGCGCCGACGTTCACCCCAGCCGATTACGACGCGGTGTTGTTCGGGGCAACGCCCGCCGGAGCGGCTGCGGGCCGGCCCTACACCTACCGTTCCTACTACAATCAGCTCTCGAACGGCGTATTCGATATTCAGGGCGCGACGGCGGTGTACGCGAAGCTCGACAGCAACGAGGTGTGGTATAACGGCGGGACCAGCCCGTCGTGCGCATCGCAGAATCCGTTCGGGTCGCAGAACTGCAACGGCCTGTTCAGCAGCACCGCGATCACGCGGATGCAGAACGGCCTGCGCGAAGCACTGCTCCACGCCGACTCCACCGTGGATTTCTCCCAGTATGTCGACGCGAGCGGCTTCGTTCCCCTGGTGCTGTTCATTTTCCAGGCACAGGGCGGCGAGTGCGGTCCCGGCAACGCGCCGGAGAACCATCTCTGGGCGCATCGCTTCAGCATCGGCACCTACACGACCCAGGACAACGATCCCGGCAACCCCGGTCAGAAGGTCAAGATCTCCGATTACGTCCTGCAAAGCGGGCTCGGCGGGCTGAACTCGTGCACGCCTTCGCAGATCATGCCGATCGGAACCGTGGCCCACGAGACGGGGCACGGATTCGGATTGCCCGATCTCTACGACACCGACGGGGCGAACGAGGGCGTGGGGCAATGGGATATCATGAGCTCGGGGAGTTTCATCACCGGGTTCAGTCCGGCGAGGATGAGCGCCTGGTCGCTGAACGAGCTCGGGTGGATCACGATCCGTCAGCTCACGACCACGGGGACCTACACCCTCGACGCCGCCCCGCTGTCCGATACGGCGTTCTCGGTGCGGGTGCA
>DATMZX010000203.1:0-15529 GCA_035573235.1 Gemmatimonadales bacterium
GATCGATCTCGCACACGGGCATCGTCCATCCCGGCGGGCCCAGCAGCCAGCGTCGCACCAGGGCAGGCTTGGTGTGGGCGTCGAACACCATCCCGCGCGGTGCATCCACGACGCGCGTGATCACCGCCTCACGATCGCTCGGCGTGGTCACCTTCAGCTCGGGTTTCGTCATGAGCGTTTCCTCTTCTTCGGCCGGGGTTTTCCCTCGTTGATGAGGGCGTCGATGGTCTTCTTTTGTGTGGCCTTCATGGTCTTCAACAGTGCGTCGAGGCGCTGGTAATTCGCCTCCCAGATCCTTCGGTACCGTTCGATCCAGTCCGTGGCTTCGGTCAGCGGTCCCGGCTCGAGCTTGCGCGGGCGCCGCTGCGCTTCCCGCCCCCGGCTGATCAGTCCGGCCCGCTCGAGCACCTTGAGGTGCTTCGAGATGGCCGGCTGGCTCATGTCGAACGGCTCGGCCAGCTGGTTGACGGTGGCTTCGCCGTCGGCCAGGCGGGCCAGGATCGCGCGCCGCGTGGGGTCGGCGAGCGCGGCGAACGTGGCGTCCAGATTATAACCATGTGGTTTCATAACTAAGTGGTAATGTATAGTCCCGGGGATTGCCGTCAAGGCCTTATCATTCCAGCGTGCGAATCGCCACCTGGAACGTGAACGGCATCCGGGCCCGGGCGGCCCAGCTGTGCGAATGGCTGCAGCGGGACCGGCCCGACGTCGTCTGCCTGCAGGAGCTCAAGGCGACCACGGCGCAGATCCCCGCCGAGTGCCGGGTCGCCGATTACCACGCGTACTGGCACACGCTCAAGGGGTATTCCGGCGTGTCGCTGCACGTGCGCAAGGATCTGTTCGCGGTCGACCCGGTGTACAGCCATCCGCCGTTCGACATGGAATCGCGCATCGTGCAGGTGGAGCACGGCGACCTGGTAATCGCGTCCGTGTACGTCCCGAATGGTGGAAAGGACTACCCCGCGAAGCTCGCGTTCGTGAAACGCTTGATCGACTGGACCAGACAACTGACGGCGGACGGCAGGCAGCTCATCCTGTGCGGCGACATGAACATCGCGCGCGCCGAAATGGATGTGCACCCCAAGGAGCGCAAGCCGAACGCGGTCGGGCAGCGGCCGGAAGAGCGCGAGCTGTTCGCGCAGCTGCTCGGCGAGCACCTCGTAGACCTGGGCCGGCAGTTCGATCCGGACAACGAGAATCTGTTCACGTGGTGGGCGCCGTGGCGGAATCTCCGGGCGCGGAATATCGGGTGGCGGCTCGACTACGTGCTCGCCTCCCCCGCGATCGCCGCTCGGGCCTCGGGCTGCGTCGTGCAGGCCGACGTCGGGACCAGCGACCATGCGCCCGTCGTCATGACCTCGACTATCTTGTAGCAGTGCAGACCGTCTATCTCCTGTCTCCCGCCAACTGCGCCGGCACCCGCGCGCGGCTGCTGCTCAAGAGCCAGACCAGCCCGTTGACGGCGCGGCTCGCGAACGGCGGCGCGCCGCTCGGCGAGGTATTCACCTTCATGAGCAGCCTGTATTTCCGCGGCAAGCTGGCCTATGCCACGCGGTTCGGGCTGGCCTACGTGATTGCGCCGGGGCGCGGATTGCTGCCCGTCGACATGCTGATCCGGATCGAGGACTTGAAGGGCATGGCGACGGTGGAAGTGGACGAGGACCTGCCGGCGTTTCGGGAGCCGCTGGTGCGGGACGCCACGACCATTGCGCGCAATCTCGGCGCTGAGGATCGCGTCGTGTTGCTCGGCAGCGTCGCGACCGCCAAGTACGTCGGACCGCTGCTCCAGGTCTTTGGTGAGCGGCTGCACTTCCCCGCCACGTTCGTGGGCCGCGGCGACATGAGCCGCGGCGGACTCATGCTCCGCAGCGCGAAGGCTGGGACCCCACTCGAGTACGTCCCGGTCCGCGGCGCCGTGCTGCACGGCAAGCGGCCGCCCAAGCTCGGGAGACTGTAATTCTCTTTCTTCTGGTCTTGCTGGCTCAGCAACCTCATGGCGACTCCGTCGTCTACACGCTCTCGCCCGCGAGCCGCTTCGAGGTCGCGACGGGAAAAGCGGGGCTCTTCGGATTCGCCGGTCACGAGCACACGATCCGAGCGCGTACGGTCTCCGGTCGTGTGGTCTACCGACTGGATTCTATCGCGGCCTCACACGTCGAGATCACCGTGCCGACCGACAGCCTGGAAGTGCTCACACCGCCCGATACGGAGGAGATCCGGAAGGTGACCGCGTCGATGCGGACCGACGTCCTCGATGTCGCGAACTACCCCGAGATTCGGATGGTGTCACAGCATGTGGAGGGAACCACTCGGCACCTCAACTTGATGGTCGCACTCACCATCAAAGGAACGACGCGCGAGATCCCGATCGCGGTCGATCTCAAGTTCGGCGTCGATACGCTGCTCGCGACCTCGACGTTCACCGTCAAGCAGACGGCCTTCGGGATCACGCCGTATCGCGGTGGCCCGGCCGGCACGGTGCGCGTGGCGGATGAGGTGGCGTTCTCCATCCGAGCGGTGGCGGTTCGGCAGTCGCCCTGAGGGGGTCCGTTGTGACACGATCCTGACTCTCGGGGGCGTGGTGCCCCTTCCCCGCTCTTCCATAATTAACGCTCATGCTGTTGACCCTCTGCCTGCTGCTGGCGGCTGCCGCTTCCCCTTCCCCCGATTCGCTTGGCGTCTACTCGGGACGCGAGCGCCAGCTGGACGTGCGCATCCCGCGCTTCGACCTCGACGTCGCGATCGACGGGGACCTGCAGGATTCGGCCTGGATCCGCGCCGCGTTGTTGACCGGCTTCTCGCAGTATGCGCCGAGCGATGGGGTCCCGGCCGCTGACTCGACGCGCGTGTGGGTGTGGTATTCGTCGAGCGCGATTTACTTCGGGATTCAGGCGTACGAACAGCACGGCACGGCGACCGCCACGCTCGCCGACCGCGATCAAATCTTCGGCGACGACAACATCCAGATCCTGCTCGGCACGTTTCACGACCGCAAGCAGGCGCTGATGTTCGCCGTGAACCCGCTCGGCGTGCAGGGCGACGGGGTGCTGATCGAAGGCGCCAACGTGAGCGCCAGCGGCTTCATCGGCGGGGCGCTCACCGGGCGCGAGCAGCCCGACCTGAGCCCCGATTACGTCTTTCAATCGCATGGCCGGCTGACCCCCTGGGGCTATGAAATCGAGATCCGGATTCCGTTCAAGAGTCTGCGCTATCAGTCGCAGCAGCCGCAGGACTGGAGTCTCAACATCGTGCGGCAGGTCCAGCATTCGGGGTTCGAGGACACCTGGTATCCCGCGACGCGCGCCAACGCGACGTTCATCGGCCAGTCGGGCAATCTGCTCGCGCTGAGCGGCATGCATCGCGGCCTCGTGATGGACATCAATCCCGAAGCGACCGCGCGCGCCGACGGCGCCCCGACGACGGACGGTTACGACTACGACGTGGGCAAGCCGCAGGTCGGGTTCAACCTGCGCTGGGGCGCGACCGAGAATCTCACGCTGAACGGCACGGTCAAGCCTGATTTCTCACAGGTCGAGTCCGATGCCGGGCAGCTGGCGTTCGACCCGCGGCAGGCGCTGTTCTTCTCCGAAAAGCGGCCCTTTTTCCTGGAGGGCAGCGAGCTGTTCCAGGTTCCGCTCGGTCTGATCTATACCCGTCGCATCGTTCAACCCGTGGGAGCCCTGAAGCTCACCGGCACCGCGGCGCACACCGACATCGGTTTCCTCTCGGCCGTGGACGAGAAATTCGCCTCCGCGAGCGGAACGGATAACCCGATCTTCACGATCCTGCGCGCGCAGCACAGTCTCGGCGGTGGCTCGCGCGTCGGCGTCGCGTACACCGACCGGATCGACGGCAGCGACTACAACCGCGTGGCCGAGATCGACAGCCGGTTCGTGTTCAAGGAGATCTACTCCGTCAATCTGCAGGTGGCGGGCAGCCGGACGCGCACCGCGGGCGAAACGAAAACCGCGCCGCTGTGGCTCAGTCAATTGAACATCCAGCACCGCGTGTGGGGGCTGCGCAGTCTGTTCGCCGGGATCTCGGACGACTTCGAGACGCAGAGCGGCTTCATCGGCCGCGCCGGGATCGTGCACGCCTATGCCGACCCCAGCCATACGTCGTACGGAAAGCCGGGCGCGTTCCTGCAGCGCCTGACGGGCGACATCTTGATCGACGGCATCTGGCAGTACCAGAAGTTCATCCATGGCGAAGGCATGCAGGACAAAAAGCTCCACTTCAACATCAACACGTCATTGCGCGGGGGCTGGGAGGTCGGCGGCGGCTGGTTCGTGGAATCCTTCGGGTACGACTCCGCCCTGTACTCGAGCTATCTCCTGGAAGTCCCGTCGGGCGGAGGTCTCGACACGATCCCGTTCGTCGGGCAGCCCACGATTCCCAACAGCGAGTACATCATCCAGATCGGCACGCCGCAGTGGAAGCACTTCAGTGCGGGCGGATTCTTCCTGCAAGGTCACGACGAGAATTTCTTCGAGTGGGCCTCGGCCGATCTCATTCTGCTGAGCACCGAGCTGTCATACCGGCCCACCGACCGGCTCCGCAATTCCCTGAGCTATTTCTGGCAGCAGGTGAACCGGCGGACGGACGGCAGCCTGGTGAATGTGGGGCGCGTGCTGCGCGGCAAGATGGAGTATCAGCTGTCGCGGCCGTTGTTCATTCGCCTGGTCGGTCAGTACATCCAGAACCAGACCGATTCGTTGCGCGACGACTCGCGCACCAACGCGCCGATTCTGATCGCGGGGCCGAGCGGCGTGACGCGCACGGTCCCCGTGGCCGACAATCTGTTTCACGTCGATGCGCTGCTCAGCTATCAACCGACGCCGGGCACGGTGTTGTTCGCCGGGTACGGAAGCAACATGCTCGATGAAGACGCGTTCAAGTTCCAGGGACTCAAGCGCACCGATGATGCGTTATTCGTGAAAATTAGCTATCTCTTCAGGCTCTGAGGCTAAGGGAGCCATGGTTATGCGCCGTCACCGCTATCTGCTGGGCTGCATCCTGCTGTTATCCTCCCCCGTGTCGGCTCAGCAACGCCACACGATCACGCACGAAGATGTGTTTCTCTCCAGACGCGTCGGCTCGCCGGCCATCAGCCCGGACGGCCGCTGGGTCGTGTTCAGCGTGACGGAGCCGTCGTATACCGAAGGCGAGCAGGTCAGCGATCTCTGGGTGGTGCCGCTCGACGGCAGCGCCGAGCCACGCCGGCTGACGAATACCAAGGGCGGCGAGAGCGGCGTGGACTGGAGCCGCGACAGCCGGCGCATCGCGTTCAGCGCGCGGCGCGAGGGCGATGACGTCGCGCAGGTCTACGTGCTCGATTTGAGCAGCGGCGGTGAAGCGCAGCGCGTGACGAGCCTTTCGACCGGCGCGTCCAATCCGCTGTGGCGCCCTGACGGGAAGGCGATCCTGTTCTCGAGCATGGTCTACCCGGGCGCAACGACCGACTCGGCCAACCGCGCCGCCGCCGCGGAGCGCAAGGCGCGCAAGTACAACGCGCGCGTCTATGACAATTCGCCGATCAGGCTCTGGGACCGCTGGCTCGACGATCGCAAGCCGGGCCTGTTCGTTCAGCCGCTCGAGCCAGGCGCCAAGGCTACGAGCCTGCTCGCGGGTACCCAGCTCGCAGGGGGCGTCGGATTCGGCGGACAGCTCGGTACCAGCGGCGACGATCTCTCGGCCGCGTGGACGCCTGACGGGAGCGCGGTCGTCTTTACGGCGACCAACAATCGCACCGACTGGGCGCATGCAGACGTCGTGCAATCGCTATGGCTGGTGAGCGCCAAGGGTGGAGAGCCGCAGCGCCTGACCGAAGGCGCCGATTACGGCAGTCCGGAGTTCAGCGGCGACGGCAAGACGCTGTATGCCGGGATGACGCCGTCGAACGACAAGACCTTCAACAACCGCCGGCTCGTATCGTGGGCCTGGCCGCTCGCCGGGAGTAAGACGGCGCAGGGCGTCGCCGGCGGCGCGAATCACTCGGTGGGCAGCTTCACGGTCGCCCCGGACAACAAGGCCGTGTATTTCCTGGCCGAGGACGCGGGACGTCAGCGGCTGTTCCGGTCGGCGACCGGCGGCGAGCGCGAGGTCGGGTCCATGACGAGCGGCACGTTCAGCGCGCTGCAGGTCGCGGGAACCGCAAAGGCCGCCGCGCTGGCCGGCGTGTGGGAGAGCGCGACGAATCCGCCGGAGATCGTGCGGATCGATCCAGCGACGGGGAAGTGGACCGTCCTCACCAGGTTCAACACGGATCGCGCGGCGAAGATCGATTGGCAGCCGCTGCGCGAGTTCTGGTTCACCGCCAAGAGCGGCAAGCGCATTCACTCATTCGTCGCGCTGCCGCCCGCGTTCGACTCGACCCGTCACTACCCGCTGTTCGTCCTGATTCACGGCGGGGCGGCGAACATGTGGACGGACAACTTTGGCCTGCGCTGGAATCCGCACCTGCTCGGCGCGCCCGGCTACGTCGTGCTGATGACCGACTATCGCGGCTCGACCGGCTATGGCGAGCAATTCTCGCAGGACATCCAGTTCGATCCGCTCGAGGGGCCGGCCAACGACATCAACGAAGCCGCCGACTCAGCCATAGCGCGCTACCGCTTCATCGATGCCACAAAGCAGATTGCCGGCGGCGCGAGCTACGGCGGGCATCTGACCAACTGGCTCGCCGCGACCACGACGCGCTATCGCGCGCTCGTGAGCCACGCCGGCCTGTGGGACCTCGAGTCGCAGTGGGGGACGAGCGATTTCAACTACGACCGCGAGCGCACGATCGGCGGGCCGCCGTGGGAAGGCAAGGAATTGTGGCACGCCCAGAGCCCGATGCAGCATGCCAAGAACCTGCACACACCCGTGCTGGTGTCGGTGGGGGAACGCGATTTCCGCGTTCCGATGAACAACGCGCTCGAATTCTGGACCGCGTTGCAGCGCCAGCAGGTGCCGAGCCGGCTCATCGTCTGGCCCGATGAGAACCACTGGATTCTGAAGGGCGAGAACAGCCGCTTCTTCTATAAGGAAGTGGCGGCCTGGTTCGCGCGCTGGCTCACTGATCAACCCGCGAGTGGTCAGTGATGCTCTGAGCTCGGAGTTTCACTCGTAGAGCTTGCTCGTGTCCGCGCGGGCAAGCTCTACGAGGAAGTCCGCGATCTTTGCGGTGACGGTCTCCACGTAGCGCTTTCCCTTCTCTGCCGTTGCCTTCGCCGGGTTTCCCACGCCGGTATCGGCCGTCACCTCGGTCCATTTTCGCGGTGCCCAGGCCCATCCTTCGCGAAATCCCGGAATCTTGAAGCGCTTCGCCGCACCGGAGCCCGCTTCCGACAAGGGCAGCACGTGATCGGGTGCGACGTGCATCATCACGCTGGTCTCGAGCTCCCCGCCGTGATCGCCCAGATCAGAAAAGAATTCCTTCGGGTCGACCACCTTGAACCAGCTGATCGTGCAGAGGAAGATCGAGACCTGCGCCTGGAGCTCGCGGATCATCTGCCGGAAGTCGTTCCCGCCGTGACCGTTCAGCACCACGAGTTTGGGAATGCCCTGTCCCGCGAGCGCACTCGCGACGTCGCGCAACACCAGGGCCTGCGTACTGGGGTTCATGTTGATGCACAGCGGAATGTCGAGCTGGCCGGTGTTCACGCCGAACGGCACGTTGGGGAGTACCACCGCTTTCGCGCCCTGCTGCCACGCGCGCTCGGCAGCGCGCGCCGCGATCGCTTCGGTCTCGATGTTGTCGGTGCCGTACGGCAGATGGTAGTTGTGCGCCTCGGTTGCGCCCCACGGCAGCACCGCGACGTCGTAGCGCGTGTTGCGGACGCTCTTCCACGTCGCTTCGCTCAGCAGATATGGTCGATTGGACATGCCCCCAAAATACGCTGTGGGAGGCTTTGGGTCAGACAGCTCCGGCGGCGGGAATCGGCCTTCTGAGATCGGCGAGCACCGCGCGGCGCGTGTACAACGCGATCGGCAATCCGATCAGGAACATGTGGACGCCGATGCTCATGCCGACCCACAGTGGATCCTTGTTCCCCGCCCCCGCACGCGAGAGCGGCACGACGACGTAGTTCATGATCCCGTACAGCAGCAGCCCGTAGGCCGTGCCGTACAGGACGGGCCGTTCCCACAGCGCCTTCCATCGTTGCGCCACCAGGTAGTACGTCACCGCCATCGAAATCGCGATGAGGTATTGGCTCGCGAACCCCAGCGCCGCGCTCGCCCAACCCGCGGTCATGCTTGCCTCGCCGAGCCAGCCGGCGGCAACCCGCTGCAGAATGCGCACCGGCGACACGCCGCGCTTGATCGCCCAGAACACGCAGGCGTACACGATGTCCAGCGTGCCGACCACGCCGCCGCCGGTGAGCACGAGCCGCCAGGCCCTGTTCATGCGGGCCACGCCAGAACGCGTCGTTGCCGGCTACTCTCGAGTGCCAGTAACAAACCACGCATGACGTCCAGCGACCACTCCGGCGTCACGGCCAGCGTCGCTTTCCCGAGCAGGACGTCGCGGATGTTTTCGTAGTACTGCGAGAAGCTCGAACGGAGCGTCGGGACCACGCGCATACCCTCCGGCGAGATGAGTTTGCCGAACAATTCCGGCGGTTCGGTATCCCAAGCGGGCTCTGTGGGCGTGCGGCCTTCTTTGAGCGCCGCCTCCTGCGGATCCATGCCGTACTTCATGAACGTGCCGTTGGTGCCGTGCACGATCCAGGTCGGCCCGATTGGCTGAGCCATCATAGAGGCGCGGAGCACGGCGCGCATGTTCGCGTAATGTAAAGTCACATCGAACGCGTCATCGATCGCGGCGACTTGGCGCTCGATGCGGATGTCGGCGCCGATCGCGTCGGGAATCCCGAACAGGAGCAGCGCCTGATCGAACAGGTGCGGACCGATATCGAACCACACGCCGGAGCCCGGCAGCTGCTCCTCGCGCCAGGCGTTCGGCTTGCGCTCGGGGCGGAAGCGGTCGAAGTGCGACTCGTAGGTCACGACGCGGCCGACCGCGCCTTCCGTTACGACTTTGTAAACGGTCTGGAAATCACCGGTGTAGCGGCGGTCCTGATACACCGTCACGATCCGCTGCTGGCGCGCCGCGGTCTCCACCAGATCTTCGGCTTCCGCCATGGTGGTGGTGAACGGCTTGTCGACCACGACGTGCCGGCCGGCGAGCAGGCACTGCCTGGCGATCGGATGGTGGGACGTGTTGGGCGTCGCGACGACGACGACGTCGAGCGGCCGCTGCAGCAGCTCGTCGACGCTACGGACGAACTCGACGTCTGTGTAGAGCGGATCCGGCGGGCCGTGGCGCTGCACGATCGCCGCGAGGCGCATGCCGTCGACCGCGCGAATGACGGGGGCATGAAAGACCTTGCCCGCGAAGCCGAAGCCGACGAGCCCGACGTTGATCAATCGGGGCGCGGCGTCTTCCAGTCGCTCGTCATGATGAACAGCGGTGCGCCGTCGAATTGATAGATCGGCCGCAGCCGGTCGGTGTTGTAGTACTTCGAGACATCCACGACCTTCTTCTCGGACGTCACGCTCGCGAGCGGCACGCTGTCGTAGAAGCCGCGGTGAATGCTGACCAGCCGGCCGTACTGCTTCTTGTTGACGAGATCGAGCGCGAGGTTGCCGAACGCCATCGGCACGATCGAATCGAGCGCGTCGGGATCGCCGGACCGGACGAGGTAGCCGAGCCGCTGGTTCACGACGTCGACCTTGCGACCCTTGTTGTGCTTGGAGGACGCGTCTTTCAGCGCGGCGCCGATGCGGTCGCCGATGCCGCCGAGCTTGCGGTGGCCGTACATGTCGGTCTCTTCGCCCTCGAAGCTCATGCCTTCGTGCGCGGTGAGCGTCGAGCCCTCGGACACGAGCACGACCGAATAGCGGCTCGGGTTGCGATTGCGGTCCGCCGTGAGCAGCTCGGCGAGATGCTCGACTTCCACGGGATACTCGGGGATCACGCAACGGTCGGCGGCGCCCGCCATCGTCGGCAGCAGCGCCGTGAAGCCGGCGTAGCGCCCGAACACTTCGATCACCAGAAACCGCTCGTGCGAGCCGGCCGAGGTACGCAGCCGGTGCGTCAGCTCGATCGTGCGCGTGACGCAGGTGCTGAAGCCGATGCAGTAGTCGGTGCCGTAGACGTCGTTGTCCATCGTCTTTGGAATGGCGACCACGTGCACGCCTTCGTCATTCAGGCGCTTGCCGTAACTCAACGTGTCGTCACCACCGATCGGGATCAGAACGTCCACGCCGATGTGCTCGAGGTTCTTCAGCACATCCTTGGTCATGTCGTTGACCTTCTCGGTGTAGGAGCCGGCGAGATGCGCCGGCACGCGCTCTTTGGGCAGATGGCTCGGCCGCGTGCGCGAGGTGTGCAGGAAGGTGCCCCCCGTGCGGCCGGCGCGGTTCACGATCGCTTCGCTCAGCGGGAGAACGGAGTCCGCGTTGTCAGCGCCCTGCTCCCTCGAGTAGTCCACGAGCCCGCCCCAGCCGTGCCGGATGCCGACGACCTTGTAACCATCGCGGAGGGCGCGGATCGTGATGGCGCGAATGGCAGGATTAAGCCCCGGGACGTCGCCGCCGCCGGTCAGTATGCCGATTGTGCCTTTTCCCATAGTGGCGGGAATAATAGCCGAATCAGGGTAGTACAAAAGACACCGGAGAGACCAATGAAAATCGACTTCCGTTACGATGTGGATAAGGCGTTCGAGGACGCGAAGCAGCAGCGCAAACCCCTCCTCCTGGATTTCAGCGCCGCGCCGATGTGAAGTGGTTGCGCTCGGCTGGATGCCGAGGTGTGGCCCGAGACGCGAGTGGTGCGCTTCGTCAACGAGAACTTCATCGCCGCGCGCGCGCACGTGAAGCAAAACCCGAACGATTTCAAGCAGTACAGCGAGCGTTACCAGGCGCCATGGACACCGACGATTCTCGTGCTCGATGCCAACGGCACCGAGCACCACCGGATCGAGGGGTTCCTGCCCGCGGACGACTTTCTGGCTCAGCTGATGCTGGGCTGGGCGCGGATGGCGTTCAACCAGCAGCAGTTTGCGGAAGCGGAGCGGCGCTATCGCGCGATCGTAGAGCAGCTCCCCGAGTCGGAAGCCGCTGCGGAGGCGCTGTATTGGACCGGGGCGGCGAAGTACAAGGCGACGGGCGATCCGGCCGCGCTCAAACAGACCGGCGAGACGTTCAAACAGCGCTATCGCGATACGGCTTGGGCCAAGAAGGCGTCGGTCTGGAGCTAGCCCCAAACCCAACTTCGGGATATGTTCGGGAGCGTGCGTCGAATTCTCCTCGCGGATGCCGACGCGTTTTATGTCGCCGTCGCGCGCGCCATCGATCCGGAAGGCGCCGGCAAAGCCAAGCTGCTGATCGTCGGCGGCTCGCGCGAAAGCCGCGGCGTCGTCTGCTCCGCCTCATACGAGGTCCGCAAGTTCGGCGTCCGCTCCGCCATGCCGATCGCCCGCGCGCTGCGCCTCTGCCCCGACGCCACCTGCGTCCCCGTCCCCTTCAAGCAGTGCTGGGAAAAAAGCCGCGAGATCCGGGAGGTGCTTCAGGAATTCACGCCGGTCGTCGAAGGCGCGAGTGTCGACGAGTGGTACCTCGACATGACCGGCACCGACGGGATCTACCATCACGAGTCGCTCGCGCACACCGCGCAACGAATCCGGGAACGCGTGCGCGCGGCGACGGGACTCACGCTCTCGATCGGCGGCGGCACGAACAAGCTGATCGCGAAAATGGCGGTCGACCGCGCCAAACCGAGCAGCGGCGGCGAAGGCGTGGTGATCATCGAGCCCGGCGCCGAAGAAGCGTTCCTGCGCACCTGCACGCTCGCCGAGATTCCCCTCGTCGGTCCCAAGTTCCAGGAACGACTCGCAACCCGCGGGCTGATCCGGGTGGAAGACGTGCTGAAACTGGATCGCGCGGCGCTCGAGCAATGGATGAGCAAGCGCGAGGCGGCCTGGCTATGGAGCCGGGTGCACGGCAGCGACGACCACACGGTGGCGCATCGCGTGATGAACAAGGGCATCAGCCGCGATGAGACGTTCGGCAAAGATCTGGCGAGCGACGAGGAGATCGAGCGCGAATTGCTGCGCCTGGTGACGCGCGCGGCGTCCGACATGCGCGCCGAGGGGCTCACGGCACGCACCGTCGCGGTACGACTGCGCGACTGGGACTTCACCACGCGCGCGACGCAGCGGACCCTGCCCGAACCCGTCGTGTCCGATCGCGCGATTCTGCGAGTCGCGCGGGCGCTCCTCACCAAGCTTCGCAACGACCGACGCGTGCCGGCGCGTCTTGTCGGCGTGCGCTTATCGCACCTCACCAGGGTGGAAGACCGCGATCAGCTCGCGCTGCTCGACTCGACCGAGACTGAACGGGATCGCGGGCTCGCCCGCGCCGTCGATCGTGTGCGTGGAAAGTATGGTCCGAAGAGCATCATCCCCGGCGGGCTCGCCCCCGAGCCTCCGCGGTCTAATCCGACCGGTGACGCGGAAGAATTGACGGCAAAACAACGGGGCGATTACTCATCGGCATGACCGCAGAGCAGAAAGCACCGGAGCCGGAGCCGCTCGAGCCTCCCAAAGGACCCTTCATGTGCCCGAAGTGTCATCGCCCCGTCGACCCATTCGACCGGAATGCGCGGCGCGACCCGACGACGCGCAAGTGGGAGCACGTCGACTGCCGCACCAAGCCGCGGCGCTCGCTATAGCGCGATCTGCACCCCGGTCGTCAGGATCCGGTCGGTCTTTTTGAACGTCGGCTCCGGCTGGTTGTCGAAACGAATCAGATAGGACAGGCGCAGCCCGATCTTGCTCGAGAGCGGCGCCACGAGCGCCGTTTCGGAGTTCAGCCGGTAGTCCGCCGACGTCTTGAGATTGGCGAGCCACTCGAGCGTCTGCGCGAACGAAGCCTTGCTCGAGAACGTGTGCTTGTACGCGGCCGCCGTGCGCGTCGCGCCGAAGGTGCGATCGATTCCCGCCGTGGTGCGCTCGCTCTGCTCGGTGAGCGACCCCTCCAGATTCAGCGTATCGCGTGTGGCGCGGACCAGACCCAGCGCCACACCCGGCCCCCCGCTCCAGCGCGACGCCAGGCCGGCGAATGGATCGCGCTGGTAGGCCACGTACGCGAACACACCGACGCGAGCCGAGAGTCCACGGTCGCCGCGCACATTGAAATCGTACGATTCCGTCGTACGCACGTTGTCCGTTTCGCCGAACAGCACCTTCCCGGTTTGCGACAGGCCCCAGCGACCCTTCGTCCACGTGGCCTTCTCACCGAGGTTCATGCTCGTGAACTCCGAGTTTCCGGTGGCGTTCACGAGCCCGAAATCGAGCGTCAATGTCGTCTTGCTGGTGTCTTGAGCAGCAAGGGGCGCGGCGGCGCAGAGCGCGGCCGCGAGCAGAATGTGTGTGCGCATAATGCCAGTACAATGCCCAGCCCGACACGTTCCCTCAAGGCTGCTCGCGCCGTTCAATTCGCACCGTCGGCCGCTCGAATCCGGCGACGACCACGTTGGCGGCATACCGCCCGCCCGCCCGCTCGACTTCGACCCGCACGGTATCCCCCATCTGGAGCCGGAGCAGCTGCGCCCGAAGGTCGCTCCACGTGTTGACGGTCGTGCCGTTCAGGGAGATCAGACGGTCGCGACTGTGCAGCCCCGCCCTGCCCCAGGCGCTCGCCGGATTCGAGATCACGAGCCTGAGGCTGCCGTCGTTCGCCTCCCAGCCGTAGATGCGCAGATCCCGTTCCGGCTCGCCGTTGTTGACGGCGGGCGCCCACGTCACCGCGGCGCGGAGCCCATCGAGCGCGAGGTAGCGGTTGTAGTCGAGCGGCGCGGCGCCGCGCACGTATGCGTCGAAGAACGGCGTCACGTCGCAGCCGCACACCTCTTCCACCGCCTGCTCCACCGCCCGCCCGTCCATGCGG
This sequence comes from Gemmatimonadales bacterium, assembly GCA_035573235.1. Lineage (GTDB taxonomy): Bacteria > Gemmatimonadota > Gemmatimonadetes > Gemmatimonadales > GWC2-71-9 > 20CM-2-65-7. The sequence goes on from DATMZX010000203.1 coordinate 13,939, forward strand.
CTGGTCGCGCTGCGATCGAACAACAGGCGCATGACGTCATCCAGCGATCGACGACCGCGCGTGGCATCGCGGATGACGAAGTCGAGCATCGTGCCGAGCACCTCCCCCTGCAGATGCGTGCTCGCGCTGTAATCGCCCAGCGCGCCCGGCTCGGCGTTATAGGCGACACGACTGATGGCTTCCGCGGAGAAGCGCGCGTACGCGGGGTTGAAGAGATAGCGCGACAGCAGCCGCTCGACATGCGCGGTCGGCGTCGAGTCCTGCACCGGAATGCCGGCGCGGCGCAGCAGCCGGTCGGCGTAGAGAATCGTCCACCCTTCGCTGACCCAGAGACTCGAGATCGGCGGCTGGGTGCGGTAATCGATGTCCCGATACTCGGCCGGCTTGATCGCGAGCAGGTTCCAGGTGTGGAAGAACTCGTGGGCGGTCTCTTCGATCGCATCGTTGGGATTGCGTGCCAGGTTCTCGCTGCGCGCGCCGAGACTGACGGAGCTCGTGTGCTCGAGCGCGCCATCGGCACCGTCCTGAAACTGGAACGTGTACTCGCCATACGGCGCGCGGCCGAACAGCGCGAACACCTGCGCGACCACGCGTTGAATTCCCGAAACGAACGCGAGCGTGTCGAACGGTGTCGCATTGGGAAGCGGCCAGTACACGATCCGATGCGGCACGCCGTGCTCGACGAAGCGCCACTCCCGGATCTGCCCGGCGAGTACCGGCGATTCCATCAACGCCGCCGCATTCGCGGCACTGAAAACCTTGGGATCACGCGTGCGCGCGAGTCCGGTCGCGACGCGCCACGATCCGGGCAGCTCGAGCGTCACCGTCACCGGCATCCGTTCCGCGCCGATCAGGTACATGAACGCGTGCGGCCCGCCCAGCAGACCGCCGGTCGGCGTGAGGAACGGCCGCCACGCCGCGCGGGGCAGCTGCTCCACCGGCACGGCGATGCGATACCGGACGCGCACGTCCCCTTTCGGCGTGACGACTTGCCAGACCGAGCTGTCGACGCGCGTGACGAGCGCCGACGTCGGTTCCACCGCGAAGTTCCTGACGTTTCGGAAGAAATGGTCGTCGTACTCCTGATGCGCGGCCATGGCGAGCCGGAACGTGTCGCTGACCGTGCGCAGCCGTACTTCGACATCCCAACCAGTGAGGTCGGTGCTGTCGACCCGCAGCGTGTAATTGATGACCGGCTTGAGCGCCGGATGCGGCGTCGGCGCAAGGGCGAGCGTGGCGAGAAGAGCGATGGTCGTTTTCATGTTGCTAGGACTCCGGCCGACCGGCTGTGGTTTGGATCGGTTTTTCCTATACTAGAGCGTGAGCCCCTCGCTGATCGTGCTGCTCTGCGCCAACGCCGTCCCGATCGTCGGGGTGCTGTTCCTCGGCTGGACGGTGTTACCCCTGATCCTGATTTACTGGCTCGAGAACGTGGTGATCGGCGGGTTCAACGTGCTCAAGATGCTGAGCGCCAAACCGAGCCAGCCGGTGTTCTGGGCGGCCAAACTGTTCCTCGTCCCCTTCTTCATCGTTCACTTCGGCGGGTTCACGTACGTCCATGGCGCGCTGGTGCTGGCCATCTTCGGCGCGA
>DATMZX010000204.1:0-14130 GCA_035573235.1 Gemmatimonadales bacterium
CGGACTTCCCCTCGCTCGATGCCTTGATCGTCGCGGTCCCCGTATCGGCACCTGCCACAACGCCCGCGGACGTCACGGTCGCGATGCTCGCGGCGGTCGTCGTCCACGTGATCGCGCGGCCGGACAATGCCGTGCCGTTCTCGTCGCGCAGGACGACCGTCAACTGCGTCGTGCCGTTGAGGTCGACGTTCGCAGTCTGAGGAGAAATGGAGATGGTGCTGACGGGCTTGGTGGAAGTGCCTGGATCGCTAGGATCGGTGAGTGATTCCCCCGCGCACGCTGCAAGCGTGACGGCCGCTCCAACCATCCAGAACCCACGAGCCAACCGGTGCGAAAGCTTAAATCCCGTCTTCATGAGACCTAACTCCTTTCGGCAAAAGGGCTAGCTACAGCCCTTGGGCTTTCAGGTCATGCTTAGTGCTGATCGTACTTTGAATTAGTCGGGGGAGGGTTCGCCCTAGGTCAGAAGACCACGCTCGGGAGGGCTCACATCCGACGGTCTCAACATATGGGTTAGCTCGGATGGCACAAGCGGATTAATCCAAACTCGGGGAAGGAATTAGGTAGAACCCCTTAAGGGTGATTGGCGCACTTCCTGCGTAAGGGGGGGCGTCTCGCGGGAGTAGCTCAGTGAGAGCGCCGGGGAAACCACCTCGGAGGTCGCGGTTTCATCGCCGCCTCCCGCTCTTCGCCTGTGTTTTTGGAGGGATCAGCCGTCTGAATTCAGCCTCTTTGTCGATCGCTCGATCGCCCAAGTACGCGCTGCGCGCGCTCGTGATCATCGCGATCGTCGTGCTCGGGGCGTGCCCGCAGTCGATTACCGATGCGGGGCTGCATCTGACCGTCTCGCCCACGACCGCGAGTCTGTTCGTGGACGATACCGAGCAGCTTTCCGCGACACTTCGCGATCAGAACGGCGCCACTGTGAACGCGCCCCTGACGTGGACCAGCGACCGCCCTGCCGTCGCATCGGTGGACGCGAACGGCGTGGTGCGTGCCCTGAGCGAGGGCACGGCCACAATCCAGGTGAGCGCTCAAGGTGAAACGGCATCCGTCTCGATCACAGTCGCCGTCGACAACGGCACCCTTACCGTCTCGCCGAGCGGTGCAAGTCTGTGGGTGGATGCCTCGCAACAATTCCGGGCAGTCCTCACCGATCGCAATGGCGACACCCTCCCCGCTGCCCCGGTCTGGCGCAGCTCCAACTCCGACGCGGCGACGGTCGATCAGTCCGGGCTGGTACGTGGGGTCGGCACCGGCTCAGCGACGATTGAAGCGACGGTTGGGGACGAGAGGGGGAGCGCCGCCGTGACCGTCGGAGCTCGCCCCGCGTCGGTGACGCTGGTGGGCGCGGGTGATATCGCGTCGTGCGCGAGCAGTGGAGACGAAGCCACGGCCAAGCTTCTCGATTCGATTCCGGGAACGGTTTTTACGGCGGGAGACAACGCCTACGAGAATGGCACGGCGGTCGAGTACACGACCTGCTACGCGCCGTCGTGGGGCCGGCACAAAGCACGCACACGGCCGGCGGCGGGCAATCACGAGTATTTGACGCCGGGGGCGCCGGGATACTTCGGGTACTTCGGGGCTGCGGCGGGAGATACCGGCAAGGGTTACTACAGCTATGACCTCGGCGCCTGGCACGTGATCGTCGTCAACAGCAACCTCAACGTCGGCACGGGATCGCCGCAGGAAACCTGGCTGCGCGCCGATCTCGCGGCCCACTCACCGCGCTGCACCGTGGCGATCTGGCATCATCCCCGCTTCAGCTCGGGGCCGCATGGCAGCGCGGCGATCATGCAGTCGGTTTGGAAGGCGTTGTACGATGGCGGGGTCGACCTGGTGGTCGTGGGTCACGATCATTTGTACGAACGATTCGCGCCGCAGAACGCCGACGGCCAGCTCGACGTGGCGCACGGGATGCGGGAATTCGTGGTGGGAACCGGCGGGGCTACAGCCTACGCGATCGTGAGTCCCGCGCCGAACAGCGAAGTGCGCAACAGCGGGACTCGCGGCGTTCTCAAGCTGACACTCTATCCTGACCGCTACGACTGGAAATTCGTTCCGGTGAAGGGTTCAACCTTCACCGACTCCGGCAGCGCCAGCTGCCACTAGTTCTCTCAGCTCGTCGTCAATTCGCGCGCGAGCGACTTCGTCGCCGAACGGCTCGAGCAGCTCGCGGGCGCGCTCGAGGTACGCCTGCGCCTCGGTCCGATCGCCCATCGTCATCCGGAAGTGCGCGTACTCGGCATACACGTCGGCCTCGAGCCGCCGCGCGGGATCCCCGGTCCGGCAGAGCTCGATAGCCTGCTCGAAGAACACAAAGCCGTTTTCGTCACGCTGTTTCCCGCGCAGCTTGCCCATGATCATGTAGACTCGCGCCAGGGTTGCGGGAAGATGGTGCGCCGTAGCGATGTCCTCGGCACAGCGCGCCTCATCTTCTGCGTCCAGCGTGCGGCCCAAATCCAGATAGAGCTCCGCCAACCGCAGATGGATCGACAGCTCCAGCAGCGGATCGGCATGCGTCGATGGCAAGCGGTTCAGCGCCCTTCGATAACTCGACAGCGCTTCGGTAAAGCGGGTCTGCTTCGCCTGCATGCGACCGCGCGCCAGCAGCGTGCGAATAATGCCGGCATTGTCGCTCGCCGCTTCGGAACAATCGAGCGCGCGCGCGAGATGCTGCTCGGCGATCCCTGCTTGCCCGCTGCGCAGCGCCGTCTCGCCGAGGCCCAGCCAGAGCCCGGCCGCCATCTCAGGGTTGTTTCCGGCGTACTGCAGGCCGCGCTCGAACCATGCCTCAGCCCCTCTCCACTCTGCTTGCGCCAGGACGACATTTCCCAGTCCCTGGCAGGCGGCCGCCGCCCGCTCGTGATCCGACCCGGCCTCGGCCAAGGCGAGGCTGCGTTGATACGCGCGCGCGCCATCATCCAGAAACCCACGCGTCGCGGCCAGCCGGCCGAGGTGAGCCAGCGTCTCCATCTCCGGCCGGCGATCGTGGAGCTGTTCGGCGATGCCAAGGGCCTGGCGGTACCAGGCGTACGCCTGCGTATGGCGCACGCCCCGCTCCTCGAACTCTCCCGCGCGAATCAGCGCGCGGACGGCCTGCGACAGGTCGCCATTCTGCTCCGATTCGAGCGCATCGACCGCGGCATCGTACAGGATGGCCGCGCGGCTGGTGACTCGGCTGAGCACCTCGGGGACCTCGGCGCGGAGCGCGGCAGGATCGAGCGTGCGTTTCCCGATGGTCCGATTGGGCTCCGCACCGACCCAGCCATCGGCTCCCCGGCTCGAGGCGCGCGCGACCACAAACCCGCGCAGCGGAGCAAGATCTTCGACGTCCGGGAGCAGGCGTAACGCCTGTTCCACGCGCAGCGGTTTTGCCGGAGCGATCGGCACAGCGGAACACAACGGCGGGATAGCCTGCTTCGGGGTCACTCCGGTCGCGGCGCGCGTGTAGCTCACTGTCCCACTCCCTCGTGGTTGGCGTTTGCAGGGCGATCGCACGGGGTGGTGCAGAAAGCGCGCCATACCACGGGATTTTGGCTCAGAAGACAAACAGCCGCCTAACCCCTTGCCCGCAACAGGTTAGATCGGAAGGCACACCAAGGGACTAGACCACAAGAGGCCCTGCCGTGGGGCAGGGCCTCCTTTTTGTAGCCCAAAACTAGTGCCTAGAGGTGGTATTCCTTGATTTTGCGAGCCAGGGTGTTGCGGTGCACGCCGAGGATCTGCGCCGCCTCGCCGATCTGGCCGCGCGTATGTGACAGCACCTGGGAGATGTGCCGCGCCTCCGCCTCCTGCAACGTCGCGAGCGGTCCCGACGTCACCGCTTCGTTGTGCGGCGCGACGGCCAGCCACTCCTCCGGCAGGTCGACGGACCGCAACGCCTCGCCTTCGGACAGCAGCACGGCGCGCTCGATCACGTTGCGCAGCTCACGCACGTTCCCCACCCAGGGGTGCGCGCGCAGCAAGCCGATGGCGCGATCGGAGATCGCGACCACGCGCTTGCCGTATTGCTTGGAGAACTCATGCATGAAATACGCGGCGAGCAGCATGAGATCGTCACCGCGCGCCACGAGCTGCGGCAGCTTGATCGTGACGACGGCGAGACGATAGTACAGATCTTCGCGGAATTTCCCCTCCGCGATCATCTGCTTGAGATCCCTGTTGGTGGCGGCGATGAGACGTACATCGACGGGGATCGGATCCCCGCCCCCCACGCGCTCGACCTCGCGCTCCTGAATCGCGCGGAGAATCTTGCTCTGCAACACGAGGCTCATGTCGCCGATTTCGTCGAGGAACAGCGTACCGCCGCTCGCGCGCTCGAAGCGCCCGATTTTGCGCGCAACGGCACCGGTGAAGGCGCCCTTCTCGTGTCCGAACAGCTCGCTCTCGAGCAGATTTTCGGGGATCGCGGCACAGTTGACCGCGACGAATGCGCGAGCGCTGCGCGGGCCGTGCGCGTGAACCGCGCGCGCGACGAGCTCCTTGCCGGTGCCCGACTCGCCCTGGATCAGCACCGTGGCCGTGCTCGGCGCCACGTGCGCGATCGTGCGGTACACATCCACCATCGCGGCGCTTTGAGACACGATCTGATACGGACCCACCGTGACCGCCGTGACGGTCGGCAGCGGGATCGGCGTCTCAGCGGCGGCCGCCAACACGCGATTCAGCGTCGCCCGCAGCTGGTCGCGCTCGAGCGGCAACGGCAGAACGGCGGAGACACCCAGCTCCGTCGCGCGCAGCGCGAGGCTCATGGACGGCGCGGGCGCAACCGCAATCATGCGGGGGCGGACCGCAAGACGGGGCAGCACTTCTTCCCACCACTCGAGCTGCACATCGGCGTCCTGGTCGAGCACCGTCACGATGGCGTCCCATCCGCCATGCGCCAGGGCCTGCAACGTGGAAGCCTCGTCCACGCTGCGCTCGAGCGTTGCGCCCGACTGCTCGATGCAGCGGGACAGCTCGCGGAACAGCGAAGCATCGCCGCCGACGCCGAGCACCCGCGCGGACTTGAGGTATTGCTCCACGCGGTTCTCGACCGCGGCCTCATGGCCGTTGCCGTTCCCATTCCCATTCCCGTTGGCGGGCGCGAACGTCTCGATCGGAGCGGTGATCATCTCACCTCCCGCATTCCCGCATGTCCATCCCGCCGCGCACCCGCTCGCTCGACTTGCCGGCACTGCGTCGTCCACTTGCGCATGGTGACGGTGGTGCCTCGGCCCGGCGCGGACCGGATCCGAAACTCGTCCATCAGCCGGCGCGTGGTGGCGAGACCTAATCCCTTCCCATCCCGAATCGCCTGCTCCACATCGCCAATCCCCGGACCGCGGTCACGAGCCACGATGCCGAGACCCTGACTATTTGGCCTGCGGATCAGGTGCAGCAGGATGTCGCCGTGCTGCGCGTACTGGACGATGTTGCGGGCGACCTCCGCGATGGCGGCGGCGATGACGGTGACATCGGTTGGGGAAAAGCCGAGGCTGGAAGCGAGCTTCCGACCCTGCTCGCTGGCGAGCCGCACATCGGCCTCGGTTGTGAGCGCGACGCGTACCCGCACGCTCGACGCCATCGCGGACTTCGGGGACTCCGAAAGAGCTACCAAAGAAGCAGGTGGCATGTGTTTCCTCAGGGGTCCATTGCAAACGGCACGGAAGAGTGCTGCGAGGGTGAACCTAGGGTGAGATCGGGAGTGGGAACATCGCTCAGCAGGTGGAAATGGGGATTAGATAAGGGGGGGGACTTTTGGATTAAGACTGGACGCGAGGACTAGTCCATCGGATGCACTAATCTGTAGCGCGGCGGGATGGACTCGGGGCCCCTAACTGCTCGAATTTGCGCCCTCCGGTCCGACCAGCTCGTCGAGTTCTTCCAGACCTACCAGCACATCTCGCGGCTTGGAGCCGTTGGCGGGACCGAGCACGCCGGCGAGCTCGAGTTGATCGATGATGCGCGCGGCGCGCCCGTAGCCGATGCTCATCCGCCGTTGGAGGAGCGAAGTAGATCCTAGCTGGTTCTGGATGCATACCTCCGCCGCCTGCCGGAACAGCGGATCCCGCTCCGCCGCTTCCCCGTCCCCCGTCCCACTTCCCCCGTCCCCTTCCTTCTCCGCCTTTTCGAGCGCCGCGACCTGCTCGTCGATCGACGTTCCCGGCGTCGCCACGGCGGCCGGCGCATGCGCTTTGTACCACTCCATCAGGCGCTCGGTCTCGTCCGTCGAAATGAACGCGCCCTGCACTCGCACCGATTCGCTCTTGCCGGGCGGCAGGAACAGCATGTCGCCGTTGCCGAGCAACGTCTCCGCGCCGTTCTGATCGAGAATGGTGCGGCTGTCGACCTTGGCCGAGACACGGAACGCGATGCGGCAGGGGAAATTCGCCTTGATCAAACCGGTGATCACGTTCACCGAGGGGCGCTGTGTCGCCAGAATCAGATGAATGCCGATCGCCCGCGCCTTCTGCGCCAGCACCGCGAGCGGGGTCTCGATCTCGCCCTGGACGGTGAGCATCAGGTCCGCGAGCTCGTCGACGATCAGCACGATGTAGGGAAGAATCCCGTCGCTATACGTGCCGTCGAACGGCAGCTCCTTCTGAATGCCCGCCTGCGTCGCCAGCGTCTCGCGCGGTCCTTTGAGGGGCGTCTTGGCTTCGACTTTCTTGTTGAAGTCGATGATGTTCCGCGCGTGGTTCGCGTGCAGCAGCTTGTAGCGGCGCTCCATTTCCCACACCGCCCACTTCAGCACGTGCGCCGCCTTGTGATGGCTCGTCACGACGGGCAGGCCGAGGTGCGGCAGCGCGCTGTACATCGACAGCTCGACCATTTTCGGATCGATCATCAGCAGCTTCAGCTTGTCGGGCCCGTGCGCGTAGATGAGGCTCGTGATGATCGCGTTGATGCACACCGATTTCCCTGAGCCGGTCGCGCCCGCGATCAGCAGGTGCGGCATCTTGGTGAGGTCGTCGACGACTTCATCGCCTTCGATGTTGCGTCCCAGGACGACCGGCAGCACGCGCGAGGAGCGGCGGAACTCAGCCGTGTCGATCAGCTCGCGCGCGTGCACGAGCCGCGCCGTGGGATTCGGCACCTCGATCCCGATCGCCGCCTTGCCGGGAATCGGCGCCACGATGCGCAGCGACTGCGCGCGCATCGCGAGCGCGAGATCGTCGGCGAGCGCCGACACGCGCCCGACCTTGACGCCGCGTCCCGGCTCGAGCTCGAACCGCGTGACCACCGGCCCGACGGTGCGGTTTATGATCTGCGCGCCAACGCGAAAGGTCTCGAGCGTGGCCACGAGCCGCCGCCCCATGTCTTCGATCTGCGCGGCGTCGGCGTCTTCCACCGCTCCCGGCCCCTCGGTCAACAACTCGATCGGGGGGATGAGCGAACCCGGCGGCGGGGGTGGGGCGGGTTTGGGTGGGGGAGCGGGCTTCGACTTTCGCTCCTTGGGGACGCGGGAAGCGGGAAGGGGGACGGGTACATCTTCATCGTCGATTCGCTCGCGCGCTGCGATCTTCGCTCGTGCGATCGGCTTCTCCCCTTCCCCCTTCCCGCTTCCCCCTTCCCGTTGTCTGAGCAGTGTCAACGGATGCCACCCCACGGTGAAAACCCCGAGGGCAGACAGCGCAAACAGGCCGACCAGGACCGCGCCCGCCGTCCCGATCGCCCCCTGCACCCCGTTCGCGAGAAAGCCCGGAAACAAGCCAACCAGCCGCTCCGTGCGCGTCCAGTTCGCGTAGTCGGCAGGAAATGCGGGACCAATCGCGACCGCGATCCCGTACGGGACGAGCAGGATCAATCCAGCACCGAGCGACGCCGCGCGGCCCCAGGACAGCGCGCCCAGGCGCTCGAATGCCGCGAGCGCCCAGCCGATGCCGAGGACCGGCAGGACCACGGCCCCGAGTCCGAACAATTGCCACAACATGCCGCCGATCGTCCGTCCCCAGCTGCCGGTCAGCCCCACGGGCAGCAGCGTCAGACCGAGGAACAGCCCCACGAGCAGCGCCGCGATTCCCAGGAGCTCCGGGCGTGCTTTTGGATTCATGCGGCGATGCGCCGGTCGGCGTACACGGGGACGATCGCGACGCGGTCGGGGTTGGCGCAGAACTTCACGTCGTCGCCCATGCCCGCCTCATCGAGCTGGCGCGCCGCGGCGCTGGCGCCGAGCGCGTCGAGCCAGCCGCCCTGCTGGGCGGCCAAATCGAGGGAGACCTGCGCGGCATCGTTCAGCATCAGCTTCTTGGGTGGCACACCTTTCTTGACGGCCTTGATGAGCCGGCCGGCGGTATAGGCATCCTCGAGCGCGAACTGCTTGTCCCGTCCCGCGCACACGATCACCAGATCCGAGCGCTCGTTGAAGAGAGTCCGCGCACGCTCGGCGACAGCGCTGAAGTTGAGCGCCGCGGCGACCAGGATCGGATCGCCACCCTGCGCCGCAAGCAACGCCGGCGTGCCGTTGGTCGTCGCGAGGAACACCGTCTTTCCGCCCACGCTCTCCTTCGTCATTTCGCGGGGGGAATTGCCCAGATTGAACCCCTCGATCTTGAGCAGCCGCCGCTCGCCGGCGAGCACGATCCCGTTCTTCTCGAGGTTCGTGGTGAGGCGCACCACTTCCTCCGAGCTCGCGGCCGGGACGATCGCCTTCGCGCCCGCGGCGAGCGCGCTCACGATCGTGCTCGTGGCGCGCAGCACATCAATGACGACCACCGCTCGGCCCGCGAGATCGCCTGCGGCGAGGCCGAGTGGGGTGAAGTAGACGTCGATCTTCATGTCTGATCTTTGAGTAGCTGCGGCTCGCGCTCGAGGAATTTCGTGTCGATCTTGCCCGCGACGAAGTCCGGGTGGCGCATGACCCGGCCCAGGAACGGGATCGTCGTGGTCACGCCTTCAATGATAAAAGAATCGAGCGCCTGGCGCATACGGGCGAGCGCCTCGGTCCGGGTGTTGCCGTGCACGATCACCTTGGCCAGCAGGGAGTCGTAGTAGGGCGGCACCGTGTAACCGGCGTAGATGTGCGTATCCACACGCACGCCCGGGCCACCGGGCGGGTGATACGCGGTGATCAGTCCCGGCGACGGCTGGAAGTTGCGGCTCGGGTCCTCGGCGTTCACGCGGCACTCGATCGCATGCCCGCGCAGCCGGTTGCCGTTCATGACCAGCGAGAGCGGCGCGCCGGCGGCGACCGAGATCTGCTCCTTCACCAGGTCGAAGTTGGTGCACATCTCCGTCACCGGATGCTCCACCTGGATCCGCGTATTCATCTCCATAAAGTAGAAGGAGCCGTCCGAGTCGAGCAGGAACTCGATCGTCCCTGCCCCGACGTAGCCGATCGCCGAGGCGAGTTTCACGGCCGCGTCGCCGATATCCTGCCGCAGCGTCTGATCGACGGCCGGGGACGGCGCTTCCTCTACGAGTTTTTGGTGGCGGCGTTGCACCGAGCAGTCGCGCTCGCACAGGTGCATCACCTTCCCGTGCGTATCGCCCATGATCTGGATCTCGATGTGCCGCGGCCGGGCGAGGTACTTCTCGATGTAGACCTCGTCGGAATTGAACGCGGCCAGCGCCTCCTGCTTGGCGAGGGTGAACGACTGGGCGAACTGGTCGGGGTCGTTGGCGACGCGCATGCCTTTGCCGCCGCCGCCCGCCGCCGCCTTGATGATCACCGGGAAGCCGATCTGGGCAGCGATTTCCTGGCCCGTGTCGGCCGATTCGACCGGTCCTGGCGAGCCCGGAACCGTCGGGACGCCCTGCTCTTTCGCGAGGGTGCGCGCCACCGCCTTGTCGCCCATCTGGCGGATCTGATCGGGCGTCGGCCCGATGAAGACGATGTTGGACGCGCCGACTTTCTCGGCGAATTCGGCGTTTTCGGCGAGGAATCCGTATCCCGGATGGATCGCGTCCGCGCCGGTGATTTCGGCGGCGGCGATGAGGCGGGGAATGTTGAGGTAGCTGTCGCGACTGGGGGCGCGGCCGATGCAGACGTCGTCGTCGGCAAACCGCACGTGCAGCGATTCCCGGTCCGCCTCCGAGTACACGGCGACGGTTTCGACGCCCAGCTCCTTACACGCGCGGATCACCCGCAGGGCGATTTCCCCGCGGTTCGCGATCAGCACTTTCTTGAACATTAGGGCGTCAGCTCGATCCCGGTATCGGCGGCGCCCAGCTTGTTCCCCGATGAATCGACGCCGGAGACCTTGAGGGCGAACTCGCTCGGATTCGTCGCATAGAAGATCGCGCTCTCGTAGCTGATCACGCCCTGCTGGTACCAGTGGAACAGCGACTGGTCGAAGCTCTGCATCCCGTACTGGATCGACCCTTCCGCGATCAAGTCGGGAATGTTGAGCTGTTTCGACAGGTCGCGGATGTTGTCCGCCACCGCCGCGGTGTTGATCAGCACTTCGGCGGCGGGCACGCGGCCGCGGCCGTCTTTGCGCGGCACGAGTCGCAGCGAAACAATGGCCTGGAGCGCCGTCGAGAGCAGGTGGCGGATTTCGTCGTGCTGGTGCGGCGGGAAAAACGAGATCACGCGCTGAATCGACTGGGTGGCATCGGTGGTGTGCAGGGTCGAAAAGACCATGTGCCCCGTGTCCGCCGCCTTGAGCGCCGTATCCAGCGTCTCCATGTCGCGGATTTCGCCGATCAGAATCAAATCGGGGTCCTGGCGCAGCACGTGCCGCAGCGCCGAGTTGAACGACAGGGTGTCGTTCCCCACCTCGCGCTGCGAGATGTTGGACTGCTGATCGCGATGCAGGAACTCGATCGGGTCTTCGATGGTGATGATGTTGACGCGCTGGTTGGTGTTGACGTGGTTGATCATCGCTGCCAGCGCCGTCGATTTCCCCGACCCCGTCACCCCGGTGACGAGCACGAGGCCGCGCGGCTTCAACGCGATCTCTTCCAGCACCGGCGGCAGGTTCAGCTCGCGAATCTGCTTCACTTCGTACGGAATCGCGCGAAACGCGAACGCCACCGTGCCGCGCTGCTGGTAGACGTTGGTGCGGAACCGGCCGACCCCGGGCACGCCGATCGCGAAGTCCGCCTCCTTGTGCTCGGCGAACTCCTTGACCTGCCGCGGCGTCATGATCTGCTCGGCGAGCGATTTGAGCTCTTCCGGCTTGAGCGGCGCCGTCTCGAGCGCCAGCAGCTCGCCGTTGACGCGAATGGTCGCCGGCCGGCCCACCTTCAGCAGCAGGTCGGAGCCGTTGCGTTGCACCATCTGCGTTATCGCTTGTTTGAAATTGAATGCCGGCAGATTGCTCTGTGTCGCCTCACCCATGCGGATCCACCCGGAAAAGGACCTGGCCGAATTCCACCGGCTGCGCGTTTTGAGCGACGACCTCGCGGACCACGCCAGAAACCTCGGATTCGATCTCGTTCATGATCTTCATGGCTTCGATGATGCAGACCACCTGACCGACATTCACGCGACTGCCGACCTTCACGTAGGGCTGCGCGGCGGGCTCCGGAGACTGATAGAAGGTGCCCACCATCGGTGACTTGATCTCACTGAGCTGGGGACCGGGGGCTGGGGCTTGGGGACTGGCGGCCTGGGCTGACAGCGGCGCCGGGGCGCCTGCCGGGGCTCCCGGCTGCGAAACGACGATGTGCCCCCCTCCCACGCTATTGCCGTGTCCGGCCTTGGACACTCGGACAGACGACCAGGCCCCGAAAAGACCGCGGCGGATCTCGATTGCCCCCACGTCCGGGGCATCTTTCAGGATCTGCACGATCTGCGCGATGATGTCGAGCTTCATACCGAGAAGATACCCCCCCGCAGGCCCTACACCAGTTCCACGAGGTCGGTGCAGCCGTCGCTCAGCAACACCGGACCCTCCGCCGACAAATGCACATCGTCCTCGATCCGCACGCCGCCGCGTCCCGTCACGTACACGCCCGGCTCGATGGTCACCACCGCGTCCTCGGGCAATGGATCGGCCGCGGTGCGCGAGAGGCGCGGCGCTTCATGCACTTCGAGCCCGAGACCGTGACCCGTCGAGTGCCCGAACGCGGCGCCGAATCCGCGCGCTTCGATCGGTTCGCGCGCGAGCGCATCGGCGTCCTTGCCGCTCATTCCCGCGCGCACGCCCTCGCGCGCGCGCCGCTGCGCCTCCTGCACCAGACTGTACAGCGCGCGCTGTCCTTCATCGGCGCGCTTTCCCACGACCACGGTGCGCGTGACGTCGGCGCAATAGCCGTCGACGACCGCGCCAAAGTCTATCAGCAGCCACTCGCCAGCCGCCACCGTGCGCGTGCTGGTGTGCGCATGCGGCAGCGCGCTACGGGGTCCGCTCGCGACGATCGTCGGAAACGGGTGGCCCTCGCTCCCGTGGCGGCGCAGCGCGCCCTCGAGGACGCTGGCGATCTCCAGCTCCGTCTGCCCCGGACGCACGCTCGCCAGCGTCTCTCGCAGCGATCCCGTGGCCAGCTCCGCGGCGGCGCGAATGGATCTGATCTCACCGGCGTCCTTGCGCACCCGCAACCGCTCCACAAGCTCGCCCGCCGCTTTCCAATGCCAGGAGCTTCCGGGTCCGGTCGAGAACCGCTCGGCTTCCTTGACCGTCACCGCGTGCGGCTCGAACCCGATCGTGTCCAGCGCGCCGAGCGTCGGCAGCTCTTTGAAGAGCCGGTCCCAGACGCTCGTGCCATCGATCTCGACACGCGCGACGGCCCCGCATTCCTGGCGCGCCTGCTCGTCATACCGAAAGTCGGTTACCACGAGCACGCCGCTCTTCGTCGCCACCGCCACGCCGGCCGATCCACTGAATCCCGTCAGGTAGCGGATGTTGGGTCGCGACGTGACGAGCAGCGCGTCGAGCGCTTCCGGTTCGAGCAGCGCCGCGAGCGCGGCCTGCCGCTTGGGACGCCTATCGGCGCCCGAGGTAGGAGACAAGCCCCTCCAGCCCCAGGCGATAGCTTTCGGCGCCGAACCCCGTCACTACACCGACCGCCAGATCCGCGAGCAGCGACTTTCTCCGCTCAGGCTCGCGTCCGAAAATGTTGGAGAGATGCACTTCGACAAACGGCACGCGCACGGCCAGCAAGGCGTCCCGCACGGCCAGGCTGGTGTGCGTGAATGCCGCCGCGTTGATCACTGCCCCGTCGGCGCGCGGCGGACCTTTGAGCCCCTGAATCGCCTCGACCAGCTCGCCCTCGTGATTGGTCTGAATCCACGTGCACTCGACGCCGAGCGCGCGCGCCCGCTCGCGCGTGGTGCGCTCGATGTCGGCGAGACTCGCGCGACCGTAGATCTCAGGCTCGCGCTCACCCAACAGATTCAGATTGGGGCCGTTCAACACCGCGATGTGGGGAGACACTAGGACTTGAGCTTCTTCAACCACTGCTGGAACTGATCGGCGTCGGCCTCATCCTCCGGCGGCCGCTGGGTCCGCCCCGACGTGCGACTGCCGCCCGGCGTCTTGGCCGAGCTCTCGGGCGGCTTCTCGGCCTCGGGCTTGCCGCCCGCAAAGAACTCGTCGAACGAAAAGCCGCCGGTCTTCGAGCCTTCTGAAGCATTCGGCGATTCAGGAGCGGGTGGCGTCGACGTCGCCGGCGGCGACGAACCTTCATCGCCGAACACGGTGTCGAGCGAGATATGGTCCTGCGCTGGATGCGATGGCTCGCCGAACGAGGCGGGCGCGGCGGACGCCGGCTCGGCCACATCGAACGCGGCCGCGAGTGTGCCCTGCGGCTCCGCGGGGGGCTTCGCACCACGGCCTGACCAGATGCCCTTCAGGAACGCCTGTGCCGAGACTCCGGAACCCTTTTTGGGCGCGGCCCCACCCGCCAGCTGCGCGACTTTCGCCTTCAGCTTGGCATCGTTGGGCCGCTGCGCGAGCAATGCCTGATAGACGCGCAGCGCATCCTGGGAATGACCCTGTTTCAGATACAACTCGGCCATCGTCTCCGTGACGACCGGCTCGGCCTTCGACAGCGTGGCCGTGTCGGCGGCGCCGTCGTCATCGGACAACGCCACCGCCGCGGGCACACCGCCCGACGCACGCGGTGGCGGCACAGGCGCGGGCGGCGGAACTGGAACGGGCGGCGGAGCGGGAATGGACCTCGATGCCCTCCCCGCAGTCGCTGGGACGTCGTCCGGCATGATCAGCGGGAGGTTGACCTCGGGCAGCGATTCGT
>DATMZX010000205.1:0-21877 GCA_035573235.1 Gemmatimonadales bacterium
GATCACGATGCGGTGCGTGAGCACGGTGGGTGCGACGAGGCGGAGATCATCTTCGTCCGCCATCGGCCGGCCGTCCAGCGCCGCGCGCGCCTTGGCGCCGAGCACGAGGTACTGCGAGGCCCGCGGCCCGGCGCCCCAGGAGATGTACTCTTTAATGAAGGGGGACGCCTCTTCTTCCACGGGCCGCGTGAGGCGCACCAGGGTCACGGCTGCTTTGACCAGCGCCTGCGACACCGGAATCCGCCGCACCAGGTGCTGCATCGCCAGCACGTCCTCGGCTGTCAGCACCGAGCGCACGTCGCCGAGCGAGTCGCCGGTCGTGGAGGTGACGATCGCCTCTTCTTCCTCTTGCGACGGGTAGTTCACCCGCAGCTCGAACATGAACCGGTCGAGCTGCGCCTCGGGCAGGGGATAGGTGCCTTCCTGCTCGATCGGGTTTTGCGTCGCGAGCACGAAGAACGGCGAGGGCAGCGAATGCGTCTGGCCGGCGGCGCTGACCTCGTGCTCCTGCATCGCCTGCAGCAGGGCCGCTTGCGTCTTGGGCGGCGTGCGATTGACTTCGTCGGCGAGCACGATGTTGGCGAAGACCGGCCCGCGCACAAAGCGGAAGGCGCGCTTGCCGGTCGCCAGGTCTTCTTCGATGATTTCGGTGCCGGTGATGTCGGACGGCATCAGGTCCGGCGTGAACTGAATGCGCGAGAAGCCGAGATCGAGCGTTTCGGCGAGCGTCTGGACCATCAATGTTTTGGCGAGGCCGGGGACGCCGACGAGCAGCGCGTGGCCGCCAGAGAAGATTGCGGTGAGGATCCCGTCGAGCACCTCTTTTTGTCCGACGATGCGCTGCGCGACCTGCGCGAGCAGGTCTTTGCGCGCGGCGGCGAGCCGTTCGAGCAGCTCGACGTCGCCCGAAGCAGGGGACGAGGGACGGGAAGGGTTCACGGTCATAGCGAAGCTAATCATACTCTACACACAAGCGCCACATAGGGTTGCGGTGTTAGCACTTTGCTTGCGAAAAATTTCACAAGCGTCTAGGTTTCCCGGCGCAACATGACTCCCGAGCAAAAAAACAGCGGTGCCCGTGGCTACGGCCAGGGCTACGAGTACTTCGGGATGGCGCTCACGTTCGTCATCGCCATTCTGCTGTTCGGCGCCGCCGGCTGGTTCGTGGATGGCTGGGTACATATGCGGCCCCTGTTCGCGATCATCGGGGCGTTTGTGGGCGGATTCGCGGGCTTTATGCGCATTTACTACCGGGTGAAGTCGGATACGAAGTGACAGCCCTGCTGTTCGGCGGGGGCGTCGCGCTGGTGGCCCAGGTGTCGGCGATACTGCTGCTCAAGCCGAAAATGCGCGCGCCGAACCCTGAATTCATGGCGCGGTGGCTCGGGGGAATGGCGATCCGGTTCGTAGGGCTGCTGGTGGTGGCGGGGTGGACGATCACGCATCCCGCGTCGGTCCCACCGGTGCCGGCATTGCTGGGCTATATCGGAGTGCTGTTGCCGCTCCTGTTTCTGGAGACGAGGTTTCTCAGGTGATGCAATCGCCCGATATCGGAAGCATGATCCTCGAGCACACGGCCGACAGCCATGTGATCGAGCTGCCGTTCGGGAAAGAGATTCATCTCCCCGAGGGCTGGCTCATTCCGGGCACGCACATCGACGTCTCGCCCACCAAGCACGTCGTGTTCATGATCTTCGCCGCGCTGCTGGTGTTTCTCACGCTCTGGATCGCGGGCCGGCGCGTGGACCGGCGGCATCGCCAGGGCAAAGCGCCGAACGGGTTCGGTGCGGCGGTCGAGGCGATCGTGCTGTTCGTGCGCAACGACGTCGCAATCGCCAACATCGGCCACGGCGGCGCGAAGTTCGCGCCGCTGATCGTGACGCAGTTCTTCTTCATTCTGTACTGCAACCTGCTCGGCCTCTTCCCCTGGGGCGCGACGCCGACCGGCAATCTCGCCGTCACGGGCGCACTCGCGCTGATCTCGTTTCTCGTGATCGAGATCTCCGGGTTCTTCGCGCTCGGCGCGAAGGGCTACATCAAGACGATCGTGATGGTGCCCGCCGGCATGACCGGCTTCGGCGCGGTCGCGATGGCGATCATCATGACGCCGGTCGAGCTGATCGGCAAAATCGTGAAGCCGTTCGCGCTGTGCCTGCGGTTGTTCGCGAACATGACCGCCGGCCACTTCGTGATTCTGTCGCTGCTCGGCCTGATCTTTCTGTTCGCGAGCTGGTTCATCGCCGCCGGCACGGTCGCGTTCGTGCTGTTCATGATGTGTCTCGAGCTGCTGGTCGCGTTCCTGCAGGCCTATATCTTTGCGCTTCTCACGTCCGTCTTCATCGGACTCATGCAACACGAACATTAGAGGAACCCCAATGCACATGCTCCTCGCGCTGCTCCAGGAACCCGCGGGCGACGTCGTCAAGATGGCGCTCAACAACAACGCCCTGCTCGGTGCCGGCATCGGCATGGGCCTGGCGCTCATCGGCGCCGGACTCGGCATCGGCCGCATCGGCGGGCAGGCCGTCGAAGCGATCGCGCGCCAGCCGGAAGCCTCGGCCGACATCCGCGGCGCGATGATTCTGACCGCGGCGCTGATCGAAGGCGCCACGCTCGCCGCGCTCGTGTTCGCGCTGCTGTTCAAGCTGATCAAGTAGATGCTGTTCCTGCTCGCGCTGTTGCAGGAGGAGGCCGGCGCTCACGTCGCGTCCCCGTTCGACATCAACGGCGGCGTGATCATCTGGACCGTCATCATCTTCGTGATCCTGCTCGGCATCCTGTACCGGCTGGGCTATCCCTCGCTCGTCAAGATGGTGGAGGAGCGCGAGCGCGGGATTCAGAAGCAGCTCGAGGACGCCCAGAAGGCGAACGCCGAGGCGCAGCGGCTGCTCGAGGAGCACAAGAAGCAGATCGCCGCGGCGCGCAACGAGGCGCAGGACATCCTGGCGAAGGCGAAGACGATCTCGCAGAAGGAGCGCGAGACCTTGCTGGCGAAGGCGCGCGAGGAGTACGACGCGTTGCTGACCCGCGCGCGCAAGGATATCGACGCCGAGAAAGAGAAGGCGATTCTCGCGCTGCGGCGGGAGGCGGTGGAGCTGTCGATCGCCGCGGCGTCGCGCGTGATCGAGGCCAACCTCGATACGGACGCCAACCGCAAGCTGGTGGCCGACTTCCTGGACAGCCTCGGCAAGCCGGAGCAGCAGCGGTGAAAAGCATCACCATCGCGCGCAACTACGCCGAAGCCCTCTTTGCCGCGAGCCCCCAGTACGGCGATGTGCTGGACGCCGTGGCCGGGGCCATCCAGGCGGACGAGCGCATCGCGATCACGCTCGACTCGCCGCGCGTGTCCAAGACGGTGAAGGGCCAGATTCTCGAGCGCGCGCTGAAGGGCGAGGCGCCGCGCGAGTTCGTCCGGTTTCTGCAAGCGGTGGTGCGGCGCGGGCGCCAGGGGCTGCTCGCCGAGATAGCGCAGCAGTATCAGACGCTGTTAGATGAGAAGCACGGCCGCGTGCACGCCGGGATCACGCTGGCGCAGGAAGTCGACGCGCGTGGCCAGAAGCAGGTCGTGGAGCGGCTCGCGAAGGCGCTGGGGCGCGAAGTGCGGGCCTTTTTCAGAGCCGATCCAAGGATTCTCGGTGGGGTCGTCATAAGGGTGGGCGATCGCATTTACGATGGCTCGGTGCGCCGGCGATTGACGGCGTTGCAGCGAAGGATGCTGACCGGCGAGTAGGAGTGTAACAATCTCTGGTAAGATGCGCGCACCCCTTTTGCTGTGTGCCGTTCTCTGGTCCCTCGGCTGCAACAGCGCAGTCGCTCCAAAATCACAACTGCAGCTCACGGTCCACCTCGGGAAGTCTGAATTCTTCGAGGGCGAGCCGCTGTACGTCGTGTTCGATTTGGCGAGCCTCGGACCGGACACTGCCTGGACTCTGCCATTCAACCGAGCGTCGTGGAATCTGCGGGGCGATTTACGGCGCTCGGATGGCACGCTCATGCCCGAGGGCGGTGTCGTCGTTGACTACGCCTATCCGCCCGCGTACAAAGGTCAGCCGGTGCCGCCAGGCCGTCACGAATACGACGTGTTGGTGATGCAGGAATTCTGGGGCTTGCCTGCCGCGGAGCTACGTGACTTGTACTTCGGTGGACGTAACCTTCCGCCCGGGCAATACGAGTTTACCGCCGTCTTCACGACCAACCTGCGTGGGAACGACGTGCTTGAGTCGGCGCCGATCGTATTCTCGGTGCGGACGCGATCGGCCACCGAGGACAGCGCAATGCAGGCCGTGATCCGTCTCGTGGGGATGGCGTGGGACACCTTGCAACGACCGTCTTTTCTTAGCTCACTCGTCGCGAGCGTAGCCGCGCGAGACGGCCATGATCCTTTCGTTCCTTATCTCGCCGGTCCGCTCCTTGGCACCGCGAGCGCGCTCGGATATCTCCCCGATAGTGAGGCGACGAAGCAGTTGTTCGCCGCGCAGGAAGCCGCAGCGGAGGCCCAGCGCAATCTGGCCGGCGGAGCGTTCGCGGCGTTGGGGGCCTACAGCCGGGATCGCAGCAGCGCACCGATCCTTGCGGAAGAGCTCAAGGGATCGTTAGCTGGAGTGATCGTCGAATGGATAATGTCAAAACACGCTTCTGCGGAGGATCCATGAAGGGCTTCGTACCGTTCACGTTACTGGCAATGGCCGCCGCGCCGCTCGCCGACAAACCCCCTGTCATCAAAGAATGGCCTGTGCCGTGGGGCGACAGCCGCCCGCGCGATCCGTTCGTCGATCAGACGACGGGGCGCATCTATTTCTGCGGCCAGGCCGGCAACTATATCGGCCAGCTCGATCCCCGCACCGGTGAGTTCAAGCGCTACGAGTTCCCCAACGGCGAAATGGTGGGCCCGCACAACCTGATCGTGGACAAGAAGGGCGTGATCTGGTACGCCGGCAATCTCGCGGGGCACATCGGCAGCCTCGATCCCGCCACCGGGACGTGGAAGCGCTATCCGATGCCCGATCCGATGGTGAAGGACCCGCACACGTTGATCTTCGATCGCAACGGCGACATCTGGTTCACCGCGCAGGGCGGAAATGCGGTTGGAAGGTTGTCGGTTGGAACGGGAAAGGTGGAGCTCATCAAGGTCCCGACGCCCAACGCGCGTCCGTACGGGATCAAGCTCGACTCGAAGGGCCGGCCGTGGATCGTGTTGTTCGGCACGAACAAGATCGCGACGGTCGATCCCGCCACGATGCAGCTGCGCGAAATCGTGTTGCCGAATGCCGACGCGCGGCCGCGCCGGATCGAGATCACGTCCAACGACAAGATCTATTACGGCGACTACGCGCGCGGGGTGCTCGGCCGCTACGATCCCGCGTCGGGCAAGTTCGACGAGTTTCCGCTGCCGGGCGGGGCGGAGTCACGGCCGTACGGCATGGCGAAGGACGACGACGATCGCGTGTGGGTCGTGCAGACCTCTCGGCCCAATCAGTTCGTGTCATTCGATACCAAGACGCTGAAGTTCTCCGAGCCGACGGCAGTGCCGAGTGGTGGCGGCACGATTCGCCACATGTACTGGGATGCCGCGAGCAAGTCGATCTGGTTCGGGACCGACGCCAACACGATTGGGCAGGCGATCGTGCCGCCGCGCGAGGAGCGGCCGACGCCTTAAAGCTGGTAGCGCAGTCCCACACCCCAGCCGTATCGCCACGTGGCCTGCCGCCGGTACTCCGGCGGCAGGTCTGTTTCGTCGAACCACGATTTCGACAGGATGCTCTCGATTCGTATGGCGCCGCTGAAACGCTCGCTCACCGGCCATTCGTACGTGCCGGCCAACAGTCCGCCGACGCGCGTCCGCGTCTCAGGCGTCGACTTCCACAGGTGGAGGGTGGGCCCAAGATCTACGACGATCGCTCCGCTCGGCCCAATCCCTCCCACCCGGAAACCGACCGTTCCCGTCCACTCAAACAACTCGTCGCTCGATCGATCGGTGATCGTGACTCCTTGTCCCGTCAGGCTCAGCCCGGGCTTTCCGTACGACATGCGCAGGGCGACACGAACGCTCTGGACTCGCGTGTCGAGATGCAGTGTGGGCATGGCCGCATTGCCGGGGCGAGCATGGGGATTGCCGCTCGTATCGACGGCGGTGCCGCGATAGTAGGTGTTCATGAGCTCGAGCCCAATGTGCCATTGACCCGCCAACGGCACCGCCACGCACGTCATCACGAGTGAACCCATTACGAGCAAGCGCATGTCACGCTCCCTGCTTCAGTTCATGACCAGGTTGATCCAGCCGTTGGTGATGTTGTTTTCGCCCTTCACAAACCAGTTGTAGCCGGGATAGAAGGCCCCGACGATATCGTCGTCCACGGCGGTGCCGACCAACTCATCGTTGCTCTTGATGAACGAGGCGAGCGCGCGCCAGATGTTGAAGCCCGTCCGCGCATACGCGTAATACTTCTTGAACACGTTACTCGAATCATTCCCCGAGGTGAGGTGATTGTAGAGACTGTCGACGTACGTAATCACGCGCTGAAAGCGGTCTGTGTCGGTCCTGATTTGGCATGCCGTGTCATCGTCCTCGACCACGAACGCGCGCACGTTTTGATTCGGGTGCGCGGCGTTGTACTGATCCAGCTGATTCTTGGAAAACAGCAGGACACTGCCGGACCAGTCGAGATTGTTCTGATCGAACGTGTAAGGCCCACCCGCGTGTTCTCCAGCGCACTGGTAGTCGGTCAGCGAATCGGTCTGTCCCTTCTGCCCCAGGATGTGCACCTCAAATTCGGGGGAGCCTTTCAACCAGCCTTCAAAGTCCTGGACGAAATGGCTCTTGGACATATACAGTCCGGGTGCCGGTGGAGCAGGAGGGGGCGCGATAGGGTTTCCCCCACAGTCCTCGAAACAGGTTTGCCGCGCGGGTGTGATGGAGAAGTCGGTCTCGACCGGCACCAGCGCGAGCACCGGCGAGGCGGGCGGCGTTTTGGGATCGAGCAGCTGCCGCCGGCCCTCGACGTCGAATGCCACGGGCGGGTCGTCATCCTTGAGCGCCGTCGCGACGAGCACCTTCTCGTCGCCCGTCCACGCCTTGGCGTGCTCGGGAACGGGGAAGTAGACCTCGAGCGCGATCGCCTGCTTCGCGGCCCGCGTGACGAGCTCCGCGTCGCCGCCGTTCTCGCCGGCGATTTGCCTGAGCGCGTGAGCGCTGTTCGCCGTCAGGAATCGCTCGAACTCGAGCTTGTGCTCGCGATAGGGCGACGCGTCGAGCTGCGCCTTGATGTACGCCCGGAACGCGGGGTTCTTGAGACCCTTCGCGACCATCTGCGCCAACTCGACGGGCGGACCTACCGTCCTACCGTCCAACCCCTTCGCTTCGCTCAGGGCAGGCTCAGCTGCCGTCGATGTCACGGTCCGGTCAGAGCACGCTGCGAGAACGAGCAGCGCCGCGATGCAACTACGGTTCAACATGTGTCCTCCTGGACATTGGGGAGGACCATTGTGGCAGCGCCGGCGCGCAAACCGGCGCCCTTTCCTTGCGAGCGGGCCCAAAAAGACGCGAGATTCCCCAGCCCATGCTCGCGCTTCTTCTTCTATTGATTGCCGCTCAGGATTCGACGTACTGGCAGCAGCGCGTCGCCTACGACATTACCGCGTCGCTCGATGAGCCCAGCGGGGTGCTCACCGGGAAGGCGCGGATCCACTACGTCAATCAGTCGCCCGATACGCTGCGCGACTTTTACGTCCATCAATACCTGAACGCTTTCCGCCCCGGCTCGCGCTGGGCCGCGACCGACTCGGCCGAAGGCCGCGTGCGCTTTCAGCACATGCAGGACCCCGATTACGCGTTCGAACGAATCACGAGCGCGACGGTGATGGGCGTGGCGGGGAAGCCGGACTACCCGTATGCGCCCGATTCGACGATCGCGCACTGGCGTCTGACGAGGCCGCTCGCGCCCGGAGACTCGCTCGTCGCCGACATCGACTGGCAGGCTCGACCCTCCACACTGCCGCGCCGCCAGGGAAGGCAGGGCCGGCGGTTCGACTTTGCGCAGTGGTATCCGAAAGTGGTCGTGTATGACAAGTACGGCTGGGAGGATCATCCGCTGTATCCGGCGGGCGAGTTCTATGGGGAGTTCGCCCGGTACGACGTGGTCCTCAATGTCGCGGCGGACCAGGTCATTGGGGCAACAGGCGTACCCATCGAAGGAGATCCAGGTTGGGAACGCGCGAATGCGAACCCGGGCACGCCTGTCGAATACCAGCGTAATTGGTACCGGCTATCGGGTATCGGGCGTGTCCCCGATAGCCGGTATCCGATAGCCGATAGCTCCTGTGGAAGTCCAGGCCGCAAATGCGTCCGGTTCTACGCGGATTCGGTGCACCACTTCGCCCTCTCACTGAATCCGCAGTACCGATACGAGCAGGGACGGTTCAAGAACGTGGTCGTCCGTGTGCTGTACCAGCCCGGCGACAGCGCAACGTGGGGGAAGGGGATCGCGGTCCAGCGCACCGAAACGGCGCTCGCCTGGCTCGACACGCTGTACGGCAAATTCGCCTGGCCGCAGATCACGAACGTGCACCGCATCGAGGGCGGCGGCACCGAATTCCCGATGATGATCATGGACGGCAGCGCGAGTCAGGGGCTCATCGTCCACGAGCTGGGCCACAACTACACGATGGGCATCCTCGCGAACAACGAGTGGCGCGAGGGCTGGATCGACGAAGGCTTCACGAGCTTCCAGAGCGACTGGTTCGTCGAGGCCACGGGCGGCCAATCCGGGTATGCGGACATCGAGCCATGGATGCTCGAGTGGGATATCGACCGCTGGAGCCAGCCGGTGTCGATGGTCAGCAACGAGTTCCGCGATTTCAACACCTACAACACGATGATTTACACGAAGGGCGAGCTGTTTTTGGAGCAGCTGCGCTACGTCGTGGGCGACGAAACGATGCTCAAGATCCTGCGCACCTACTACGCGCGCTGGCGTCTGAAGCATGTGGACGAGACCGCATTGCGTGAGGTCGCCGAAGAAGTCTCGAAGACGGATCTGAAGTGGCTGTTCGCGCAGTGGCTGCACGGCACGCCGCTGATCGATTACCGAATCAAGGAAGTGAAGCGCAAACAGACCACTGACAACAGATGGCGGACAACCGTCGTCATCGATCGTCTCGGCGACGGCTTCATGCCCGTCGAGATCGGCGACAAGGATGCGATCTACGCGCGCGCGAGCGGCCAGCCGCAGCAGGAGCGGGTGGAATTCGTGAGCGCGAAGAAGCCGGGCCGGCTCGTGCTCGATCCGCGGCTGCGGGCGCATGACTATAATGCGACGAACAACCTCGAGCCTCACGGTTTCTTCAAGTCTCGCACCAAGACCGTCACGCACTTCGACAATCCCACCAAGAACGAATCGCGGCGGGACGGCATCGTGCAGCAGCTGTTGCCGCTCGCCTGGTACAACGATTTCGGCGGTTGGAACGGCGCGATCCGCAGCCGCTCGAATTACCTGGGCCGCTTCAACAAGAATCTGTCGCTGCTGTCGTACGCGTTCGGCTCGCCCCCCGACGCGCCGGGTCCCGAGACCAAGTACCGCATCGGGATCTACGCGAAGTTCGGCAATCCAATCGATCATCCCATGCCGCGCACGGAGAGCAGCATCGCGGGGTGGTGGGTCGAAGGCCGCTCGGGCGTGGCGCTGCACGCCGATCGCGCGCTCAACGAGCGCCAGGGCACGAACACCGACAAACACGCTGGCTTCGACGCGATCTGGATGGCGGTGAGCGAGCTGGGCTATGTCGATCGCACGCTGTGGGACAACGCCGGCACGGTCGAATTCGAGCCGTGGGCGTCGGTGGTCAAGCGCAGCGGCGCGGGCAACAATCAGGTGTGGCGCGGCCGGCTCGGCGCCCGGCTCGGGCTCCTGTATCGCAATCCGGGCGCCGGGATCTCGACCAACAGTCGCTATGACGTCGAGGTGTTTGCGCGTCCCACGGGCGAAGTCAGCGTGCGGATGCCTTTCATCTTCAAGACGACCTTCGGCGCTAGGGCTTTTGCCGGCGGCTACATTGCCCAGAACGCGCCGCCGCTACAGCGTCGCGTCATGGTCTCCGGCGCCGACCCGTACGAGACGTTCACGAATCCGCTGCTGCGCAGCCGCGGCGCGCTGTTCGTGCGGCCCGACTTCCATTACCACGCGCCGGGCGACGCCAACCTGCGCGGTTTCCGCCCCGACCTCGGCGGCCGCTGGGCCGTCGCGCTCAACTTGGAAGGGACGAAGTCGATCTTCCGCCGGCGGCAGGGATTCTTGCGTGACGTGTCGCTCGAGGCCTTCGCCGACGCGGGTGTGGTCGATTCGCAGGCGGTCCCATCCGCCACGAGCTCCAGCTATACGACGCTGTACGACGGAGGAGTGGGCATTATCACCGGGCACCGGATCAACGACCTTTCGTGGACTATGCGGTTCGAGATGCCCTTGGTCGTCAACCGTTGGGACTACGCTGCCGACATCCACGAAGCGGCGACGGACGGGCGCTTGCACTTCAGGTGGCAGATTAGTTTGGAACCGAGTTTCTAATGTCTGACCGACGCGCGTTCTTCCAGGAAACGTTCGGCAAGCTGCTCCACCAGGTCGTGGAGCATGCCGAAAGCCGAGTGGCGCCGAAGCGCTGGTTCCGGCCGCCCGGCGCGGCGCCGGAGGTGGCGTTCGTCGCGGCGTGCACGCGCTGTGGCGACTGCATCGACGTCTGTCCCGTGCACGCGATCCTGAAGATGCCGGCGAATGGCGGCGGGCTCGCGACCGGCACGCCGTACCTCGATCCAGCGTCCCAGGCCTGCATTGCCTGTGAGGACATGCCCTGCGCAAATGCGTGTGAAACCGGAGCCCTAATCCCCACTCCCTGGTCCGAGATTCACATGGGGATCCTCGAGCTCGATCCCGAGCGCTGCATCACGTTCCAGGGAGCGGAGTGCGGGGTGTGCGCGCGCGCCTGCCCGATCGGCGAAAAGGCCCTCGCGCTTGATACCCGCGGCCATCCGGTATTAAAACCGGAAGGCTGCGTCGGCTGCGGTGTATGCGTGACGGCATGTGTGACGCTGCCGTCGTCCCTCAAACTGAGACTCGCGTGAGCGATATCCCCTATCGGGTCGACAAGCCGTGGGGTCATGAGATCATTTGGGCGAAGGCCGAGCGCTACGTCGGCAAGATCCTGCACATCGAGCCGGGCCACGTGCTGTCGCTGCAATATCACAACAAGAAGGACGAGTCGATCTACGTGCTGCGGGGCGAGATCATTTTGCGGCTCCAGCACGGTGAGACCCTGATCGAGCGCCGCGTGCGCGAGGGCGAAGCATTCCACATTCCACCCAAACTGGTCCACCAATTTGAAGCCGTCACCGTCAGCGATCTGCTCGAGGCCTCGACGCCCGAGCTCGACGACGTGGTACGGCTCAAGGATCGCTACGGACGCGTGAAATGAAAGTCATCATGCCCATGGCCGGGAAAGGCACTCGGCTGCTGCCGCTCACCAAGCGAGTGCCGAAGCCGCTCGTGAACGTCGCCGGCCGGCCGGTGATGGACTACGTGATGGACTCGCTGCGCCAGGCGGGGCACCTCGACGAGCTGATCATCATCACCGGCCATTTGAAGGAAAAAGTCGAGAAGTACATCCGCGACAACTACGACATCCCCGCGCGCTTCATCGAGCAGAAAGTGCTCGACGGTACCGCGGGCGCCGTGAACCTCGCTCGGCCGTATGTCGACGGACCGGTGATCGTGATTTTCGTCGACACGCTGTTCGATGCGGATCTCTCGATTGTGAAAAACAGCAAGGACGACGGCATCATCTGGACGAAGGAAGTCGAGGATTACCAGCGCTTCGGCGTCGTGGTGACGGACAAGAACGGTCACATGTCGAAGATCGTCGAAAAGCCCAGCACGCCGATCTCGCGCCGCGCCAACATCGGGCTGCAGTACGTGAAGGATTGGCGCACGCTGTTCGATGGAATCGCGCATGTGCTGAAGAGCCCGCCGGGGAAGGGCGGGGAGTTCTATCTCACCGACGCGTTCCAGTACATGGTCGATCAAGGAAAGAAGCTGCACGTCGAGGAAGTCGGCGGCTGGTACGATTGCGGCAAAGTCGACACGCTGCTCGAGACGAACGAGCATCTGCTGAAAAACGGGCGGGCGCAGCGGCCCATGAAGCCGCCGCGCGGCGTCACGATCGAAGACCCGGTGCGGATCGAGGATGACGTGACGCTCGAGAACTGCACGATCGGGCCGAACGTGACGATCGAGGCGGGGAGCAAAGTGGCCGGGGCCAAGATCACGAACAGCATCCTGGGGAAGGGCGTGCAGGTGAAGGACGCGAAGGTGCAGGGGTCGGTCGTCGGCGATAAGCAGAAGATCGACAAGGACCTAGTGGACTCGGTCATGGATGCGGGGGAGTCGGCGGTAGCGCGTTAGGCAGTCCTTCCATGTTGAGACGGCATAGGGCCCAGGGGCTTTACTAACTGACTGTTCAGTTAGTAAGTTTCGCCCTCATGCCGACCCGCACCCGCCGTCCCAAACCGCGCTGGCAGCGTCGCAAAGACGCCCGCCCCGAAGAAATCATCAGTGCCGCGCTGGAAGTCTTTGCCGACCGCGGCTTTGCGGCGACCACCCTCGAGGATATCGCCCGCAAGGCCGGCGTCACCAAGGGCACGATCTACCTCTACTTCGAAAACAAGGAAGCGCTCTTCAAGGCGCTGATCCGCGGCACCATCGTCCCCGTGATCGCCAAGGGCGAAGCGATCGCCCAGGCGTTCACCGGCAGCGCGCGCGATCTGTTCGAGAAGCTCGTGCGCGAGTACTGGCGCCTCGTCGGGGAAACGGCGCTGGCCAGCATTCCGCGCCTCATGATCGCCGAGGCCGGCAACTTCCCGCAGCTGGCCCGCTTCTACTATGAGGAAGTAGTCACACGTGGCCACAGACTCATGGCTGGGGTCTTGGAGCGGGGTATCAAGGCCGGGGAATTCAAGAAGGTCGATCTCGCCGTGGCCACCAAGCTCGCCATGGCGCCGCTGATGCATGCCGTGGTGGCGCGCAAGGCGTTTGCACACTGCATGCCCGAAGGCTTCGACGTCGTTCGGTATCTCGACACTCACATCGAGCTTTTCCTCCATGGCATTGCCACAGATCACACTGATCGCCGCGCTGATTAGCGCCGCACAGACTCCTACGAGCCCCACGCCGGTGCGGCTCTCGTTCGCGGACGCCATCCGCCGGGTGACTTCCGACAACGCGCCTCCGTCCGTCGAGCTCGCGGGGCTGCGCACCGACGAATCGCGCGCGCGCGTCACGCAGGCGCGGTCGGGACTGCTGCCGAGCGTTTCGGTGGGCGGCCTGTGGTCGAACCGCACGCTCAATCCGAAATCGCTGGGCTTCTCCTTTCCGGGGCTGCCGAGTCTGATCGGACCGTTCGACGTCGTCGACGGCCGCGTCTACCTGCAGCAGACGGTGTTCGACTTCTCGAAGCTGAAGCGCGTCAACGCCGCCAAGACCCAGCTCAGCGCGTCGACGGCCGAAGGCTCGGCGACCGAGGAAACGGCGGCGCAGGCCGTCGCGGTGGCGTACGCGCGCGCGGCGCGGGCGCTGGCGGTGGTGGGGGCGCGGCGCGCCGACTCGGCGCTCGCCGCCGAGCTCGTAACGGTGGCGAACGCGCAAGTGCAGGCGGGGGTCAGCGCGTCGATCGACGTGACGCGCGCCCGCGTGCAGCTCTCGGAATCGGCCGGCCGCCTGATCCTCGCGACGGCACAGCTCGAGCGCGCCAAGATCGACTTGGCCCGCTCGCTGGGGCTCGCGACCGACGCCGCCATCGAGCTGACCGATACGCTGAGTCTCGCAATGGGCGCCGCCAATGTGCCGCTGAGCCGCGATTCCGCGGTGGCGCAGGCGATCGCCGTCCGGCCCGATCTCGCGGCCGAGCTCGCGCGCGGCAACGCGGCGCGCACGGCGGCGTCGGCGATTTCGGCCGAGCGCCTGCCGCGGCTCGATCTCGCGGCCGACTACGGCGTCACTGGAAACACGGCGCCGAAGTCGATCGCGACGCACACAGTGGGCGTCCAGGTGACCTGGCCGATTCTCGACGGACTCCGTCGCGAGGGCCGGTTGGCCGAGCAGAAGGCCGTGGCACAGCAGTCCGACGTGCGGGCCAAGGATCTGCGGCAGCAGGTCGCCGCCGATGTGGATGCCGCGCTGCTCGATCTGCGCTCCGCCGCCTCCCAGCTCACGATTTCGGGCGAGCGGTTGCGGCTCGCGGCGGACGAAGTGTCGCAGGCGCGCCAGCGGTTCGAGGCGGGCGTGGCCGGCAACATCGAAGTGATCAACGCTCAGGAGTCATTGGTCCGCGCGCGTGAAGCGGACATCGACGCGCGGTTCGCGGGGTTGACCGCGAAGATTGCGCTGGCGCGCTCGGTTGGCAGCGCCCGTACCCTGCATTAACGAGGAAGCGATGGCTACTACAGTTGAGGCGGAAATGCGGTCAGCTCCACGGCCATCCGTGCAGAAGCCGGCCACACCCCCAAAACGTTCGCGGAGGCTCGTCTTTTCCATCATGAGCGTCATTCTGCTGACCCTGCTGGTCCTCGGGATCCGGCGCTGGTGGTTCGGGCGCTCGCACGTCTCGACCGACAATGCCCAGGTGGACGGGCACATCATCCCCGTGCTGCCGAAGGTCGGCGGGTTCGTGAACGAAGTGCGCATCGAGGAGAATCAGACCGTGCGCGCCGGTGACACGCTCGTCGTGCTCGATGACCGCGACCTGCGGGCGCGGCTGGCGCAGACGGAGGCCGAACTGGCCGCGGTGCTCTCGACGGTGAACAGCCGCACGCGCGTGGGCCAGGCCGAAGCGGCCGTGGCGCAGGCGCAGGCGAACGCGCAGAAGACGCAGGCCGACCTGGCACGCATCGAGCCGCTCGCGACGCAGAACGTCGTGAGCCAGCAGCAGCTCGACGCCGCGCGCGCCGCCGCGACGGCCGCCGCGGCGCAGCTCGCCTCCGCGCAGTCCGTGTTGGTGGGCGCCGATGCCCGCGTGGCTTCGGCGCGGGCCGCGCGCGATCAGGCGGCGTTGCAGCTCTCGTATACGCGCGTGATCGCGCCCTC
Source organism: Gemmatimonadales bacterium (assembly GCA_035573235.1). GTDB lineage: Bacteria > Gemmatimonadota > Gemmatimonadetes > Gemmatimonadales > GWC2-71-9 > 20CM-2-65-7. Next base: position 15,120 of record DATMZX010000205.1, read on the forward strand.
GAACGGCGTGGTCTCGAAGAAGAGCGTCGAGATCGGCCAGCTGGTGCAGCCGGGCCAGCCGCTTATGACGGTGGTGCCGCTCGACGACATCTGGGTCACCGCGAATCTGAAGGAGACCGAGATCGCCGACGTGACGCCGGGCGATTCGGCCGACATCACGGTCGATACCTACGGCGGCCGCCATTTTCGCGGCCACGTCGAGAGCCTCTCGCCCGCGACGGGCGCGAAGTTCTCGCTGCTGCCGCCCGACAACGCGACCGGCAACTTCACCAAGGTCGTGCAGCGGATTCCGGTCCGCATTCGCCTCGACCAGTCGGCTGACGCCGCCCATCCGTTGCGTCCGGGGATGAGCGTCGTCGCCACGATCAAAACCAAATGACGGCGGCGGCTCTCTCGATACCTCACGATAGGTATCGGTTCAAATACCTCATCGCGATTACGGTGTCGCTCGCCTCGGTGCTGGAGCTGCTGGACACCAGCATCGTGAACGTGGCGATCCCGCACATGATGGGGAACCTGGGCGCCACGCTCGATCAGATCGCGTGGGTGTCGACGGGCTACATCGTCGCGAACGTCATCGTGCTGCCGATCACCGGATGGCTGTCGGCGTACTTTGGGCGCCGCAGCTACTTCGCCGGCTCGATCGCGCTGTTCACGGTCGCCTCCTTCATGTGCGGCAACGCCGGCTCGCTCGAGGCGCTCGTCATCTGGCGCATCATCCAGGGACTGGGCGGCGGCGCGCTGCTCTCCACCTCGCAGGCGATTCTGTACGAAGAGTTCCCGCGCGAGGAATACGGCACCGCGATGGCGATCTTCGGCGTCGGCGTGATGGTCGGGCCGACGCTGGGGCCGACGGTCGGCGGCTGGATCACCGATACGTACGGCTGGCCGTGGATTTTCTACATCAACATTCCGTTCGGCATGCTCGCGCTGGCGCTGACGCTGTCGTTCATCAACGACTCGGAGCACCAGGAACGGGCGACCAGCGTCGACTGGCTCGGCCTGGGATTGCTGGCGATCGGCATCGGCGCGTTGCAGACGATGCTGGAGCGCGGCGAGCGGCTCGACTGGTTCGAATCGGGGCAGGTACGGCTGCTCGCGTTCGCGAGCGGGTTCTCGCTGATCACGTTCATCTGGCACGAGCTGCGCACGGCGCACCCCGTCGTGGATCTACGGATTCTGAAGAGTCGCCAGCTGGCGGTGGGCGTGGTGTACGGTCTGGTACTGGGTGTCTGTCTCTATGCGACGGTCTTTGTATTGCCCGTCTACCTGCAGAACGTCCAGAACTTCACGGCGAATCAGACGGGGCTCGTGATTCTGCCGGGCGCGCTGGCGTCCGCGTTCACGATGGCATTCATGGGCCGGCTCCAGGGGAAGTTCGATGCCCGGATCTCGATTGCCGCCGGGGTGGGGATCTTTGCGCTCTCGATGTGGAAGCACGCGCATTTCACCACGCAAAGCGGATTTCACGACTTCTTCTGGCCGCTGATTCTGCGCGGCGTGGGCCTCGGCTTGATCTTCGTGCCGCTGACGAATCTGGCGCTCGCCGATCTGCCGATGTCCAGAATTCCGAACGGCACCGGCTTGTTCAATTTGATGCGGCAGCTCGGCGGCAGCGTGGGGATCGCCCTGTCGGCGACGTTGTTGCAGCGCTTCACGGCGATTCATCGCGCCGAGCTCGCGGCCAACGTGACGCCGTTCTCCGAGGCGACGCGCGAGCGGATCGCGATGATCACGCAGGCGCTGGTGGCGCGCGGCGAGCTGCCCGCGATGGCTCAGACCAAGGCGATCGGGTTCCTGAACGGAATCGTGACGAAGCAGGCGATGATGATGTCGTTCGAGCAGCTGTTCCTGTTGTTCGGAGCGGCCTTCGTATGCTCGCTGCCGCTATTGCTGTTGATGCACAAGAGTAAAGGAATGCCGGGCGGGGGCGCGGCAGCGCACTAGCAGGCTTCGGCCATCGCGGTGGTGACGAGGAGGGCGCGCACGATCCCGAGCGCGCCTTTGTCGTTTTCGTACCACTCGGTCGGCAGGTGCGCGTCGCCCGAGCGGCCGCCGGCGCCGAGCGCGACAGCGGGGACGCCGAGCGAGATCGGCACGTTCGCGTCGGTGGACGCGCAGGCGAGCTGGTGCTCGTGGCCCACGGCGCGCGTCGCGGCAACCGCCGCCTGCACGAGCGGATGCGTGCGCGGCGTGAGTCCCGAAGGACGATCGCCCACGCGCCGGACCTCGAGCGTCAGCGGCGCGCTCCCCGGAATCCGCTGGCGATTCTCCTCGCTCAGCGCTTCGTGGAGCACGGCATGCACGGCGGTATCGAGCCGTTCCAGCTCGCGCGGATCTTCGCTGCGGAGGTCGACGTCGAACCACGCGGCTTGCGGGATGCAGTTGAGGCTGGTGCCGCCGCCGAGCCGAACCACGGAATGCGTGGTGCGTGGGGTGTGGGGCGCGGGGATCGTGGCGATGAGGTTGATCGCTCTTCCCACCGCGTGCGCCGGATTCGCCACACCATAGGCGGCCCAGGAGTGTCCGCCGGGACCCGCGTAGGTCACGTGATAGCGGCGGGCGCCGAGGGCACGGTGGACGATGCGCTCGATGCCGGCGCCGTCCAGCGCGATGAACGAGGACGGTAGGACGGTAGGGCAGCCTGTCCTGAGCGAAGCGAAGGAGTAGGACGGTCGGAGCAGGTGACGGACGCCCCGGAGATCGCCCGAGCCTTCTTCTCCTACCGTGGCGGCAAACAAGATTGGCCTTTTGGTCCGCACGCCGCCGCTAACCAAAGCCTCACCGATCGTCACCAGCGCAGCGAGGCCGCGCGCGTTATCCGCGATCCCGGGTCCTTCGAGCCGAGCGCCGCGGCGCGATACGGACACGTCGAGCTCCGGTCCGAATACCGTATCGAGGTGAGCCGCCACCACGACACAATCGTTTCCCGTTTCCTGCATCCCGTACCACGCCCGCACGTTGCCGACCTCATCGATCGCCACGTCTTCGAGCCCCGCGTCCGAGAACATCTGCGCCACGCGCGCGCCACGGAGCCGTTCCTCGCCCGTCGGAGCCGGAATCGCCGACAGCGAAGCCTGACGCGCGAGCGTCGCTTCATCCGAGCGCTCGATGTGAACGCGCGCGGCGCGAACGCGATCGTGGGCAAGGAGTCCGTCGATCACGGGGCCAAAGTATGACTTTTGGGGCAGACAGCGCAAATTCCCTTGACCGAACCTGGCGCTGGGGCGACACTAATCCGCATGGAAGAGCAGCAGCTCATCTACGACTGGAATAGCGCCGGCCGCAACGGCGGCTTTGACTGGTCGCGGGCGCGCGTCGATCTGAATGACGAGACGCTGCGCGACGGGCTCCAATCGCCGTCGGTTACCGATCCGTCGCTCGACGTCAAGAAACGGCTGTTGCACCTCATGGCCGACCTGGGCATCGTGGCCGCCGACATCGGGTTGCCTGGCGCGGGGCCGCGGGTGGTGGAGCAGGTGCGTGTGCTGGCGCAAGAGATCCGCGATCAGAAGCTGCCGATCTTCCCCAACTGCGCCGCCCGCACCGTCATCAGCGACGTCGAGCCGATCGTGCGCGTGGCGGACGAGATCGGCATCAAGATCGAAGCCGCGACGTTCATCGGCTCGTCACCGATTCGCCAGTACGCCGAAGACTGGACGCTCGATCGCATTCTCAAAGCCTCCGAAGAGGCGGTGACATTCGCGGTACAGCATGGGCTCCCGGTCATGTACGTCACCGAAGACACGACGCGCGCCAAGCCCGAGACGATCAAGGCTCTGTACGGAGCGGCGATCAGCTGCGGCGCGGGTCGCATCTGTCTCGCCGATACGGTGGGGCACGCGACGCCTGACGGCGTCAAAGCGTTGGTGAAATTCGTCAAGCAGGAAGTCGTCGGGACCAAAGACGTCAAAGTCGACTGGCACGGGCATCGCGATCGCGGCATGGGATTGATCAATTGTCTGGCCGCGATCGAGGCCGGCGTCGATCGTGTGCACGCGACGGCGCTCGGCGTAGGGGAGCGCGTCGGCAACGCCGAGATGGATTTGCTGATCGTGAACCTGAAGTTGCTCGGCGCGCACCAGGGCGACATTCGGAAGCTGCCCGAGTACTGCCGGCTCGTCGCTGCAGCGGTGGGCGTGCCGATTCCGGTGAATTATCCCGTGATCGGCACCGATGCGTTCCGGACCGGCACCGGCGTGCACGCGGCGGCGATCATCAAGGCGAAGAAAAAGGGTCATAACTGGCTGGCCGATCGGGTGTATAGTTCCGTGCCTGCGGAAGAGTTCGGCTTCGAGCAACGGATCGATATCTCTCCCGTCTCCGGCCTCTCGAACGTGAAATACTGGCTGCAGCAGCACGGCTACGATCCGAATGACGAGCAGGCGTGCAAGACGTTGTTCGAGGCCGCGAAGAAGACTGATCGCGTTTTGTCCGACGAGGAGTGCCATCGGTTGTTGAAAGCATGAGCTTCCGCGACATCGAGCAGTCGTTCTTCGATCTTTACTGGCACATGGATCCCGTCGGCGCCACGCAGGCCGGCGTCCCGGGCCACGACGATCGCTACGGGCGATTCAGCCACGCCGCGCTCGCGCCGCAGCTCGCGGCACTCAAGTCCATTGCCTCAGCGCTGGAAGAAGTGAATGCGACCGACCTCGAGGAGGAGATCGACCGCACCGCGCTGCTGAACGAAATTCGCGTGTCGTTGCGGCGGTTCGAGAAGATTTCCCCGCAGACCAAAAATCCTGAATTCTGGCTCTCGCACCTGCTCGGCGGGCTTCATCATCTGCTCCTGTCCTCCGACCGCACGCCGGCCGAGAAAGCGACGGCGGCAATCGGACGGCTCGAGGACATTCCGGCGTTTCTGAACGATCTCAAGGAGACGTTGGCGGAGCCGGTGCGCGTGTTCGTCGAGACCGCGATGCGCATGACCGAAGGTGGAAGGTTGCTGGTCAAGGACATGGCCGCGGCGCTGGGCGCGCAGTCGCCACAACATGCCGCGCGGCTCAACACGGCTGCCGAGGAGGCGGGCAAGGCGCTCCTGGCGTTCGACTCGAATCTCGAGCGCTGGCTCGACATGGGGACCGATCACTTCGCGATCGGCGAAGAGTCGTTCGACTTTTTGCTGCACTACCAGCACGCGCTGCGCGACACGGCGCCTGAGCTGTGGCGTTATGGGCACCGGCTGAAAGAGGAGGTCGAAGCCGACCTCGTCCGTCTCGCGAAAAAGCTCGACGGCGGCAGGCCGTGGCCGGAGCTGGTGGATAAGCTGCGCGCCGACCATCCCAGTCCCGGCGAGCTCGTGGAGGCGTACTCCAAGGAGATGGCGCGCGCGCGGGACTTTGTTGCCGCAAAAGGCCTGGCCCCCATCCCCAAAGCCCCATTAGGCGTGATCCCGACGCCCGCATTCATGCGTGCCGTGATCCCCTACGCCGCGTACGACAGTCCGGGCGCGTACAGCCGGGATCGTACCGGCTGGTTCTATGTGACCGAGCCCGATCCCCGGCTCCCCTCGGTGCAGCAGGAGCGGATTCTGCGCGACCACTGCCGCTACGAGCTGGCGGCGACCGCGCTGCATGAGGGGTACCCCGGCCACCATCTGCAGCTCGTCATCGCCAAAGAACAGCCGTCCCACGTGCGCAAGAATCTGTGGACGCCGCTGACCGTCGAAGGCTGGGCGCTGTACTGCGAAGACATGATGGCCGAGCAGGGCTTCTACGCTTCGGACGAAGAGCTGTTCTTCCAGCGCGTGCACCTCTTGTGGCGCGCGATGCGCATTCTGCTCGACGTGGGGCTGCACACGCGCGGCATGACGCGCGAGCAGGCCGTCGATCAGATGGTCAGCGAGCTGCACGTCGAGCGCGGCAACGCCGAGGCCGAGGTGCGGCGCTACTGCGCCTGGCCCGCGTATCAACTGTGCTATGCCGTGGGGCGGCGCGAGCTGCTGCGGCTGCGGGACGATTTCCGCAAAGCGAAGGGCAACAGTTTCACCCTGCGCGGCTTCCACGAGGCGATCCTGCCATACGGCGGCTTGCCGGTCGCGCTGATACGCTGGGGACTCGGCCTGGGTGAGTGAGCGCCAGCAGCTTCCCAGGCAGGTCAAGCTGTTCGGTGCAGTCTCCCTTCTCAACGATTTCGCCAGCGAGATGGTGTACCCGCTGCTGCCCGCGTTCGTCACGGGCGTGCTCGGCGGCGGCGCGTTGGCGTTGGGCGCGCTCGACGGCGCGGCCGACGCCGCGTCGGCATTCGTAAAGTTCTTCGCCGGCCGCACGGCGGACCGGCCCGCGCGCCGCGGCCCGCTGATCATCATCGGCTATTTCGTCGCCGCGGCCATCCGACCGGTCATCGCCATCACCGCGGCGCCCTGGCAGGTGATCGGCCTGCGCGTGGTCGATCGGCTCGGCAAAGGTCTGCGCACGCCGCCGCGCGATGCGCTCATCGCCGACGTGACGCCCGAGCCGATCCGCGGCCGCGCCTTCGGATTGCAACGCGGGCTCGATCACGTGGGGGCCGTGATCGGTCCGCTGGTCGCGTGGTGGATGCTGACGACGGGTGCGGATGTAAGGCGCGTGATCCTGGTGAGTTTTGTGCCGGGGGTGCTGGTGGTGCTGTTGGCTTATTGGGCGGTGAGGGACAGAAAGACGGTAGAGGACGGTAGAGGACGGAAGGTGACGGTAGAGGAAAAGCCCCTACCGTCCCCTACCGTCTCCTACCGTCCCCTACCGTCCTATCTCAACGCGATCGCTCTCTTCTACCTG
>DATMZX010000206.1:0-15451 GCA_035573235.1 Gemmatimonadales bacterium
CGGGATCGGATGTTGTGATCCGCACTTCCCCGCCCCGCGGCCGATCGCTGGCGACATAGCTGATTGCGCTTCGCTTCTGCGCCAAGACGTCGGTCCCGGGAACCGTCTGCGCGTGCACCTCGAACGGCTTCGTGAAATCGCCGGCGCGAAACGCGTCCGCGATCTCGTGCATGTGGGCGCGAATGCGCTTGATGTCGGCCGTGTCGGCCGCGTCCGCGCGCTCCAGCACGATCCGGCCGCCGTCCGGCAAATCTTCGAACACATGCGCCGAGCTGTACTGATTCACGCCCATGACGTGCTCGCCGCGCATCTGCATCGCGGCGAAATCGTCCTTGTCCTGGGCGCGATTGCACGCGACGAGCAGGATCACGCCGAGCGTGAGCGATAGCCGAGTCGAATCCATAGTCCCCACAGTGACACGTTGAGCAGGAGTCCGAGCCAGGGCTGCACGAACGCCAGTGCCGCGGCTGCCACGTACACCGCGAGCCCCAGGTAGTATGCTTTCCGTACGCCCGCGATCGTTGCGGCGTTGATCTCGGGCCGCAGGCACCCGCTCCGCACCATCGTCCGGAACAGGAGATTCCACACGGCCCCATTGACTGCGAATGTCGCGCAGTAGAACGCGACGGCGCTGTTCGCCGAGGCGGTGGGCAGGTGCTCCGCGAGCACGGCGGTGGGAAACGGAACGAATGTCACCGTGAGAAGCAGCAGACCGTTCGCGAATAAGATCGGATAGGTGACGCGCTCGATCATGCGCAGCAGCTCGTGATGGCTCACCCACATGATCAGAATCACGAGGAAGCTCATCGCGAACGCGATGTAGGACGGCCACAGCGCGGCCAGACCCGTCCACAGGCCGTGCTCGGCGTGCGGCACCTTGATCTCGAGAATCAACAGCGTGATCGCGATCGCGAAAACGCCGTCGCTGAAGGCTTCGAGCCGTGTCGTGCTCTCCGTCATGACGCACAAAACTATCCCGAAACGGGTAGATTTGCGGAAACCATACAAGGCTATTCGAATGCGTCTCGCGTTACTGGGAATTGCCGCATTGATCGCGGCCTGCGGCGGAGATTCAGGCGGTCCCGCCGCCGGCTTTGAATGTGTGAACGATGCGTTGCCCACCACCGCGCCGGCCGTCGTGCAGGTCGACGGTCAGATCCTCGGCAACGCGCTCTCTCCGGGCCCCATCAGCGGCGCGATCGTGACGGCCTTCAAGACCGGCGTCGCCGAATCGCTCGCCGTGGACACGAGCAACACGCCCGGCTTCTACGCCGTGTCGATCGCGACCGGCGGCACGCCGGTGAACGGCTACCTGCGCGCGACGCATAGCGGCCAGGTGGACACCTATGCGTATCCGGCCAGGCCGCTCGCCGCGAATCTCACGACCAACGTGTTGATGCCGACGCAGAGCGAGCTGGACTTCCTCGCGGTCGCCGTCAGCGTCACGCAGTCGAACAGCAACGGATTCATCGGCGTGGTGGTGAAGGACTGCTCCGGTAATCCGGTGGCCGGCGCGAGCGTCTCCACGAATCCCGGCGGCACCGTGAAGTACAACTCCGGCGGCGCGCCGAGCGGAACGGCGACTTCGACGTCGGACGATGGCGTCGCCTATGTGTTCAATGTGCCCGCGGGCAACGTGACCGTCCGGGCGAATGGCGGCGGAGAAACCCTGCGCGAGCACGCCGTCAACGCGCGCGCCGGCAAGGTGACGCTGACCGAAATCCAGCCCTAAACACAGGTCTCGCCAGGGTTGGTTAACCCCGGGCTGGCAGCCCGGGGTTAACGAACCCACTCTCGGCCACCGCCACCACGACTTGCTCGGGGGCCCCGTCGACCAACGGCCCCCGCGCAAAGTCCCCGTACATGTGGCGCACCCGAAATCCCGCGCGCGCCAGCAGGTGCTGCAGCTCGGCGTTGAGAAACCAGCGCATCTCGAACGCCTGCACGTAGCGCGTGCCGTCCACGTAGTAGATCAATTCCGATTCGCTCACCTGATCGAGCCAGCGCACGCGCGCGATGCGATACGCGCGCCGGAACGTGCGGCCGTCCGGCAGGGGCGTGGCGGGTGTGTCCTCATGCTCGCGGCCGTCGGCTTCGACCATGATCTGGAAGCGCGGGTTGAAGACGTCGAACATGAAGCGCCCGCCCCGCGCCAGATGTCGCGCGACGTTGTCGAGCAGACGCAGCTGGGCATCGATCGTCGTGAGATGCGAGAACACCCGAAACGGCGCGATGATCGTGGAAAACGTCGTGCCGAGGTCGAAGTCGTGCATGTCGCGCTGCTGCAGCGTGACGCGCTGCTGCACGGCGGCCGGCTCGCGCGACAGATTCGCGCGCGCGCGCTCGAGCATCTGGCTCGAGCTGTCGAGTCCGACGATGGTGTGTCCCGCGCGCGCGATCGGCACCAGAATCCGGCCGGTGCCGCACCCCAGCTCGAGCACGGGGCTGCGCGCTTCTTCCACGTAGAACGCCACGTCGGTCCGCTCGCGATAGAGCGGGACGTGATCGTACAACAATCCGAAATCGGGAATCGCGTCGTAGGAAGACACTACGCCTTGATCTTGACCGTCAGCACCCGCCCGTCGCGCGACACGGTCGCGTTCTTGGCGCGCAGCGACACGAGCGGCGACTCGATTTGCACCGCGCCGTTGCCGCCGTCGACGACCTTGACGGTCGAATCCGCGCCCACCACCGCGCGCAGCGAGTTCCGGCCCTGCACCACCGGCGCGTTGAACGTCGCCTGCAGCAGATCGCCGCTGCACACCTGAACCCAGCGCGTATGCAGCAACACGCCGGGCTCCACCTGGAGCAGATTCTGCGGATCGATTCCGCACGTGCCGATCGAGCGGCCTTCGATGTTCACGACCAGCTGTACACCGGGGGCCGCGAGCGCGCTGTCGACCTGCGCCCGCCGCACGGCGCGCAAGCCGGCGACGCCCGAATCCGCCGCCGTCCGCAGCGACTTCATCACGAACGTGGACTCTGCCTGGCGCCGCAGCGTGAGCTCGCCGGCGCGATACCCCGACGCATCGGCGAGCGCGTCTTGCACCGTGAGATTCTGGTTCACGAGCCGCGTCTTCCATCCCGGCCCTTCGAGCGCGTCGAGCAGCTGGCCGAGAGCGGGGCCGGTCGCGTAATAGCGCAGCCGGATCGACAGCGTCACGTCCTCCGTGAGCTTGTGCAGCCCCGTGCTCTTCCCGGCGCGCAGCGCCTCGGCGCCGGCGCGGTCGGGAAAGCTGCGCTGGCGCGCCGCGAGCTGCACCGCTCGCACCAGCGCGTACTCGGCGAGTCCCTCGTTCAGCTCGGCGAGCTGCTCGAAATCGGCGAGCTCGTGGCCGAGCGCGCGGTGGCGCGCTTCACGCACGGCGACAAACTGCCGCGCGAGCGTGCGCCGCCGCTGCGCGTTGGGCGCCTTGAGCGCGGCCTCGAGGATCCGGCCCTCGAGCGCCATGCCCGCTTCGTTTTGCGGATCGAACACGGGATAGCTGGTGACGAGAAACGCATTCTCCTGCTGCCCGAAGCGCTTGCCCTGCTCCCGCGACGCCGTCTCGAAGACGTGAAACGCCTCGTGGGTCGTGAGACCGACGAGCGCCGCGATGTTCTGCGAATCGACGACCACCTGCGCGGTGGGACGGCCGGCCAGCGTCGTGCCCGTGCTCGCGGCGCCGCGATCGGTCGCCGGTTGCCAGCCCGCGCCGTCGGGCGGATCGCGCAGGTCGGACACCATCGGGACGAATCCCGCCGGCAACTCACCCCGCCACCCCATGAGCAGCGTGCCTTTGCCGCGGATCACATACAGCACGGGAATCGTGTCGGGACGGAAGCCGGGCCAGATCGAATCCGGCATCGTCGTGCCGAGCCGGCCGACCCACGCATGAGCCGTGACGATTCGAGTCGTGATTTCCGGCGGAGGCGGCTCCTGAACGGCCAGGGCGAGGCAGAGGATCAAGGCTTCGGGACCTCGAGGTCATTGAGCATGTAGCGCACGATGCGCCACTCCGCGCCCTCTTTGCGCCAGATCGTCATGAACCGGCCTTTGGCGTGAATCGGCGCGCCTTCCTTTTTCGGAACCAGCGTTTCCTCCCAGATCCCGACGGTGATCACGTGGTTGCCGCTCACGATCAGGTCCTGCTCCGTCAGCGTGAGGCTCGGGATCTGATACGTCGCCATTTCATCGACGAACAGTTTGCGCGCGGCTTCCTTGCCGTTCACGTCGGCGAGACCCGGGATCAGGATGCGAATGTCGTCGGAGATGAAGCCGAGCGCGGCGGTGGTGTCGCCGCGCATCCATGCGTAGCGGTAGTCGTGCACCGCGCTCATCACGGCCGCGCTGTCGGCGGAGGCGGACGCGGAGCCGCCGCGACCGGCGCAGGCGGGAATGGCGAGAACCAGAGCTGCCGCGAGAATGGATTTCACGGCCGAGAATCTAACTGCTGCGGACGATTTAGGGCGCCGCCCCGTCCGTGTTGCTGATGTCGCGAATGATCTTCCACGACCCGTCGGGCTGGCGCTCCCACGTGGTGACGTACTTCCCGCGATCCGCGACCTCGGCGCCGCCGTTCTTCGGCTTGAGCCGCATCGCGTAGCTGCCCCGCTCGATCGCCTTGTTGCCCGCGATCACGATGTCGTGCGTCGTGAAACTCGCGTCGCTGACCGTCATCGCGTTGAAGAAATTGGCGAACGCCTGCTTGATCGCGGCGGCGCCTTCCCACGCCGGGAAATTCGGATTGAGCTGCACGGCAGTGCTCGTGTACAAGGTCATCAGCGAATCGGCGTCGCCGCGCTTGAAGGCATTCGTGAAGCGCGCTGCCGCCGCGTCGATCGCCTGCCGCACCGTCGCGGAATCGCCCACGACGGGACTCGCCTGCGCGAGCGTCACCTGCCACGTCCCGCGATTCATCGTCCAGATCGCGAGCACCCACGTGCCCGGCGTCTGATACCGCTGCACGGCGGTGTTGCCGAGCATCAGCACGTGCTCGTGCGTCACGACCGTCGCGGGCCCCGGCTGCGCCGCGCGCAGCTGCACCAGGCGCTCGGCCTTGGTGCGCGTCGTGCCGTCGGGCTGGATCAGGACGAAGTTGTTGGCGGTGAGCCGGTCCCACGTGGCGACGTCGGCCTGCGCGACGGCGGCGATGCGCTGGTCCATCGCTTTGCGGAGATCGGGGGGCACGCGCGTCTGGGCCTGGGTGACGGCCAGAACGGTGAAAAGCAGTGTGTGCATGCTCGTTCCAGGTAAACGGATGGCGTTCACGCTGCAGCGAGCGACTGAACGCCGCTAGTAGCTCATCGTTCCTGCAACCATCCCAGCAGCGTCGGCAGATAATCGGGCGGGGTGCGCGGCCACCCGCCGCGGCCCGGCGGCAGGCGGAAGGTGTGGTCGGCGCCCTGCACGAAGGAGACGGTGAGCGACACCTGCGGCGCCACGCGCTCCAGCGTTGCCCAGATCCGCGCCGAGCTGGCGCGCGCCGGCACGCGCTGGTCTTCCGTGCCGTACATCAACAGCACCGGGACGCGCACCTTCGCCCACCAGTCGAGCGGCTTGTACTGCGCGAACAGCCGCGAGAACATCCAGTACGAATCCTCGGGCGCCGGCGGCGCGAAATACCATGGCTTGCCGTTGAACTCGCACACCAGCGAATCGAAGCGCGTGCTCGAGGAGCGCCCGCGATACGCCATGGCCACGAGCTCGGTCACGTAGTCGAGCGCCTCCGCCGAATCCTGCGGCGTCGTCGCGCGCGGGTAGACGTAATTCTTGAGACTGAACAGCTCGACCGAGTCCATCGGAAGGGCGGCGGCCGCGGACGCGACAATGAACGCCACATCGGGCGATTGCACGGCGATCATCGGCGCGAGCGTGCCGCCCTGACTGTGGCCGTGGATCCCGATGCGCTTCGGGTCGATCCGCGGCTCCTGACGCACGCGCGCGAGCGCGGCGACGGCGTCCGCCGCGAGATCGGCCGGGCTCGCGCTGCGCCAGTCGCCCTGCGATTTCCCGACGCCGCGCTTGTCGTAGATGAAGGCCGCGATCCCGCGCTTCACGAGCTCGGTCGCGAGAAAGCGCGAGGCCCAGCGCCCTTCCGCGCCCGAGCCCTGGATGAAGACCACGGCCGGCACGGGCTTCGCGTTTTTCTTGGGAACGGGCGGCAGCAACAGCGAGCCGTACAGATTGAGCGAGCCGTTGTTGAACACGAGCTCGCGCTCCTCGAACGGCGGCGGCGTATTCTTCACGCGCCGGTAGAAGAAGAACCCGTCCGCCTCGCCCTCTTCGGAGAAGGTGCCGCGCATCGCATCGCCGCGCATCGTGCCGCTGAAGGTCGACGTCGTGCGGTCGCCGCGCAGCACCATCGTGAGGCGATCGCGCTGCACGACGAGCTCATGGAACGGAATGCCGCTGACGCGCAGCCGCTCGGAGTCGAACGTCGCCGCGAGCCCCGAATCGCGGCGGATGTGCAGCGTGACCGGCATCGTGTCGCCCGCGCGCGACCAGTAGCCCTGCCAGTCGCCGGAAATGTTCTGGCTCGCGAGGGTGGTAGTGCAGAGCGACAGCAGGAAGGCGCCGGCCGTGCAGCGCCAGGTCACGTCTTGGCGGCCTCGAGGGCGAGTTTGATCATTGACTTTAGACTACAACGTTTGGCGCCGACCGAAAGAGCAAGTGCGGCACGCCGTCGTATGCGATCTCGCGCTCCACTGCAAGACCGGTTTTCACCAGCACGCGCTGCGAGCCGAGGTTCTCGGGTCGCGTCACGGCGACGAGGGTTTCGCGCGCGAGTTTGGTGCGGCCGAGGCGCAGCAGCTCCTTCGCGACTTCGGTCGCGAGCCCGCGGCCCCAGTACCGCGTGTGCAACCCATAGCCGAGCTCGACCTCGTCCGTCCCCGCGACATCGAGATGCCTGAGCACGCACCGCCCCGCGATCTCGCCCTCGAGATCGCGGAGCATCCACAGCCCATGGTTGTATTGATCCCAATGCTTGAGGTTGCGCGTCAGGTATTCGCGCGTCTGTGACTCGGTGCGAATGCCGCCGAGCAGCGCCATGTACTGGGCATCGCTCTCCATCGCGCGGATCGCGTCGAAGTGCTCCGGCCGAAGCCGCTCGGCGCGAAGGCGCGCGGTGGAGAACGATGCGGGGAACGCCACTACGCTTCGCTAGTTGCCCGAGGCGTGCGCGGCGTGGCGCGGATCGTCGCTGTCCTTCACATACGTGATGCCGAACGGCCCTTCGCCACTCACCTGCACCACCACGGCGGTCTTGGTCACGGCCCAGTGATGCGCGTTGGCGGGCGCCGTGATGAAGCCGCCGGCCGTGAGCGTCTGCCCCTTGGCCACATGGATCGTGTCACCCATCCCGACCACGAACGTGCCGGACAGGACCGTGACATGCTCGTCGGCCGGATGGAAGTGCGCCGGGAAGTGGAAGTTGGCCGGGAATTTGAGGCGGATGGTGTACATGCCGGACTGGCCGGGATCGCCCTGGATCAACGCGAACTGGACCTGCTTCGGGAGAAAATCGGGTCCGGGACCGAACTTGGTGGCCGCTGCGGAATGCGGGGGCCCCATTTGAGCCGGGGCGGCCGCATGATGCGCGGGGGCCGGGGTCGGGTGTGTAGCCTGTGCGACGGCGTGGTGCGGGACCACGAGGACTGCGGCGGCGGCGGCGGCCGCGACGGCGATTTGGGGACGCATGGGCGCTCCGGTTTAGGGGGTCGTGAAACGAACGACTCAACTAACCGTTAGGGACCCGGAATCGTTCCAGGGCGTCACGTTGCCCTCCGACGCCAACCCCGAGTAGAATCCGTCATGACCCGTTTGTGTACATCGTTGCTTGCTGGGACGCTCTTCGCCGTTCAGCTCGCCACCGCTCAGACCGCGCACACCGCCGCCACACCGCCCAAAGACTACGCACCCGCCGACGTCGCCTTCATGTCGGGCATGATCTATCACCACACGCAGGCGCTGTTGATGGCAGGATGGGCGCCGTCGCACGGAGCGGGCGCGGATGTGCGGACGCTGTGCGAGCGCATCATCAACGCGCAGAAGGACGAAATCCGCATCATGGGGACGTGGCTCGCGGACCGCAACGAACCCGTGCCGCATCCCGACCCCGCGCACATGATGATGCCCGGCATGACCGACCACCTCATGCCCGGGATGCTCACGGCCGAGCAGCTGGCGCAGCTCGACCGCGCGCGCGGCCTCGATTTCGACGCGCTGTTCCTGCAGTTCATGATCCAACACCACGAAGGCGCGATCACGATGGTGAACGAGCTCTTCGCCCGGGGTGCCGGCGAAGAGAATCCGGTTTACAAGATCGCGAGCGGTGTGTTCGCCGATCAGACGACCGAAATCGAGCGGATGCAGCACATGCTCGCCGCGAAGATGTTCGGACCCACTCCCACAACAAATCCGAGGTAGCGAATCATCATGTCACGCTCGCGTACTCTGTTGTCCGTTGCCGCCGCATTCTCGATCGCCGCTTGCGCCTCCGGGCGGGGCGGCAGCTCGACGGCGAGCACCACGCCGGCGCCCAATAAGTCCACGACGGCGCCGACGCCCGATCCGCGCGTTGGGCTCAAGGCGGGCGCGACCGACGCGGCCCAGGCGTTCTGGAACATGCGGCTCGCCACGAACGTGCCGTCCACCGGCAAGTTCGAGGGCTCCACGAATTCCGATCTCGCCTTCTATAAGAACTACGCGATTCAGGGCAACTACAACGGCTATCAGGTGTGGGACCTGTCGAATCCCGCGCAGCCCGTGCTGAAGACCAGCTACTACTGCCCCGCCTCGCAGAGCGACGTGTCGGTCTATCGCAACCTGCTGTTCGTGTCGGGTGAAGGCACCGGCGGCCGGCTCGACTGCGGCGGCGGCGGCGTGGGCGACTCGGTGTCGACCGACCGGCTGCGCGGCCTGCGCATCTTCGACATCACCGACATCACGAATCCGAAGTACATCGGCAACGTGCAGACGTGCCGCGGCTCGCACACGCACACCGTCGTGACGAGCCCGCGCGACACCGCGAACGTCTACGTCTACATCTCGGGCTCGGCGCCGGTGCGCTCGCCCACCGAGCTGGCGGGCTGCGTGCGGCAGTCGCCCGATTCCAATCCGAACAGCTCGCTGTTCCGGATCGAAGTGATTCGCGTGCCGCTCGCCAATCCGCAGCAGGCGGCGGTGATCGGCGGCGCGCGCTTCCTCGACTCGCTCGCCCCGCCGCCGCAGCACGGCGAGGCGCCGCAGGACATCGCGCGCGCCAAGCATGAGGCCGATTCGGCGCGCGCGGCGGGCGGCTTCGTCGTGAACCTGTTCGGGATGGATCGCGTGCTGCCGACGCGGTTCAGCGCGCCGCTGCTCGACAGCATCATGAAGGCGCGCGGCGGCAGCGGCACGCCCACGGCGGCCGACAGCCAGTCGCTGCGCGACAGCGTGCAAGTGCTCATGAACCGCCGCTTCAACGTCGCCAACCAGCGGCGCACCGGGCCGACGCAGTGCCACGACATCACGGTGTATCCCGCGATCGGGCTCGCCGGCGGCGCGTGCGGCGGCTACGGGCTTCTGCTCGACATCTCCGATCCCGCGCATCCGCGCCGGCTCGCGGCGGTGTCCGATTCGAACTTCTCCTACTGGCACTCGGCGACGTTCAACAACGACGGGACGAAGATCCTGTTCACCGACGAGTGGGGCGGCGGCGGCGCGCCGAAGTGCCGCTCGTTCGACAAGCCCGAGTGGGGCGCGGACGCGCTGTTCACGCTGAACAACGGGCAGATGACGTTCCAGAGCTACTACAAGATGATGGCGCCGCAGACCGAGAACGAGAACTGCGTGGCGCACAACGGCTCGCTGATTCCGGTGCCGGGGCGCGACATCATGGTGCAGTCGTGGTATCAGGGCGGCGTGTCGGTGTTCGACTGGACCGACGCGGCGCACCCGAAGGAGATCGCGTTCTTCGATCGCGGCCCGGCCGACAGCACCAAGATGGGTTCGGGCGGGACGTGGTCGGCGTACTGGTACAACGGCTACATCTACTCGTCCGAGATCGCGCGCGGGCTCGACGTGCTCGAGATGCTGCCGAGCGGCCTGCTGTCGGCGAACGAGCTCGCGGCGGCGAAGCAGGTGCGGCTCGATTACTTCAACACGCAGGATCAGCCGAAGATCACGTGGACGGCGAGCTTCGAGGTCGCGCGCGCGTATGTCGATCAGCTGGAGCGCGGCAAGGGGCTGACCGCGGACCGCGTGAAGGCGATTCGGCAGTCGCTCGATAAAGCGGCGAAGGCGCACGGCCAGGAGCGGCACGATACGCTGACGCAGCTCGGCACGGCACTCGCGCAGGATGCGATGACGGCGACCGACAAGGCGCGAGTGCAGAAGCTGGCTGGGGTGGTGAATGAGTTGGCGAATGGGGCAGCTACGGGGGCCGGAGGCCAGTAGGAAGAGCCCAGCTTCAGACAGTTGCACAGTTTCCCAGACGGCGAAGTGGCTTCAAGCTTGGAGCTTAAAGCTTGAAGCCACTTTGTCGTCTGAGCGCCAGCGAATCAAGCCCACTCCAAGAACGATCATGAACAGTGGCAGTAAGTAGTTGTTCACGTCCGCCAACGGCGCGACGACGCTGGTAACATTGCGGAAGGCGCCGATGATGCCGGCGGCCCCGGTCGCGACGCCGAGCCAGCCGATCCAGCGCGCACGACCAGGCGACCGGAGCCAGGCGAACGAGGTCAGCAGGAAGAAGATGCTGAACGCGATCTCGCCCAGAAACTCCCCGATGAAATTGCCGAGGTAGGTGTTGAGGCCGTCGAACGTCGCGGCGATCACGGCCTGCTCAGCCGGCGCGGCCTGGACGAATGCCTGCGCGAGACTCCAGTGAATACTCGGCCAGCGCATCAGGCCGAGCATCATCGCAAGCGCCGCGACCAATGCGAACAGCATGGCGAGCCGCATCGCGCCGCGTCGCACGGGGGACAGCGCCTCGAACGCGCCGACGCCGGCCGGAATCCAGATCAATGGCAGGAATGCGTAGATGGTCCAGGCGGCTCGGCCGCTCGACCCGGTCCCGAGCAGACTCGGCAGCACGGTGGCGGCCGGTCCGTCGAGCACATCCGGATAGTTGAAGGTCGCGGCGAGATAGCTGAAGACCGCGAGGAATGCGATGGCGCCGCCGACGAGAGCAATGCCGCCCCAGCGGACGACATTCACTGGGTCACGCGAAGCTCATCAGCGGGGCGTGATGACGACGACGCGCACCGTCCCGACGACGTTGTTGGTATTCGCGGCGATCACGACGGCGCCAGCCGCGTGCGCGCTGACGAGCCCCGCGTTGCTCACGGACGCGACGGCGTCGTTCGAGGACGACCAGGTGAAGGGGCGATTCACAATCACCGCACCACTGGAGCCGTGCGCCTCCGCGACGAGCTGCAGCTGCGCTCCCACCGCGAGCGTGTCGTCGGACGGACTGACCACGACGGCCACCACCGTGCCGTTGTCCGGAACGACGATGCCGCTCACCGCGCCAGTCCGCTCTGCGTTGCGCTGGGCCAGCTGCTGCAGGGCCTGGCGGCACTCCTTGGATTTTTTGTAGCCGCTCGCGGCTGAGAAACTCGAGACGACGCCCCAGCCGATGCCGACGGCCACGATCTGGCCGGCGTTATCGTACGCATCCGGTTGCGACGCGGCCGCCGCGGCGCCCAGCACGTTCAGGGCCGCCCAGACGATGTCGAGGGTTGGTCCCGCATTACTCTCGGTGCAGGAAAAGGAGAGCATCTGCTCGTGACCCGTGGGCGGGCCCTTGGAGATCAAGAACCCACAGCCGCTGAGCAGGAGGGACAGGAGCCCGACCAGCATCACGTTTCGCTTCATGCGCTTGATGGTACATAAAGGAACGCGGCACGGTTAGAGGGGGCGCCCCAAAAGTCATAGCGCGGAGGCCGGCGCGCGCATCGGGTGACGCGTCGCCAACAGATATCCGACGAACAGCAGCACCTCGACGCTGTCGATGATGACGGCGTAGCGGATCCGGTACGCGAGGTAGGCGCTCCCCGCCCCCAGCATCAGCAGCACGAACGCGAGCTTGCTGAGCGCCGCCACGCTGAGGACGAGCCGCCGCGCGGGCGGGACCAGCGCACCGTAGACCAGCATCAGTCCGACGAGTCCCACCAGGATGCCCCAGTTGCGCACGAGCAGGACGGCGAGGGGATCGTCGAGGCCATGGCCGAAGTCTGCCGCGAGCGAGTCCTGCGGCGAGACGGCGTAGTAAAGCATCGACGCGGTGAGGAGGCCGGTGATCAGCATGATCCACTTGATGCTGCGAACGATGAGATTCATGGTGTGAACATGGAGCGAGAATGTTCTTTCGGTCAGAGCCGCCAATACCGCCCTACGCTTCCCCGACACCGCCCCACGCCTCCCCAATACCACCCCACCATTCTCCATTTACCGCCTACGATTCCCCATTACCGCGCTACGACGCCCCGACATCCGGAACCGACGCCGCAATACCTGCCCGACGATTCCCCGAAACCGGCCAACGGCTCCGCGAAACCGATCGACTGCTCCGGAAAACGGACAAACCTCGCGCCGATACCACACGACGAGAGCAAGATGATCCACGTAGCGTCGTAGAAACCGCGCAGAGCGTAATCGGAAACCGGCGGAGCGCCGTCGAACTCGCGCAGAACATTTTGGAAAACGCGGCTACGAGCGTCGGTTACCTGCACACCCTCGGCGAACACCCGACAACGACTGGTGAATCCGTGCGCTAAACCTGCCCTGAGCGTAGCGAAGGGCGCCGGCTCGGCAACTTCGGGAGCCCTAAAGGGCTCGACGCGCCCTTAAGGGCGCGCGTAGGCAGCCGAGCCGGCCCTTTAGGGCACGGAATACACGACGCCCTCGCGCACGACGGCGACGGACTCGTTCACGGTGCGCGCTTTCGCGGCAGCCATCGCCCCACCCGCTGCTGGTAGCGCACGTACGAGTCGCCGAACTGGCGCCGCAGCGCGGGCTCCTCGTACAACATCACGAAGAGGTTGGCGGCCGCGAAGAAGATTCCCCAATACACGAGCAGCGCCGTCGAGCGCGCCAGCAGCGCTTCGCCCAGCAGGATGGTGCTGACCGCGACGTACATCGGATTGCGGACGTAGCGATACAGTCCCTGGACGACGAGCTCTTTGGGGGGATCGACCGGCGACAGCGTGCCGCGACCGCGCGACGCGAACTCCCAGATGCAGGTGCCGAGCAGCGCAGCGCCCGTGACGATGACGAGCAGGCCTAGCAGGTCGAGCGGCTTGGTGAGGTCAGGACGAACCTGGGAGATGCCGAACCAGCGCCACGGGACGTAGCCCGCGATCATGCCGGGCAGGAGCACGGTCCAGAGCAGGCTGCGCAGGGCGAGCAGCATGCTTCACTGAGACCGCAGATTGAGGCGTTCGCTCTCCGCGCTCACCAGGCGTTCGACATGGGTCCACAGCGGCGCGCGCCGGCCGTTGATGAACAGTGTTGGTGTCCCCTGCGCCTTGGCGCGCACGGACTCCGCGACATCGGCGGCGACGGCCGCGATCGTCGCCTCCGACTGCAGGCACCGCCCGAACCGCACCGGGCCCAGTCCCGCCTGTACGCCCAGGCGCGTGACCTCCGCCGGACCGGGATTTGTGAGCTCAGTCGAAAAGGCCGCCCGGTAGTACTCCAGCCATTTCCCCGCGTCCTTGGCACACACGGCGCCGCGCGCCAACCAGCACGCTCCGGGGTGGTAGTTCTCGGGCAGCGTCGGATTGCATTCCGTGTCGAGCGGGAGGTTTTTGAAGTACCACGTCACGCGCCCGTTCTGTTGCCCCAGGTATTGGTCCAGGCCGCCGTAGAGCTGCTTGCAGAAGGGACAGAGATAGTCCACGAACTCGACGACGACGATCGGCCCGTCGGGGGGAGGCGCACCGAGACGGGGCGCGGCGCTCAGATCGAATGTGTGGACGGAGTCTCTGTAGAACTTCACAACGGCCTGGTCCGCGTCGTAGGCATCGCGCTTGGCGGGCGAGTCGAGGGTCGCCTGCAGATCCTGGGCGTGCCTGTGCTGGCGCAGCCCCAGCTCGCCGACGCTCACCGCCACGAGCACCACCACCGTCGCCACCGTCCACCCGCCGAGCAGCATGCGCCGCTCTCTGGGATCGGTCTGTGCAAGGGGAGCGGGACCGAGGCGGCGCGGGGGGCGGAGCAGCGCGGCGCTCAGGAACGTCGTTGCGTAGGTCGCGAGGCACAGCGGGCACACCTCGTGCCGGACGAAGAGTTGCAGGCCGAGCAGGACGATGTCGGCGACGACGCCCACCATGATGAGACGCAAGGCGATGGCGGCCACCTCCCGCTGCAGGCCGGGTCCGCCGAGGAGCGCGAGCAGCAGCAGGGCCGCGACCGCGCCGTAGAAGGCGACTTCCAGCGCGGCGACGGGGATGCCGCCGATCGTCAGCGCTCTGGTCTTCGGCAGCTCGCAGTTCGAGCCGGGCGCATCGGACGCGCGGCACACCCCCGCAGCGGGTCCGGCAGCGGCGGTACTCAGGCGGGGCTCGTGGATCCAGCGGGTCGTCGCGAGAGCGGCGCCGAGCGCCAGCAGCACGATTGCGGCGATGAGTGTCGAGCTCGAGCGCATTACCCGCAACGCTCAGCGTACTCGACTTGTGGCCGGCGCCCGATGCGGTAGCCGCGTACAAGCCGGCCGTCAGTCTCAAACACGATCGCGTTCAAGGAGTCTTGGGGCGGCAGGTAGATGAAATACCGCCAGCCCGCTTCCCACTGGTACTTGTGGAGCTGGATGGTGATGTGTTCACCATACGCCGCGCGAATCGCGGCTTCAGTGCTGCCGATGCCGATCCCTTCCGCCGTCTTGGGAGGCGCGGCGGTACTGTCGACGTCGGCGCGGACGACGATGCCGTTCTCGACCATGAAGCTCACGCTGCGTGGCGCGGTGGCGGGTCGCCAATAGGTGCAGCCCGTGGCCGCAATGCTCGACGTGTCGCCGAGCGCGCGCTGCGCCTCGGCGGCGGGCATCCCGAAGCGCACCGCGCCGGCATGGTCTGGATGCATCTCCCAGGATGATTCACCTGGGCGGCACGCCACGGCGAGCCAGGACAGGGCGAATAGCGAGACGACGGCGACAGGGACACGCATGCGAACACTTGGTACACCACGCTCGATTCGATGGCCACTCTCATTCTTCTGTAATCGTCCGGTAATCGTTCTCAGACGTCACGGCCATCTGGAATGCGGAGGTTCTCAGTAACTCCTTTCGGAGACCGCCGTGTACTCTGCCCCGCCCCGCGCTCAGATCAACGTCACACCGATGATCGATCTCATGCTGGTGCTGCTGATGCTGTTCATGATCATCCAACTGCTCGCTCCCGCCATCGCATTGCCGACCAGTAAGACCGCCGTCGACGAGCTCCGGCAAGGCGGTGTGGTCTTGCACATCCGCCGGAACGGTGCATT
>DATMZX010000207.1:0-10339 GCA_035573235.1 Gemmatimonadales bacterium
AATGCCTCCCGCCACCGAGAACAACGAATCGCCACTCTGGAGACGGCCGCCGATTTCCTCCAGCACGGCGAGGAAGCGGCGCCCATCGGCCTGAGGCGTGGCGACGGGCAATTCTTGTCCGCAGGCCTGGTGATACGCGTCGAGCGTGAGGTTCACTCCGCAACGCGTGCCGAAATAGTGACAGAGGCCGAGGCGGGGGTTCAGCTCCAGGTATTTGAACTTCTTGTCTCGCCCGTCGTACTTCACGTCGATGTCTGCGATACCTGAATAATGAAGGAGCTTGCCGACCCGCGCGGAGAGGTCCACCAGCTCTTCGTTGTAACGGCTGACTCCACGAGCGGTCGCGCCGTAATGCGCTGGCATCGTCGAGTGTTTCTGGAACGTAAAGGCTCGGGAGATGTTGTGGTCCCGGCCGAACAGACCGATGAACTCCCACAGCGTGTCGTCCGCGCCCGGGATCAGCTCCTGGGCGATGACGCTGCCAAACCGGGCGCGGCTTTCGCGATAAAACTCGTCGGCGTCGTGTGCGCTGCGAATGATGACGTTGCGCCAGCCCAGGGTTTCCTTGTCCACGAACGTGCGTGGTTTGACGATGAGCGGCAGCCCCAGCTCACCGACCAGATCCGCGGGCGAGGAAGGCAGTTCCTGCACCGTCTTGGGAAAGGGAATGTCCGTCCCCGAAAAAAGCTGGGTGTCCTTGGCTTTATCGAGGACCGTTCGAATCGCCGAATCTGGGGGAATGCACAGCCGAAACCTGGACTCCAGCTGCGCGCGGTGCTTCGAGGCGAAATAGGTGAGGTGATCCGAGGTCGGAATGAGTACCGGCCGCTCTCCCTCGATCCGGGAAAGCACGTCCAGAATCGCGGCGTCCGCATTGCTGGTCTTGGGGACCAGAATCTTGCGGCCATACCGCGACGCGCGGACCGGCTCCCACGGATCCATCATGACGACCACCGTAGGCACGCCGCCGAGCCGCAGACTGCGCACCGCGCCCAGACCGACCGCGTCTGAGCTGAGCACCACAGCCAACGGCAGCTGGTTACGCGAACGTCTCACTCAGGCCCCCGGCCCTTTCCCGTTGCGGCTCGTGATGAACCGCGTCAACTCATTGGACATGTAGGGCGTCCCAGCGACGAAGCGACATAGCGGGCCAAAGCTATTCGCTGCCGGGGTTCCAAGAAAGTGCATGCCGGGAATAGACGATTCGAACCCGACCGACAGCTCGGGATACCCTTCACGGGTGCGCAGGCGCTGCCGCAGCGACGGGTCGATGAATCCGTAGCGGCTGACGTCCACCCGATAGCCGGTTCCGCAGAGCAGGTGATCCACCATCCGCTCATTGCCGTCGCTGAGGACGAGCCGGAGGCGAGAGCCGCCGCCCGGCGTGGCGCTGGCCGATGTGATGCTACAGCCTGTCGTCAGAGACACATCCTTTAACCGCGGGATCAGCCAGTAGGAGCCCGCGGGCCGCACCGCCCGACCCGTCAGCATTTTCTGCAGGCTCGTGGGCATGTGTCGATACATTCTTGGCCAGGCGATGACCCAACTAATGAAACGCGGCCCCATGATGTCGAACGGGGGGCGGGCAACGTGGCTCATCCAGCCCCGCAGCGTTCTCGCGAGACCACGGCTCTTCACGTCCGCGAGCCATATCGGTTTGGGCGCACGCGCGATGACCTCGACGTCGCTGCCAGCTTCACGCAACAGCGCGGCCGATTCGAGCGCGCTCTGCCCAGAGCCCAGCACCGCAACAGATTTCCCCTTGAACGGCTTCAAATCCGCATGATCGAAAGAATGCGAGACCAGCGACGACGGGAGGCCGGCGAACTCCGCCGGCTTGTAAGAGAAGAGGCTGATCCCGGTCGCGACGACCACGCGCCGTGCATGGAAATCCTCGCCGTCGTCCAACCGCACGTGGAAGCCGCGCGCATTGGGCGACACATTGGCCACGGTGCGACGCTCGACGTTCGGCACCGCCTGCTGCTGGAACCAGTGTCCGTACCGATTGAAGTCATCGATCGGGACCGGCCTGGCGCTCGGCAGATCATGCAGGTTGCGGAACCGCTCGAGCGTGAGCCTGCCCGTCGGATCGCCGAGACTCGAAGCGCTTGGCGCCGATCGCAGATACATGCCTTTCGGCATGTGCCGCTCCCAGAACTCCATCGGCGTGCCAAAAATTCGGGTTTCGATATTTCGCGCGCGCAGGTGCGCTGCGGTCGCCAAGCCGTAGGGCCCGGCGCCGATGATTGCAACTTGACACGACGATTCCTTACCACCCCGCATCACGTCACTCTCGGTTGAGACATCCCATGTGTAAGGGCAAGCGCCATGCCGGGCGACCACCTGATCAACTATTTGCGAGCTAACGATTTACGAGACAGGCAGGGGAGAGCGATTCCGGGGGCGAGCAGACGCGGTACATAACTGTAAGAAAGCGCCAGCAGGGGGTTTAGGTGACCACACGCACCTCCGGCAGCGGGACCACGCACTGTCCGCCCCAGGCGCGGATCGATTCGAGCTGCGGCAGGACGGCGCGGTGCTGGGTCCCAGGGAGGATCAGTACGTAATCAGGAGAGGTCTGGCGCAGCCGGTCAGGGGACTCGACCGGAATGTGTGTTCCCGGCAGGTAAGTCCCCTGGCGCTCGGGATCATCATCCACGGTGTAGTCGAGGAAGTCGGCCCGAATGCCGCAGTAGTTGAGCAGGACGTTGGCGCGCCCCGACGCACCGTATCCCGCGATGCGTTTTCCGTTGTCTTTTGCCGAGATCAGAAAGCTCAGCAGCTTGCGCTTCGCGTCATGCACGGGCTCGGCGAGGCCCGCGTAGTTCTCCACCGCGTCGAATCCGGCCTCGCGCTCGCGCGCCAGACAGGAATCCACGCGGGGCGTGATCGGCCGCAGCGGATCTTCACTGTGACACGCGAACAGCCGCAGCCACCCGTCCTCGGCATCCAGCTCGTCGGCGTCGTAGATCGCGAGACCGTGGCGCGCGAGAATCTGTGTCAGCGCGACGAGTGAGAAGTAACTCACGCGCTCGTGCGCAATCATGTCGAGCTGCCGATCGACCACCAGCCGCAGCAAATGGGGACACTCGATCGTGACGACGCCGCGCGGCGCCAGCAACAGCTTCATGCCTGCGACGACGTCGTTGAGGTCACGGGCCTGCGCCAGAGTTCTGGCGATCAACAGGTCGGCCTGAATGCCTTCATCCCGCAACGCGCGCGCGGTCCGGGTGGTGAAAAGCTCGATGCGGCTCCGCACGCCGCGATTGCCCGCCGCGCGCGCCGCCGCGAGCTCCGGCTCGATCCCCAGCACCGGAATCCCTGCCGCCACGTAATGCTGCAGCAGATATCCGTCGTGGCTCTCGATCTGGAGGACCTGATGGCGTGGCGTGAGGCGGAGCTCTTCGATCGTCTTGGCGGTAAACTTGCGCGCGTGCGTCACGCGGGCGCTCGATGGGGTCAGCCGCGGCTTCTCGTTCGCTCCGTCGTCGCTGCCGCCGTCGGACTGCACCAGCTGCACGAGGTAGCAGGCGCTGCAGACGCCCAGCTGCAGCGGATAGAACGGCTCCGCTTGTTGCAGCTGTTCCCGACGGAGATAGCGGTGCCGCGGCGGTGACATCCCGAGGTCCAGAACGGTGTGCAACGCCGTCGCGCCGCACGCGCGGCAGCCGCTCGCCGGTGTCCCGGAGGGAGCCGAGGGCGCGGGCGCGGCGGCAGACCCGAGTGCGGCGCTCATGGCCCCTGATACCCCGCAGTGGAAGGAGGACTACAAGGATCCGAATTTTCCGGCCATGACCGGAAGCGTCCGCAGCATGATGCGCAAATCTTCGCGGATCGAGCGGCGGCTGATGTACTCGAGATCCAGCGCCAGCTTCCGGCGCACGTCTTCGAGCGACGTGTCGTAATGCAGATTGATCTGGGCCCAGCCGGTGATGCCGGGACGCACGCGCTGGCGGTCCGTGTATCCCGTGATCTGGTCGCGCAGCTGGGCAAAAATCGCCGGCTGCTCCGGACGGGGCCCGACGATATCCATGTCGCCGAGCAGCACATTCACCAGCTGGGGCAGCTCATCGAGCCGGTACAGGCGGATGAAACGGCCGAACCGCGTAATCCGCGGATCATCGGCGGTCGCCCAGACCTGGGTCGACGGACCCGCGTCGGAAGCCACGCGCATCGACCGGAACTTGTACATCGTGAACGGTTTGCCGCCGCAATCGGGCTGCCGATCCGCTGCACCGGCCGCGAAGCGCCGCCGATTGAGACCGACGCGCGTCTGCGTGTAAAGCACGGGACCGCGGGAGGTCAGCTTCACTCCCACGGCGACGATGAGCATCAACGGCAAGGCCAGGATGAGACCGACCAGCGCGATGAGGATGTTGAGGCCGCGATGCAGCAGGCCGAGCAGGTAGAGGGTCTCTGCCGGCAGCGCCTGGTCCACAGCAATCGGAATCGTCGTCATCGCTAGAGACTCGCGTTTGGTTGCACACCCGAAATGCAGAGGCCGTGCCCGATCCAGGGACCCTCGGATCGAGCACGGCCGACGTCGATGTTGTCGCTCGCGGGCGACAGAGCGTTGTGAAGGGGTGCTACAGTCTGCTAATGGTCGAGCGGCGGCTCCGGGGGGGTGGCGCCATCCTGGCTGGGGCCACCACCGATCAAGACTTTGCGATCGAGCCCATGACGCTCCAGCAGGCGGTACAGCGTCGTGCGATCGACGCCCGCCGCACGCGCGGCGCGCGACATGTTGCCGCGGGCCGCCTGCAGCAGCTGCCGCAGGTACTGCAGCTCGAACTCCGCGACCAGACGGTCGCGGGCGGCGTAATACGGCTCGTCCGTCGTCACCATCCGCGGGGCCCATTCGGCCGTGTCATCAATTCGGTCGTCCATGGCCGGAATATCCTCGGGCCGGATTTCAGCATCGGGGCCGAGCAGCACGACCATATGCTCGACGACGTTCTGCAGCTCGCGCACGTTGCCCTTCCAGGGCCGGCTGCGGAGCGCGCGGATCGCCGCGTCCGAGAACTTCGGCATGGCGGTCGACGGACCGCGGTGGCGCGACCAGTAACGCGACAGGAAGAACTCCGCGAGCACGGGAATGTCGGACGGTCGCTCGCGCAGCGGCGGCACGTGAATCGGGACGACGCGCAGCCGGTAATACAGGTCCTGCCGCAGGATCTGCTGCTCGACCGCGTCTTCGGGATCGCGGTTGGTGCACGAGATGAATCGCACATTGACGATGGCGTCGGTGTTTTCGCTGCCGACGCGCCGCACGACGCCGTCCTGAATCGCGCGCAGCAGCTTCGCCTGGATCGATTTCGGCATTTCGATCAGCTCGTCGAGGAGCAGCGTCCCGCCGTTCGCCGCTTCGAGCAGGCCGGGTTTGTCGCGCACCGCGCCGGTGAACGCGCCTTTGACATGGCCGAACATCTCCGACTCGAGCAGCGGCTCCGGGAGCGCGGCGCAGTTGATCGCCACGAGCGGCCGGCTCCGCCGACGGCTGTGGTAGTGGATGAACTGCGCGATCAGCTCCTTGCCGCACCCGCTTTCGCCGGTGATGAACACCGATGCGTCGGTGGGCGCCACGCGGCGCGCCAGATCCATCGCCCGCTTGAACGCGGGAGAGGTGCCGAGGACTTTGACGAGATCGCTGTTGCCGTGTTCGCGCGCAAATGCCGCCTGCATCGCATCCGACTCGCGCGCGACCATCACGACGTGCGCGGCGCGGCCGATCAGGATCTGCAGGTGGGTCGCTGAAAACGGCTTCGGCAGGTAGTCCCAGGCGCCGGCGCGCAGCGCTTCGAGGCTGGTCTCGACGCTGGGGTTGCCGGTGATCATGATGGCGACGGTTCCAGGATGTGCGTCCAGGCAGGTCTTGAGCAGTTTCATCCCGGGCACTTCGCTCATGTACAAATCGAGCAGCACGATGTCGAAGGCGGTGCGCCTGAGCAGCTCCTTGGCTTCTTCGCCGCGGCTGCAGAGCGTCACCTGATAACCTTCGTACTCGAGCACGCTGCCGCAGCTTTCTCGCAGGGTGCGCTCGTCATCGACGATGAGGACGCGAATGCTCGACTTGACGTCGGGCGTGAGTTGGGAGATCGAGATGACGTCCGGGCTGCGGCCCGCTCGGCTGGCGGCGGCGCGTGCCTGACGTTCGATCGGTTGCGGTCCGGCCATTGGTCAGCTCCGTGAGGTCTGACGCCATTGATGGCACAGACTAGGCCTCGGTCCCCGAGGCGTAGGTGCCAATTGTAACCCGCGATAGGCCAATGTGTTACGAACCAACCTCGGGACCGAATCGACCCGTTGGTTCAATTAAACCCGCGATTGTCGCAGAAGTGCCACACCACCTTATGGGCAGTGTCGCAGCGGAGAGGCACTACGGTCGAGCTACGAAAGGACGGCGGCGATTGATGATCCTACGGGGATCAGCCTCGACCGTCGGAGCGGCATGGGCGCATCCACCCGATCGCGGAAGTACGCGATCGTGTGGCGCAGCCCCTCGTCTACGCTCACCGTGCCGGAATAGCCCAACAGCTTCCGGGCGCGCGCGATTTCCGCACAGGAGTGGCGCACGTCGCCGGCCCGTGCCGGCCCGCGCCTCGGCTCGACCGAGACACCGGCGAGCGCCGCGATCCGTTGCCACAGCTCCCGCACGCTCGTGCCCGTTCCGCATCCGATGTTGAACACGCCGCCGGCCACCCCGGCGACCGGAGCGTGCGCGGCGGCCAGATTCGCGTCTACCACATTCGACACGAACACGAAGTCGCGGGTCTGGGAGCCGTCACCGAAGATGGTCGGCGGCTCGCCGCGCAGCGCGGCGGCGATGAACAGCGGCACCACGGCGCCATACTGCGAGTCGAGGTTCTGGCGCGGGCCGAAGACGTTGAAGTAGCGGAGCGCCACCGTCTCGAGCCCGTGTGTGCGCCAGAACGCCTGGCAATATGCCTCACCCGCGAGCTTGGCCGCCGCGTACGTCGACAGCGGCAACGGCAACAGCGCTTCGTGCTGCGGAGACTCGGCGGCATCGCCGTAGGCCGCCGTCGACGCCGAGTAGACCACGCGCTGCACGTGCGCATCGCGCGCCGCGAGCAGGATGTTGAGCGTGCCCGTGACGTTGGTGTGATGCGCCGCGACAGGATTGCGCGTCGACTGCGGCACCGACGTTACAGCCGCGAGATGAAACACGCAGTCCACGCCCTGCATGGCGCGGCGGCAGGCTTCGAGCCGCGCGACGTTGCCGCGAATGAAGCGAATGCGCTCGCGCACGGCGCGCAGATGTTCGCGCTTGCCGGTCGAGAGATCGTCCAGCACGGTGACTTCCGCGCCCTGCTGGACGAGTCGTTCGACGATGTGCGAGCCGATGAAACCGGCGCCGCCGGTGACGAGGTAGCGCATGCCGGGCGCTAAGGCACGATCCGGGCCAAGACTTCCCAGTCTCGTTTGTTCGTGTCAGAGCAACTTCGCTGCGGCGCGCGCGCGACACCGTGGAAGATGGTCCGAAGATTGCTTGTGGGACCGGCATATGAAAACACTACCAATACTTCTCGGACTGACATTCCTCGCCGCCGCGTGTGGCGATCCCGTACATCCTGACCAGCGCGGCGGGCTCCACGCCGCGCTCGTACCCGCAAATGGTGTGGCAACGAACATCACGTACGATGGCGGGGAAGCGGCTTCGCACATCGAGACGGGCTGGCCGGCGGGCGGCACACACGTCGGCAAACAATTCGACGCCAGTCCGCACGTCGGCGATGCGATCGTCGCGACATTCACGTGGCGTGGCTCGAGCAACACGATCACCACCGTGACCGATCACCTGGAGGACGGCACGCCCGTCGGCAACACCTACACGCTCGTCGATTACGTCACCGCCGACGGCTGGTCCAGCGCGACGTACATCGCCACCAACGTGCGCAATTTCCCGGATCCTGCCCCTAACCCCGACAAGATCCTCGCGGTGCACGCCATTTTCTCCGACGTCATCAGCGATGCGAGTGAGATGATCTCGTCGTATCGCGGGGTTAGCCCCGTGACCGCCCTGGCAATAGGCGCGCACCGCGCCGCGTCCGGAAACGGCGGGAGCGCGACCGTTGCCGATCCCGGCCCGATCGCCGTGGACGCGGGCGATGCCGTTTACGCGTTCAGCTGGGCCAGCAACGTCGTGGATAACACGTCGCCCGCCGGCATGCGCACCATCACGGATGCCTGGGACGCGGGGTTCACGAGCGGCAAGGAAGAGGGCGATTACCTGCTGGGCACCGGCAGCGGCACGGTCGAGCCGCAATGGACGTGGTCGTTCTCCGCGCCGAGCACCTGGCTCGCCATGGGAGTGGCGCTCAATCCGCAGGTGGCGACGCATCTTGCCTATCCCGCGCAGCCGAGTCGCACCCTACTGCCAGGGTCAGTGATTTCACCACCGGTGCAGGTGGCTGTGGTGGACGACCAGGGCAATACCGTCCTCGGCTTCACCGGTTCGGTGACGATCGCGCTCGAGCACGACGGCAGCCCATTTCAGAATGCGCACCTCTCCGGGACCAGGGTCGTGAACGTCGTGAACGGCATCGCGACTTTTGCGGATCTGAGCATCGACGAGCCCGGCATGGGCTACACGTTGCGCGCTACGGCGAACCCGCTTACCGGCGCAACGAGTACTCCGTTCAACGTGACAATCCCCTGAGCCCGCTCTCGCAGAGCGCGCAACGCGCAGCGTCGTGGCAGGTTCAGCCATCTCACGAGGTAAAGGCGAAACGAGTGATGCGTGAATTGCTGGGGCGGGCGCGTGCGACACCGGAGCGGCTCCTCCATCCATTCCGGCGACGGAAAGTCTTCGAGCGGTTGCGCGACCGTCCGGCGCCCAAGACGGTGCTGGTCGTCTGCCACGGCAACATCTGTCGCAGTCCCGTCGCGGGCGCGTTGTTGGCGCGAGGGGTGGCGCCCTCCGGCATCGTCGTCCGCTCCGCCGGATTCATCGGGTTCAACCGACCGGCCCCGCCCCTCGCGGTGGCCGCCGCCGAGCGCCACGGACTCGAGCTGGCCGATCACCGCTCCCGGCTCGTAACGGCCGACGTCGCTCGGACGGCGGATCTCGTCGTGGTCATGGAGATGAGCCAGCAGCGCACGATCATCGAGCGTTTCGGCCGCCGCTCCTCCGATGTCGTCATCCTCGGCGATCTCGACCCGCTTCCCATTGAGACGCGGACGATTCGGGATCCGGTCAACGACGGGCGCGAGGTGTTCGATCAGGTGTACGAGCGGATCGCCCGCTGTGTCCGCGAGCTCGTTGCGCTGATCACCCCTCCTTGTTGCACGCGCGCCATACGCGTCGCAGAGAAGCCGTAGCACCCGCGCAATGGCTTGCGACGATTGGCTTGAGAACCGTGCACCTGCAGGTGGCCCAAACCTTGCCCCGTGTGCTGTGGAGTCGTCGTGAGATCTAAACAACAACGGGGCGTGTCATGGGCCGTACTGAAATCTTCGTCGGGTGTCTGATCACTATTGGGCTCGCCGCAGCTTGCCGCGAGCCTGTCAGTTCTGGAGAGCCTCTTCCCGCGCGCAGCGTTCCTGCTTTCGCGAAGGCCGCTGTCCCGCTCGCACCGGGCTCGTCGCCAATCAGTCTCGATCAATACAACGGTTTTCTGAACGAGACGGGCAGCCTTTTCCGCAAGGGATTCAACAGCACTAATCCCCACAACGGCGACGCGATTGTCGCGACCATTTTTTGGCTCGGCACAGGTCCCAACCTCGTCGACTCGGTGGTCGACGTCATGACCATCGCCGGCTTTCCCCGCGTGGGCAACAAATACCGCCTCGTCGACTTCGTGAGCTCCGGTGGTATCTCGATGGCGACCTACGTTGCGACGAATGCGCAAGGCTTTCCCGATGCGTACAACAGTCCCGCCCAGGACAGCATTCTCGCGGTCGAGGCCGATTTCTCTCAGGTCGTCAGCGGCGGAATCCTGATCTCCGCCTGGAGCGGCGTCGACGCGGTGACGAGCCAGGCGGTGGGGTCGCACAGCTCGGCCGCAGGATCGGCCTCGGTCTTCACGACCGCCGATCCCGGTACGGTTCCCATCGGAGCCGGCGCCATGGCTTATGCCGTCTCGCTGGTGAATGCGCTGGTCGGCGCGGACGCGCCGGCGGGATTTACAACGCTGGCGGTGCAGTCGAACACCGGCTTCAGCATGGTCGACGAATCGAACTATCTGCTCTCGCCGAGCGTCAGCACCGTCGATCCGCACTGGTTCTGGTATTTCAATCAACCCAGCACGT
This sequence comes from Gemmatimonadales bacterium, assembly GCA_035573235.1. Classification (GTDB taxonomy): domain Bacteria; phylum Gemmatimonadota; class Gemmatimonadetes; order Gemmatimonadales; family GWC2-71-9; genus 20CM-2-65-7. The sequence continues at coordinate 10,270 of DATMZX010000207.1, forward strand.
GGCTCGCGAGTGTCCTCACGCTGAATCCGCCGCCGCATCTCGCGTACGCGGTTCAGCCAGTGACGACGCT
>DATMZX010000208.1:0-3293 GCA_035573235.1 Gemmatimonadales bacterium
AGTCTCCGAGGCGCAGGCGGGCCATGCGGGCCACGTGGCCAGTGCGGGCGGTGTGGCGAACGTCGAGTGGAGCGCCATTCAGAAATACTGCACCGAGTGCCACAACGCGACCGACTGGGCGGGCAGCGTCGCCTTCGACACGATGACTGCCGACCAGGTCCCCTCCGATGCGAAGGTGTGGGAAGACGCCATCCAGAAGCTGCGCGGCGGGTTCATGCCGCCACCCAATGCCAAGACCCACCCCGCCCCGCAGGTCGTCAAGGGCCTGATTACCTGGCTCGAGACGACCTTGGACAAATCCGAAACGACCCCGACGCCCGGCCATGTGCCGCTGCGGCGGCTCAATCGCCGGCAATACGCGAACGCCGTGCGCGACATGCTGGGACTCACCGTCGATCCGGCGGCGCTCTTGCCGGTCGACGATCACCCGAAGGACGGCTACGACACGGATGCGGCGAGCCTGACGGTGTCGCCGGATTTTCTCGATCAGTACGTCAATGCGGCACGCGTCGTGGCGGCGGAGGCCGTCGGCAATCCCAAGGCCCCGGCGGTGACGACCACCTTCGGCCCCGTCGCGGACATGAAGATCTCGCTGCAGGTCTTCGGCCACCCCGGCGAAGGGGATGAGCAGGAGTACCGGGACGGGATGCCCTTCGGTACGCGCGGCGGCATGAGCGACGAGTACGTGTTCCCGGCGGACGGCGACTATGCGCTGACCATCGGCGACATGGCGCTCGGGCGCGACGTGCCGCTCATGGAGTACGACAACACCGTCGTGGCGCTGCTCGATGGGAAGGAGTTCTTCCGCGCGCACATCGGCGGCGAGCAGGACGACAGAGCGATCGACCAGCAACAACAGGCGGCTGTCGAGCGCATCAACGATCGGTTCCGCAACATCCGTTTCCATGCGACCCAGGGGCCGCACCGGATCGCGATCACCTTCCTGCACCGGGATTTCGCCGAGAGCGACGAGCGCACGCGCGGGTCGGAGCTCGAGGGCGGGCAGGAGCGCGTGCAGAAGGTGCACGCCTTTCAAATTCGCGGTCCGCTCGATGTGACGGGGCTGAGCGATTCGCCCACGCGCGAGAAGATCTTCCTGTGCCATCCGGCCTCGGCGGATGAGGAGACACCCTGCGCCGAGCGCATCGTGAGACATCTCGCGGAGCTCGCCTTCCGCCGGCCGGTGACCGAGCAGGACCTCCACCCGTTGATGGAGTTCTACGCAGCGGGGCGCAAGAGCGGGGGCTTCGAGGCCGGCGTGCGCGATGCGCTGAGCGCCATTCTCGCGAGCCCGTTCTTCCTCTACCGGGTGGAGACGCCATCGCCCGAGGTGCGCACGGGCACCGTGCCCGAGGGGACGTTGAGCGATCTGTCTCTCGCGTCGCGTTTGTCGTTTTTCCTGTGGAGCAGCGTTCCGGACGAGGAGCTCCTGCAGACAGCCGAGCGCAACGAGCTGAGCCATCCCGATGTCCTCAAGCGCGAAGTGCTGCGCATGCTGGCGGACCCGCGGGCCAAGTCTCTGACGGACGACTTCGCCTTCCAATGGCTGAACGTCGCCGGGCTCGACGAAATCGTCCCGGACCGTGCGCTCTTCCCCTGGGCAACCGGCCCGCTCGATCCGCGCCCGCTGTTCAAGCATGAGCTATCGCTTTTCGTCGACAGCATCCTGCGCTCGGATCAGCCGGTCACATCGCTCCTGACGGCCAATTACACCTACCTCAACGAGCGGCTCGCGATGCTTTACGGCATCGAGAACGTGAAAGGTGGGGAGTTCCGCAAGGTCACGCTCACGGATTCGAAGCGCTTCGGCCTGCTCGGCAAGGGCGCGATCCTGATGCTCACGGCCGAGCCGGACCGCACCTCTCCCGTACGCCGGGGCGCATGGATCATCGAGCGGATCCTCGGATCGCCGGCGCCCACGCCGCCTCCGAATGTGCCGACGCTGACCACCAACATCCGCGGAAAGCCGCCGAGGACGCTGCGCGCGCGCGTCATGCAGCACAGCGTGCAGCCGAACTGCCACGCGTGCCACGGTGTCATGGATCCGCTCGGTTTCGCGCTCCAGAACTTCAATGCCGTCGGCCAGTATGAAGTGGACGATCCGGAGACCCACACGCCGATCGACTCGACCAGCACGCTGAACGACGGCACGGTGATCCATGGTCCGGACGACCTGCGCCGCGCCCTGGCGTCGCAGCCCCTCGCCTTTGCGGAGTCGCTCACGCAGAACCTGATGTCCTACGCGATCGGGCGTCCCCTCAATTATCGCGACATGCCCGTCGTGCGAGAGATCGCGCGCCGGGCGGCCCGCGACAACTATCGTTTCTCTTCGATCGTTCTGCAGGTCGTCTCAAGCGATGCCTTCCGCAGGCGTGCGCCGCCCGCTCAGCCGGCGCGGCCTCGCGTGAAGACCGCCTCGCTCGCGGTCCCCGCTTTGAAGTCAGGAGGTGACTGAGCCGTGTTCCTCACCAAGAAACATCTCTCGCGCCGTACGGTTCTCAAGGGTGTCGGAGTATCCATTGGACTTCCGCTCCTCGATGCGATGATCCCGGCGGGCACGGCCCTCGCGAAGACGGCCGCCGCGGTCAAGCCTCGCCTGGGCTTCGTTTACTTCCCCCACGGCGCGGTCGAGAAGTACTGGACGCCGGAGGGCGTGGGCAAGGACTTCAAATTCAGCCCCATATTGAAGCCGCTCGAGCCGCTGCGCGATTACGTGACGGTGGTCACCGGATTGCGCAACAAGGGCGCGGAGAGCTCGAACCCGCACGGTATCGTCGAGCAGACCTGGCTCACCTGCGTTCACCCGGAGAACAACGACGTCAAAACGGATGCGGGCACGAGCATCGATCAGCTGGTGGCGCGGCATATCGGCCAGGACACGCCGCTCCCGTCCCTGCAGCTGTGCGGTGAGCCCGGCGGCACGACGTGCTTTCGCACGCCCACGCAGCCGCTGCCCATGGAGGGCAATCCGCGCAAGGTGTTCTACAGCCTCTTCGGGCAGGGGGACACCAATGAGGAGCGTCACGACATTCTGCATTCCGAGGGAAGCCTCCTCGACTATGCGCAGGAAGCGACGGCCCGACTCAACCGTCAGATCGACGCGAGCGACCGCGCCATCGTCGGCGAGTATCTGGACTCGGTTCGTGAGGTCGAGCGCCACGTGCAGAAGCTGACGGCGGCCTCCGCCTCCTTCGGCAAGCTTCCGAATGCGCCGCTCGGCGCGCCGGACGATTTCACCAAGCTGCTCGATGTGCAGTTCGAGATGATGGGGCTCGCGTTCCGGACCAACCAGA
>DATMZX010000209.1:0-2779 GCA_035573235.1 Gemmatimonadales bacterium
GGCCGCGCCGGCGCCAGCGGCTCCTCGAGCATTTCGGGGGGCTGCAGGGCGTGATCGCGGCGAGCATCGACGACCTCGCGCGCGTGGAGGGCATCAGCCGTACACTCGCGGAGCGCATCTACCAGGAGCTCCATTAAGTGCCGGTGCGGTTCAACTTCCCGCTCTTCCTCACGTGGTGCCGGATCGTCGCGATCCCGCTCTTCGTGGCGGTGTTGTACATGCCGGAAGACTGGATCAGCGAGCACAACGCGAACGTGCTCTCCATGTGGATCTTCATCGCCGCCGCCGTGACGGACTGGCTCGACGGCTGGCTCGCGCGGCGCTGGAACCAGACGACTTCGTTCGGCGCGTTCCTCGACCCGGTCGCCGACAAGCTCATGGTCGCCGCGGCGCTGATCGTCCTCACGGAGAAGGGCCTGGTGAACCCGCTGGTGTCGCTCATCATCATCGGCCGCGAGATCACGATCTCGGCGCTGCGCGAATGGATGGCGCAGATCGGGCAGTCGAAGAGCGTCGCCGTGAACATCCTCGGCAAGGTGAAGACGGTCACGCAGCTCGTGGCGATCCCGTTCCTGCTCTTCAACGGCGTCCTCTTCGGCTGGTTCCACACCGTGAACGTGGGCCGCTGGCTCATCTGGATCGCCGCGGTCATCACGCTCTGGTCGATGGTGGTCTACCTGAAGGCCGCCCTCGAGTCGCCGCCGGCGCGATAGGCGGGACCGGCCGCGCGGGCCGGCCCCGCGAAGCGCTATTTCTTCTTGGGCCGGAACGCGAGCTGCAGCGTGTCCTTGTCGAAGCCGAGCGTGCTTTCGCCCGTCGTCGCGTAGCGGTACAGGGCGGCTTCGTAGATGCCGGCGAGCGCGCTCTGCACCAGGGCGGTGAGGGCGATCGCGAGCACCGCGACGAGGAGGGCCGCCACGATCGCGGCGATGCTCTGCGTGAAGAGCGCCGCGACGAAGAGCACGAAGCCCCCGACGATCACGCCGAAGAAGATGAACCCGAATGCGGCGGCGATGCCGACCTGGCCGATGACGTTCTCTCCCCAGGTCTTCTTGAGGAGCGCCGCGCTTTGCTTGACGGCGTCGATCGGGCCCACGTCGTTCGCGACCAGCACCGGAACGACGAGGTAGGTCGCGATCGTCCAGCCGATGCCCAGCAACCCGACGATGATCCTGCCGATGAACCCGACGCGTTCCTGGATGGCGCGGAGCACCACGCCCACCGTCGCCGCGATGGCGGCGTAGCCCGCGATCACGCCGATGCGCGATGTCGCGATGCGCATTCCGTCGGCGAAGGTGGGATTGCCCCCGTCCAGCCGCATCATCGCGGCGCCGACGAGCCCCGCGTTGAAGAAGAAGATCACGAAGTACTGGACGAAATAGAAGAGGAATGCGACGGCGTACGCGGCACCGGAGAGCTCCCTGCCTTTCGAGACGCCCTCGAGAAGGCCGAAGGCGAAGGCCGGGATGGCAAAGGCCACGACGACCAGCACCAAGGCGCCGAAGGACATGAGCGGAAAGAGCAGCAGCTGCTGATCCTGGCGCAGCACGGATGCGCTGGCCTTGACCAGTGTCCAGCTGCGCGAAAGGCGGTCGAACATGGCGTTCTCTCCCTCGTGGGTTCGTGGACGGTTCCGGAGCGGGGCCATTCTGCGCCAACTCGCGGGTTGCGGCAGCTTCGCGATCGGTAGAACCTTCGGCCGCGCCGGGACTCCATTTCGGGGGGCGGCGCGGATGATTCGGCCGCGGGGCGCTGTTTTCCCTTCGCCACACCGCCCGGCCCGAGGGCGCTCCCGTTGAAGAGGCTCGGGAAAAACGCTATAATTTCAAGCTCGTCGCGGCAGTAGCTCAGTTGGTAGAGCGCAACCTTGCCAAGGTTGAGGTCGAGAGTTCGAGACTCTTCTGCCGCTCCAGATTCAACGCAAGTGCCTGACGGTGGTCCCGCACCCCGAACATGGCGCTTTCGGAAGCGTGGTGGAGGCTGGAATCGCCGCCCACGCGCTCGACCGGCGGGCCTTTCGGGGCTCGCGTTCCAGGCGGCGACTCCCGGCCCAGCACGAGGGGGCAGCCATCCTCCCAGAAGAAACCGCGCAGCGCTCGTGAAGTTTCCGCAGCGCTGGAGCCGTTTCGGACGTTGAACGCGCCCGTCTTTTCCGCCACAATCCAGCCGCCAATTGCCGGGGGAAGAGCCGCGATCCGGAATGTCGATTCGGCCCAGGGGGGCGAATGGAATCGATCGAGCGCAGCCCGCAGCGTCCGTCCTTGAAGCGCTCGCATCCCGTCGGCTTGCGCCTCCCCGCGCTGCTGCTCGTCCTCGCGCTCGCGGGTCACCTCCTTTCGGGAGCGCCGGCGCTCGCGGCCGTTCCCAGCATCGCCGCCGGACACGACCGAAGCTGCGCGCTGAGCGCCGGCGGATCGGCGCTCTGCTGGGGGAACGACGCGACGGGCGCGCTCGGAGACGGCGCGGCGATCCTCAGCCGCACGCCGCTGCAGGTGACGGGGCTCTCCTCGGGAGTTCTGTCGGTCGGGACGACTTCCGCCGCGTACCACACCTGCGCAGTCACCATCGGTGGAGCGGCCTTTTGCTGGGGCAACAACTCCGCCGGCCAGCTCGGCAATGGAAGCTACGCCGCGGCCACCGTTCCGGTCCCCGTGACCGGACTTTCCTCGGGCATCGCCGCGATCGTGCCCGGAAATCTTCATACCTGCGCCCTCACGACCGCGGGAGCGATCTACTGCTGGGGCTATAACCAGTACGGCCAGCTCGGCGACGGGACGAC
>DATMZX010000210.1:0-2647 GCA_035573235.1 Gemmatimonadales bacterium
GCGTGCGCACGGCGAGGTACTCGAGGATGCGCTCCTTGATTGTCTTCAGATCGTAGTGATCGCGATCGAGGATTTCGCGCGCCGCTTTCAGGTCGAGCCGGTCCTGCGTGACGCGGCTCCACGGCAGCGCCGCGAAGACGTCGAGATAGGTTCGCGCGACCTGGTACTCGGCCGATTGCGGCGACATCTGGCGCAGCCGCTTCAGCTCGCGGTCCGATACCTTCTTCGCTTCCGGCGACAGCTGCGCTTCCTCGAGCCGCTTCCCCAGCTCTTCCAGCTCGTCGTCGCCTTCGCCTTCGCCGAGCTCCTGGCGAATCACCTGCAGCTGCTCGCGCAGCACGTACTCGCGCTGGTTTTGGTCGAGCCGCGTTTTGACTTTTTCCTGGATCTGCGTGCCGACCTCGAGCACCTGGAGCTCCTGCACCAGGAACTCCTGCAGCCGCTCGAGCCGGCGCGTCACATCGTCGATCGCGAGCAGCTCGGCCTTGGCGGGAAGCGCGAGGTCGAGGTTCGCGGCGATGAAGTCGGCGAGTTTCCCCGCCTCGCTGATGCCGGCGAGCACCTCGTGCAGCTCGGCGCCGAGGTAGGGCGCGATGTCGATGACGCGCGAGAATTGCGCGATGACGGTGCGCTTCAGCGCTTCGGTGCGCGAGTCTTCGAGGGTGTTTTCGGTGAGCGCCTCCGGCTCCGCCATCAGCCACTTCTCGCCCTGCGCGATGTCCTTCAGGCGCGCGCGCTCCAGCCCCTGCACCATGACCCGCACCGAGCCGTCGCCGAGCTTGAGCATGCGCACGATCGTGCCGAGCGTGCCGACGTCGTAGAGCTGGTGCGGCAGGGTGTTCATCACCGCGCCTTCCGGCGGCTCGGCGCCGCCGATCGATTTCACGACCCCGAGCAGCAGGCGCTTCTCGCCCTGGATGATCTCGTCGATCAGCTGGACGGCTTTGGGGTCAGTGAGGGCCAGCGGCAGGACGACGTGCGGATAGACGACGAGCTGACCGAGGGGAAGGATCGGCAGGCGTTCCATCACGTCACCCGGACCGTTTGCGTGCCCGTGGTGCTCGGCGGCTGCTTGGCGAGGCGGATTTCGAGAAAGCCGTGCTCGTATGTCGCGCGGGTCGAGGCCGGATCGACGACGACGGGCAGCCGGAAGCGGCGCTCGAACGGCCCGACCTGCACTTCCATCGCATGGTAATGGCGCCTGCCCGGCTGGCGCGTGGGGCGCTCACCGGCGATCCGCAGGATGCCCTCGTCCAGCTCGACGCTGAAGTCCTCGGCGCGCATGCCGGCGATGTCCATGTGGACGATCAGCTCGTCGTCGGTCTCGTAGACGTCCGCGCGCGGCTTCCACTTGGGGGACGCGACGAAGCCGACGGGACGACCGTGGGCGACTTCGTTGAAATAGACGTCGAGCTCGTCGGCGAGGTGAACCGTGAGGGAACCCGATCCGCGGGATGGGCGATTGGGATGTCCGCTATCAGCCATGCGCGCCTAAGATAACGTACCGCCGCCCGCAGCGCCTAACTCGCGATCGTCCTCCGCCAGTGCACTGTGACGGCTGACCCGTCGGCGATGAGCGCCGAGATGGGATCCCTGAGATAGGGGGCCAGCTCGTGCCCGCACAGCGGCGCAGGCTGATACGACACCCGTGTCGTCTCGACGTGCCAGATGCGCCACCGCGGATGATCGACCTGATACTCGAGCGTCTCTTTTCCCGGCTCGCCGTTGTATCCCCAGTGCCGCATGGTCACGAATTCCTCGAGCGAGCCGGGGACGAGATCCTCCGCCGACCCCTCCGCGGTGGCCGCGAGTGAGCACCAGGACCCGGTGGCATTCCACTGATAGTCGACCTCCGGCGGCGGACCGGGGTTCACCCGGCTGCGCATCGGCACGACCTGATACGGCTCTCTATAGAGGAGGCGCGCCATCCCCCCCACGAAGGGACGCGGCACCATCTCGCGCACGAACACGACGCCCTGGCGCGCCCCGCCGTCGTCCCCGCGGCGCACGTAGAAGCGCAGGTTCACTTCCTCGAAATCCTGATGGAATGGGATCGGCGCGCCGAGCACTTTGGTCTCGAGAAACTGAAAACCGATCACGCTGACCAGCGCCTGGCCGCGCCAGGAATCCAGCGTCGTTCCGAGCGGCACGCGATCGATGATGAGCTTCGGATCGACGGCGTACGTGAGCATGAGGAGATTGCGCCATTGCGCAGTCAGGAAGGGACGGGTAGCCTCGCTCATGCCTGAATCCTACCCCGCTCCGCGTCTGGAGCCTCGCGACCTGCGCCGCGTGGTCACCGCCGCGGCGGTCGGGAACATCATCGAGTGGTACGACTTCTACGTGTTCGGCAGCCTCGCCTCCATCCTTTCGGTCAAGTTCTTTGAGGCTAGTCATCCCGTCGCCGCGCTGCTCAGCACGATCGCGCTCTTCACGATCGGCTTCTTCATCCGGCCGCTGGGCGCGCTCCTGTTCGGACGCATCGGGGATCTCGTCGGGCGCAAGTACACGTTCCTGATCACGCTGAGCGGCATGGGCATCTCGACCGCGTTGATCGGCGTCGTCCCGACGTACGCCAGCATCGGACTGGCCGCCGCGATTGTGTTGTTCCTGTTGCGGCTGGTTCAGGGACTGTGCCTCGGGGGCG
>DATMZX010000211.1:0-4334 GCA_035573235.1 Gemmatimonadales bacterium
CGCCGCCAGGCGGGCCGCGGCACGGAAATCTGGCCGCAGCAACGTCGCCCGCTCACGCGCTTCATCCGCATACGGACGATCGAACAGGCCAGCGCGCAGCTTGACGCGCAGCACGCGGCGGACCGCCTCGTCGATCGCCGCCTGGGTCAGGCGTCCCTCCGTGAGCAGGCGCGGACCGTTCGCCACGTACGATCGACTGACCATCTCCATGTCCACACCCGCCGTGAGCGCCAGCCGTGCGGCCTCCGCCTCGTCGGCCGCGACCCGGTGATCGATCATCTCGACAATCGACCGGTAGTCCGAGACCACGACGCCGTCGAAGCGCCACTCGTTACGGAGCACCTGCGTCAGGGTGAAAGGATTGCCTGACGCCGGCACGCCGTTGAGATCGTTGAAGGCGCTCATGACCGAGCCGACGCCGGCGTCGACGGCGGCACGAAACGGCGGAAAGTACACCGTGCGAAGCGTGCGCTCCGACAGGTCGACGCTATTGTAATCGCGCCCCGCTTCGGCCGCGCCGTACGCCACCCAGTGTTTCGCGCACGCGACGATGCGATCGGGCTGGCTGTAGTCGGTGCCCTGGAAGCCGCGGACGCGGGCGCGCGCGAACGCCGCGCCCAGATACGGGTCTTCGCCGGCGCCTTCGGCAATGCGTCCCCAGCGCGCGTCGCGCGCGATGTCGACCATGGGCGCGAACGTCCACTGGACACCCGCGGCCCTCGCCTCCGCCGCGGCGATGCCCGCCGTTCGCTCCGCGCCCGCCGGATCCCAGCTGGCGGCTTCGCCGAGCGGGATGGGGAAGACCGTCCGGTAGCCGTGAATGACGTCGAACGCGAAGATGAGCGGAATCCTCAGCCGCGACTCGCCAGCCGCCACGCGTTGCAACGCGTTGACCCGAGCGGCGCCGCGCACGTTCAGCGTGGAACCGAGCAGCCCCTTGCGCGCGAGATCCAGGTGCTCGGGACGATACCGACCGTCGGCCTCACCATCGAGCTGCTGCAGCTGGCCCAGCTTTTCCTCGAGGGTCATCCGCGAGATCAGCGCATTGATGCGCTCCGTCTCGGTCGGCGACTGCGCCGCGACCACGAGGACGACAGACGCCGCCGCGGCACAGGCGGCGACGCAGCGAGACACCGCGTGCCTGGGCCCCGGACGTTCAGAAGCCATCATCGCGGTGATCCTAACCCGCCCGGGCCTTCGCCGGTATGCTGGTCCCGCCCGTCCGCGGACGGAGGAAGGAGCGTGCAATGGGATTGTTCTGGGATCTCTATCAGCAGAGCCAGATATCGGACCAGGGCCAGCGTGCCGCATCACTCGAAGGGCGCGTCGAGCGGCTCGAACGGGAGAACGATCGGCTCGCGACCCTCTTGCGCGAGGTGATCGGACGCCTGGAGAAGCACGTCGGCGTGGATCTGGACAAGGACGGCCGGGTCGGGTAGCCGTGGTCTCCGCGATCGCGGCGAGGTGCCAGCCCGCTTCTCATCGTAAGATGATTTCCGTGCCACATCCGCTCGTGCTCGGGTTGTTTTCGACTCCGTCGATGGCCGCCGATGCGGCGGGGGCGCTTCATGCCCTCGGGATCAGCAGGGACTCCATGTCGGTCGTCGCCCGGACTCATGCGGACGCGCAGGCGCTTGCTGAAGGGATGGACGCGACGGCGGGAGCAGACCTCGAAGATTCGCGGCCGGCGGCACGCCTGGGTGAGCTGGGCGGCCGCGCGCTGGCCACAGTCGCGCTGGTGATGCCGGGGATTGGGCCACTGGTTGCGGCGGGGCCGCTCGCCGCGGAGCTCGGGGAACTGGCCGGACACGTGGCCGGCAGCCTCGCGGCGGTGCTGACGTCCGCCGGTCTGCCACACGAACGCGCCGAGACGTTGCAACGCGAGGTCGCACGCGGCGCCGTGCTCCTCGGCGTCCATATCGCTGCGCCAGACGTCGCCGGCGTACGCGAGAGCCTGGCTGCCGCCGGCGCGACGGCGATCGAGATCGTGACCTGGCCGTGATCGCGAGACGCACGCGACGGCATCGCCCCTGAGCGATCGCGCGAGGTGCGACGCGCGGTTAGACCGGCAGCGGGTTGACGGGCTTGACGAGCCGAACTTCACAATAACTTGGCTCGAAGCCAAATCGCGCATTGATTCGCAGCAGCGCAGGATGCCCGGAAGCGCTGCGAACGCTGCCGTAACCGGCTGCCTTGGCCACCGCGAGGCAGCGCGCGCGCAAGGCGGTCGCGATTCCCTGGCTGCGACAGTCTGGCCGCACCGCCGTCCCCACGAACTGCGCCTCGCCATCAGGGTGCCTCCGCGCGGCCAGGACACTGTACGCAACGAGCTCGTCACGTCTTCTGGCGACGAAGAAGGCGAGGGGCAGGTCGCCGGACGACAGGAGCATCATCCGCAACCCGCTTTCGACGACCGGGTCCGGCGGTCCGCCCGGGTCAGGTTCACGCCAGCCTTCTCTGGCTGCCGCCTGCAACGTGCAGAGCCTGCGCCAGAACGTCTCGTCGTCGATATCCGACCGGGACACAGGCACGACCGTGATGTCGTCGCCGACGAAGGCGCGAGCCCAGACCGCCAGCGCAGCGCGATCGACTCCTGAGAGATCGAGGACAGAACCATGCATGCGCATGGTCTCGACAAACCCCCGGTGCTCGAGGAACGTGAGGGCCGCAGTGCACGGGGCATACGCGCGCGCCTGAATTGTGCCGGCGCCCACTCGCGTCGCTTCGGTGGACACGATGTTCAGCAAATGAGTACCGATCCCGCGGCCGCGCCAGGCACCGTCGACCATCACATCGAGGCGATACTTCCGTTGCTCCACGTGCCAGATGGCCGCGTAACCCACGAGAGTCGGGCTTGGATCAAGGACAGCCGCCCAGCGACTCGGCCGTTCGTGCGACGCGGGTCCTTGCCAGGAACGGACCTCGTGGGCGCGATGCGGATAGATCTCGACGAACAGGCGGCCCGCCGCGTCGAATTCTGACGGGTCCAATTGTCGAAATCGGAACATCGCCAGAGGACCTCCAGGTCACACCGCTACAGACCGGCTGGGAAGACGTACACCGGGGGCGTGACGAATGGTGCGCCCACTTCGAGCGTGATCTGCGTGTGGGCGCCGAGGACGATGTCGCGCGGATCGCCGGAATGGCGCTTGCCGTCGACGTACGCGCGCACCGCGCCTTTCAGGCCGGCGACCTCGCGCGCATTCAGCGTCTGACCCCAGATGTCGAAGAACTGCCCGAGCGTGTAGGTCCGGCTGTCGGGCGACTCGACATGGATAATGCCGGTGGCATCGTGCGTGTGCAGCCAGTAGATGCCGCGTCCCACGCCGACGAAGCCGTTCTTCACTTCAAACGGCTGCACGATGCCGATCCCGTAGGGGATCGCGATCTGTTCTCCTTTCAGGAACAGCGACAGATGCGCGTGGACGTGGACCTGCAGCATCTCGCGCGAGGAGCCTTCGATCCCGTCGATCGTCTGCCCATGGCCTCCGCTGGGCGTGTCACCGGGCTCGAACTTCGTCGCCCCGACCTGCGTGGCCTGGACGAGTGGGATCGGCGCCGCTTCTCGCTGCGATCCGGCAGCAAAGACCGTGTGGCCGAGCAGCAACACGGCGAAGATTCGCGCGGAATTGTGGACGGTCATTCTCATTCAGCTCTCGCGTCGGCCCGGAGCACATCGCCGGCGCCCGAGCGCGTCAATCATTGTGACACCTTTGGTGCCAACGTTTGGGTTCGAGTGCTGGACGAGGGGATCGGGGACGAAGCATGCTCTGATACCATTCCGGCAATTCGGGGTGGGGAGGGATGACATGGCGCATTTCACTCGACGCGAATTCCTGAAGAGCGGGCTCGCCGCGGGAACGCTTGCGGTGTCCGGAGCCGTGCCCGTCGGCGCGCAGCGTGCCAGTGCGACCGACCTGGTCACGCTCGGCCGGTCCGGAGTGAAAGTCACGCGGCTCGCGTTCGGCACGGGCACCATCAGCGGGCAGGTCCAGCGCGAGCTCGGGCAGGACGCGTTCACGCGGCTGGTGCGCCACGCCTACGATCGCGGTATCCGCTTCTTCGAGACGGCCGAATCGTACGGCGAGATGCACCGGATGCTGGGCATCGCCTTGAAGGGCATTCCGCGCGACAGCTACCAGCTGATGTCGAAAGTGACGACCCGCGACGGCGTCGATCCGCAGCAGAAGTTCGACGAGCTCCGCCGCCTCGCCAACACGGACTACTTCGACATCATGCTGCTCCACTGGCAGCACACGGCGAGCTGGCCGGCCGACACGGCCCGCTGGCAGGACGCGATCCTCGAGGTCCAGTCAAAGAAGGTCGTGCTGAGC
>DATMZX010000212.1:0-2373 GCA_035573235.1 Gemmatimonadales bacterium
GAAGCCGAAGCTCGAATCGGTCTGATACTCGGAGTGGCAGGGTTGGCAGCGCTGCGTGATCACGGCGCGCACCGTCACGAACGCGGGGACCGCGCCGGGTGAGGCAGCGGGGCGCGCGGCGCCCCTGGACGTGGAGAGGAACATCGCTCCCGCGAGCGCGAGGCCGGCCGGCCCGAGTGCCCAGCGCGCCCGCGCGCCGCGCCCGATCATCGCGTGCCGCACGGCCGCGCCGGCGACGAACAACAACAGCAGCACGAGCCAGTTCCTGGGATTCGCGTAGGTGGCGGGGAAGTGATTCGACAACATGATGAAGAGCAACGGGAACGTCATGTAGCTGTTGTGCACCGACCGGACCTTCGCCCGCTCACCGAGGGTGAAATCGGCAGCGCGGCCCGCGCGGGTGGCGTCGAGCATCTCCTGCTGCGCCGGGAGGATACGGACCCACACGTTCGCGACCATGATCGTGCCCAGCAACGAGCCCACGTGCATGAAGGCCGCGCGTCCGGAGAGGAGGCGGCACATCAGGTACGAGATCGCGACGAGCAACAGCAGCGAGACGGCGGCCGCCACCCGTTTCTGCCGGCGCGCGAATCCGGAGGACCAGAGGAAGTCGTAACCAAACCAACCGATGACGAGGACCCCGGCGCCGATGGCGAGCGCCGCCGCGCGGCTGATGTGAGAGACGTTGGGATCGAGCAGGTAGGCGCCCGTGAGATAGTAGACCAGCACGAGCAATGCGATTCCCGTGATCCAGGTGAACAACGCTTCGTACTTGAACCAGTGCAGGACGGGCGGAATTTCGCCGGGCGCGGGGCGGCGCTTCTCGACCTGGTAGAACCCGCCGCTGTGCACCATCCACAGGTCGCCCTCGAGTCCGGGGCGGGGCTGCGCCGGCGGGGTCAGCGCGCGGTCCAGCCAGATGAAGTAGAACGAGCTGCCGATCCAGGCGATGCCCGCGATGAAATGGGTCCAGCGCAGCAGCAGATTCGCCCAATCGGTGAGCCAGTTGGTCATGGGGGCAGTAATTTCACCGCGAAACTGGCCACGGCCAGCCCCCGCGACTCGATCCGATCGAGGCTAATTTACGGCCATGCTCGCCATGATTCTGCTGGTCACGTCGATCATCCCCGCGGACACGATCAGTGGCCGCGTCGTGGACAACGCCGGCCAACCCCTCGCCGCTGCCATCGTCGAAGTCCCGGCGCTCGGCAGAAGCGTGACCACCGCCGCCGACGGGACATTCCGGCTCATCATTCCGGCCGGTCGATACACGATCTCGGCGCGACGGCCCGGATATGCAGCCGTGGTGCGGGACATTGTCGTCGACAAAGCGGCCGCCACGCTCGAGATCGCGCTCACGCCAAGTCCGTTCCAGATGGAGCCGATCTCCGTAACGGCGGCGCGCCAGCCGGTGGCCGCGGCAGGGTCGTCACTACCGGCGACGGCGCTGGCGGGTGACGAGCTGCGGCGGGCGCAGGGTGTGTCGCTCGCGCACGTGGCGGATGTGTTGCCGGGGGTCGAAGCGATTACCACGGGCGCGCAGATCGGCAAGCCGGTCATTCGCGGCTTCTCCGGCCCGCGCGTGCTGACCCTCGATAACGGCAGCAGGCTCGAAGACTATTCGTGGAGCGATGAGGACGGGCCGTCGGTCGAAACGGCGTTTGTCGAGCGGCTCGAGCTGATTCGCGGACCGGCGAGCGTGCTGTACGGCTCCGACGCGCTGGGCGGCGTGCTGAACGTGGTGGCCGAGCCGCTTCCCGCGGCCGCCGGAGGCTCCGGATTCACGCGCACCGGCTTCATGCTGTCCGCGGCGACCAACAACATGGAATTCAGCGCGGGAGCGCAGGCCGAAGGCGCGGCGGGGACGTTCGGCTGGCGCGCCTCCGCGATTGGCCGCGGCTCAGGCAACCTGCATACGCCGCAGGAAGAGCTCGACAACACCGGGTTCGGCGCGTTCAACGGCGAGGCCGCCGGCGGCTGGCACTGGGGGGATGGCAGCGGCTTGACCATGCGGGTAGTGCATTACGGCGGCGAGTTCAAGCTGTTGGAAGCCAATGCGCCTCCCGGAGAAGAGGGAGGCCCCGAGCGCAAATCCGGCGACAATCGCTTTCAGATTGTCGGTCAGCATCCCATCGCGGGAGGACGCTGGCGGCTCGAAGCGAAGGGGCAGCTGCAACAGCACTCGTTGATCGAGATGGCGGATGACACCAGCGGCGCCGAGTCCGAAGCGTTCAATCTCCAGCTCAAGACCGCGTCGCTCGATCTGCTCGCGCATCACAGCGGGCTGACGCTCGGCGCCACGGCGATCGGCCAGACCAACGACGCGAGCGGGCGCGAGCCGATCGTCCCCGACGCGACCACGATCTCCAGTGC
>DATMZX010000213.1:0-2838 GCA_035573235.1 Gemmatimonadales bacterium
CCGACGGCTACACCGCCACGCGCCACCAGCGCGAGGTGGGCACCGGGTACTTCGACGACGTCATGCAGGTCGTGTCGGGCGGAACATCGAGTACGCTCGCGCTGCATGGCTCCACCGAGTCGGCTCAGTTCGCGGTGAACGGCTGAGCTGCGGACGCCACGTTATGGCCACCCTGCCGATTTCCTCTCGAAGCATGGCCGCGCCGTCCGCGCCCCGCGCCTCCAGCCGATCGGCGCCGCCGGCAACGGACTGGCTCTGCACGGGATCCGCGTGCTGGCCCGGTGACGCGCCGGGCTGCACGCTCGCGTCGATACTGCTTGATCGTTTCGCCAGAGTGACGGCGAGGGTCGGCGTGCAGCGCTGGGTCAGGTACCGCGTTGATCTCGAGCGCATCGCACCGCCTGCCGAACGGGTGGAGCTGACGGCACTGACCGATGCGCTCGTCTCAGGGCTGCGTCAGCATCCGGACTACGCGCAGGACGCGTTCGCCTCGGGGCTCGACTTCTGGACCTTAGGCGTGCGCGGGGGGTTTGTGTGGTATGAGAACGGCCAGCCACTGTGCTCGCAGTGGCTGCTCGGTGAGATGGACACGGCGATCCTCCGCGCGCGCTCCCGGTGGGGCGGCATGTATCCGCCCCTTCCCCCCGCCACGGCCCAAGTCGAAAAACTCTGGACGTTCTCAACCGCCAGGCAACGCGGCATCGCCTCCCGCTTTGCGGCGGCGATGTTCAACGAAGCGCGCAAGCGCGGTGTGCGGACGCTGATCACTCATATACATGAATCGAACGATGCGGCCCGATCGTGGGCGCAGAAGACGGGATGGACCGCGTATGGAACGATCGCTCGATACACGTTCGACGCGCCGGTCATTCGGGCGTTCGACCTGAATGTCTGCGCACATCGATATGACGGGGATAACTCGCGTGCCCGCTGATATCCGCAACCGGTGGAACGAAGTCCTGCGCAAGGGAAGCCGGGCGGTCGACGTCGCGTCCGTCTATTTGTGGGAGGTCGACGACCGCGGCCGCGTTCGCGCGATCGCGGCAAGCGACGATCCTCCGCCGCCCCGCGACGCCGCCCGCGAACTTGAGGTCGCGCTCAGGAACTGGAAGGTGAGTCCGGCGTTCGGCCGTCGATGGATCGGGAGCCGCCTCGCGCCGGGGCAGTGGTGCATTGCACCGGTTCGGACAGCGCCGGCTGAGCCCGCGCCGTCCGGCATCGAACGCCGCAGCGCACAGCGGCTGATGTTCGACCTGCTCGGCCTGTGCGTGGGCCTGATGGGCGACGGCGACCATTCCTCCCCGGCGACGGTGGACTCCGATCTCACCGACCGGGAGCGCCGTGTGCGCGTCGCCGCCATCGTCGACCAGATCCCCGCCGCCATCTGGACGACCGACCGCGACCTGCGCGTCACCTCGCGCTCGGGCCTCGGGCGCGCCTCCTCCAGCGTATTTCCGGAACGCGTCGCGGGATTTTCGCTCGTCGACCAGAACGCGCAGCGGACGATCACCGCCGAATCGATCGCCGCGCATCGCCGCGCGCTGGAAGGCGAGAGCGTCTCCTATCAGATCCGCAGCGGGGATCGCTGGTACGATTCGGAGCTCACTCCCCTGCGCAACAGCGACGGCACGATCGTCGGCGTCATCGGGATGGCGATCGACGTGACGGACCGGGAGCGCGCACTCGAAGACGCACGCCGCAGCCGGCTTGAACTCGAGGATTTCTTCGAGAGCGCACCTGTCGGGATCACGTGGACGTCGCCTGACGGCACGGTGCTGCGCGCCAACCATGCCGAGCTCGAACTGCTCGGCTACTCGCGGGAAGAGTACGTCGGCCGCAACGTCGCGTCGGTCCACACAAACCCCGAGATCGTCGCCGAAATCCTGAGGCGCCTCGCGCACGGGGCCTCCGTGAAAAGCATCGAGGCCGAACTGCGGCACGCAAGCGGCTCGCCGCGACACGTGCTGATCAGCGCCAACGCGCAGTTCGAGGGCGGTCACCCGCAGACGATGCGCCTGATCACGCGCGACATCACCGAACACAAGCTCGCCACGGAACAGCTCCTTCGCGAAGCCCTGCGCGATTCGCTGACCGACCTGCCGAACCGGACGTTCTTTGCGGAGCGCGTCGAGGAGGCGATCCGCCGCAAGCAGCGCGACCCCGCCTACGCGTACGCCGTGGTGTTTCTCGACCTCGACGACTTCAAGCTCGTGAACGACAGCCTCGGGCACGCCGCCGGCGACCTGCTGCTCGTCGAGATCGCCGCGCGCCTCCAGTCGTTCGTGCGTCCGGGAGACGTGATCGCGCGCTTCGGCGGCGACGAGTTCACGCTGCTGCTCGAGGATGTCGGCGATGCGGCGGCGGTCGAAAGCGCGGCGCGCCGGATCAGCAACCGGCTCTCATCGCCGTTCACCGTGAACGGGCGGGAAATCTTCGTCACCGCCAGCATCGGGATGGCGCTCGGCGACCTCACCTATGAGCACCCCGACGAACAGCTCCGCGACGCCGACATCGCCATGTACGCCGCCAAGGCACAGGGGCGGTCGCGCTTCCGGCTGTTCGACGTCGCGATGCGCAACTCCGCCAGCGCGCGCCTCGGGCTCGAGACCGATCTCCGCAGCGCGCTCGACCGCGGCGAACTGCGGCTCGTCTTCCAGCCGATCATGGCACTCGACTCGGGACGCGTCCATTCGTTCGAGGCCCTGCTGCGCTGGCATCATCAGACGCTCGGGGTGATCGCGCCGCAGCAGTTCATTCCGCTCGCCGAGCGCACGGGGCTCATCGTGCCGATCGGCACGTGGGTGCTCCAGGAGGCGTGCCGGCACGCGCAGCGCTGGC
>DATMZX010000214.1:0-8211 GCA_035573235.1 Gemmatimonadales bacterium
TCCCGAGATCCTTAGCAAGGTCACTGAGGAAATTGCGTATGAGCGACGAGACGGTTAGACCAGCGCTGACGGCCGAGGAGTGGGAGCGGCTGGCATGCGAGGCGCCCAACGAGAGGGTCGCGCTCTGGACGGATGAGAGCAACGCGCCGATCCTTGTCATCCGCCATCGTACTGAGGACGGCGCCACAATGGTTGGCAGCCGCCAACTGCACCAAGCCGCCGCGCTCGCGCTCCACGGCCAGCCGTTCGGCTTCACGCGCGACGACGTGAGGCTGCTGCGCGGGGTCGCTGGTGATTACGAAGTGCCCGGCGGCTACCTACAGGGCGGACGCGAGCTGCTTGACATCGCCGACCGCATCGCGGCGCTGCTGCCGCCGGAGGGATTGCGGCTCCCCGTCCACGTGTTCAAGGGGCTGGCCGCGCAGATCATGATCGCCGAGGACGAACGCCGAACAACAGAAACTCAAGCCAGCCATGCGCATCGTGAGGCCCGAATGACAACGCAACGCGAGAAGATCGAGACCGTGGCCAGGGCCATCGAGGCGCACATCCTGTCAGTGGTCACGCACCCGACGCACGACGGGAAGGCGGAGATTGAGTTCTCACGCGAAATTCTGGCTGACGCGATCGAGCGCATGCTCTCGCCGATGAGCGACCCCTTCGAGGGCGGCCGCGGCTGAATGCGAACGCCGGAGAGGCCGCGGTATGCGGGCTGGGTTTGCCCGCAGGGCGGCGACGATGCGCTGTCGCTCGTGCGTTGTCCTTCGGGTCACGCAATCGCTAGGCGTCACCTCCTTGGCCGTGGAGACCTTGAGCGCGGAGCCGAGCCGTACGAGGCCGAGATCAGCTTCAACGATGCCCTTCGTCAAGTGCAGGCTCTCTACGGCACAGCGCGAGCCGAGGCCCCGAAGTGAGCATCGGCCTGACCGACGAGCAGATCCGGCGCGGGCTCATCGCGCAGGGCGTGCCGCCCGAGAAGGCCGCGCGCGCCACGATGGCGCCGATCGCCGGACATCGGAGCACCACGCTCGCCGCGGCGCCGGCCGGACCGGTTACGCTCGTGCTCCCGTGGTCGTGCCTCATCTCCGACAATCGGCACCGCGGGCCCGTGAGTTCGCGCGCCGACGCCGCCGCGTACAAGCTCGCCCGGACGCGCGCGCATGTCGAATCCGCCGAGCAGTGGGGGCCGCGGGCGCCGTTCTCTGGACGGATCGCCCTGGTCGCACGTATCTTCCCGCCTAACGCGCAACGCCGGGACGTCGGCAACTTCGCCAAGTGCGTGAAGGATGCGCTGTCAGGCGTAGCGTACGCGGACGACGTGCAGGTGGTCGACGAGCGGTGGATCCGGGCGGCGATCGACGTGGACCGGCCGCGCGCTGAAATCACCATCGAGGAGCTCCATGGGTAAAGGCTTCGACGCGCGCGACGCGCAACCGATGTCGCGAAAATGGACGCGACGCTCAAGCATCTCGACGAGGGGTTACGCGAAGGCAACGACACGCACGAGACGCCCTAACCTGAAACGACACGCACGAGACGCCCTAACCTGACTATCTTTCCCTCCCATGAGGCGCGCGCCCTCATGACGCCGCTGCCGACGCCGGCAGACCCCGCACGACCGACGCCCGCTGCCGACTTCCGGCAGCGCGGCCACCGCTACGTCGCCGGCGACGTCCGCACGATCGGCTGGTGCACCACCGCCCACGTCTGCTGCCCGTTAGGCCACGACGTCCGCCACGGCTGGGTCACGATCGGCGAGACCACGCGCCGATGCGGCTACAAGCGCGGCGGCGTCGAGTGCGCGCTCTTGACCTGGGAGCTCTGGGTGCCGCACGCGGGCCTGGTCCTCGTGGCCGAGATCGATCACCGCGACTTAGAGGCGATCCGCATGCTCACCATGCCCGAGACACTCGCGTACCTGGGCGCCACGATGTGGCCGGTGCCTAACCGGCGGAAGTCCGCGTGACCACGCCCCGATCGAAACGGCCCTCCGCGTATCTCCGCCGGTGGTGCGCGGAGTATGTGCGCGACTTCAACGCCACCGCGGCGACGATGCGCGTCTCGCCACAGTCCAATCCCAAGTCGGCCCGGCAGCGCGGCTACCTCCTGCTCCACCGCGAGGACGTGCAGGCCGAGCTCGCGCGGCTCGAACAAGAGCTCACCGAGCAGACGGGCATCAAACTGCGGCGGCTCTTAGAAGAGCTTCGCGCCGTCGCGTACTCCTCGATCGATGATTTCGTGATCGACGAGCAGGGCCGGGTGCAGCTGCGGGACGGCGCGCCGGGCGAGGCGCTACGCGCCGTCGCGAGCATCAAACGCAAGCAGCGCTTCATTCCGCAGAAGGACAACGAGCCGATCATCGAGACCGACACGGAAATCCGGCTCTGGTCCAAGCCGGAAGCGCTGCGGTTGGGCATGCAGCACGTGGGCGCGCTCGTCGATCGGTCGGAGACGACGCTCCGCACGAAGGACGGGAAGCCGCTCGAGGTGCGCGTGGTGTACGACGACCCCGCGCCGCCTAACCCAGACGACGCGCCGTGACGTGGCCGCCACGGTGCACCTGCCGCGCCCACACGCGGCCCAACGCCAGGTCGTCGTCCAACGCCGGCGGTTCAACGTGCTCCAATGCGGCCGCCGATTCGGCAAGACCACGCACGGGATCGATCAGTGCGTGCGCACCGCCCTCGACAAGAAACCGGCAGGCTGGTTCGCGCCGACGCACAAATATCTCGCTGACGCCTGGCGCACGCTCCGCCGCATCCTAGTCGAAGTCACGGTCGACAAATCCGAGACCGAGAAGCGCTTGGAGCTCGTGACCGGCGGCGTCATCGAGTGCTGGTCGGTCGATGATCCGGACGCCGGGCGCTCGCGCAAGTACGCGACGGTTGTCGTCGACGAGTACGCCAAGATCCGCGATCTGCAGGACGTGTGGACCTCGATTCGCCCCACGCTCGCCGATTACCGCGGTGGTGCCTGGTTCTTAGGGACGCCGCACGGGAAAGGCTACGCGCACACGCTCTTCGTCCGCGGCCAGGGCGATGATCCCAACTGGAAGTCGTGGCGGTTCGGCACGGTGTCGAATCCGTTCATCGCGCCCGACGAGGTCGAGGACGCGCGGCGCGACATGCCGCCCGCTGCGTTCGATCAGGAATTCTTAGGCATCCCGGCCGACGATGCGGGGAATCCGTTCGGCGTCGACGCGATCGCCAAGTGCTTCGCGCTGGCCAAGCCCGAAGAATTGCAGCGCTCCGCCCCCGCCTATTGGGGGATCGATCTCGCCAAGTGGCTCGACTGGACCGTGCTCATCGGCCTTTCCGAGTCGGGCCGCATGTGCCGGCTGCACCGGTTTCAGCGGCCGTGGCGCGAGACGCTCTCTGAGATCCGGCGCATCGTCGGCAACACGCCGGCGCTCATGGACTCGACCGGCGTCGGCGACCCCATCCTGGAATTCCTGCAGGAGGGCGACCCCAACGCACCGCGCCCGCCCGCGCCGCCGGAGATGGGCGCTTCCGCATCGACCCGTCGGCAGGCGTATTTTCAGCAGGAGCAGTTCGACGCCGCGCAGCGTGCGCAGGCGCTCCAGGAGCGCGCGGAGGCGGCGAAGCAGCTCGTCCAAAGTTGCGAGAACATTGATGGCATCGTATATACTGCAACGTCCAAGCAGCGCCTGATGGAGCGGTTGGCCGTGGCCATCCAGGAAGGGATCGCGCTCTTCGGCGATGTCGTCCAGTTAGAACTCGAGTCGTTCGAGTATCAGTACAGCCCGCGGACGCGCGTCGTGCGCTACGGCGCCCCCGAGGGATTGCACGACGACTGCGTGAACGCGCTCGCGTTAGCGGTCGAGTGCTACCAGACGGCGGGCCGGAACAGCATGGGTCGCGGGCGGCTGTTGGCGGTGTAAGACACACACGCGTCGCACAATCGAGAGGACCGCTGCGGGCGGCTGACTCCTGTTTGAGGAGCGGCCGCCCGTTTTTCATGTTGCGCGGGAGCAACCGGTGGGCACCACCGTCACGGGCGAAGCAGCGTTAGGCCAGATCCCGACGTCCCAACTCTACTCCGGGACGATCGGCGCCGCCGCCGTCCCCGACGCGCAGAAGCGGTGGATCGAGTTCACGCATCCCGAGTTCCGGATCCAGAAACCCAAGTGGCTCGTCTCGACCGAGGTCTATTCGGGCGCGATCATGGATCCCGAGAAGCTCCCACGCTACCTGGTGCAGCGCGCGATCGCCGAGCACACGAAGGCGTTCGAGGAGCGGATGCGCACCGTCGATTACACGAACCACTTCGCCACGGTGGTCGACGGGCTCTCCGGGATGATGTTCGCCGTTGAGGAAGAGGCGACCCGGACGTACACCAACGAATCCGGCTTCGGGTTAGGCGACCCGGACGATCCGAAGACGCCGATGGGCCAGCTCTGGCAGCACGCGACGCCGGACGGCGAAGGCTGGCTCATGGTGTTCAAGCAGCTCATGATCGCGCTCTGCGTCACGCACGTGCAGTGGATGCTGGTCTACACCGGCCCCACTGCGGACGGCAGCCCGGGCGCGCCGATGCTCAAGTCGATCTCGCCCTTGGCGGTGCCCAACTGGCGCTACCGCGAGAACGTGCTCGTCGAAGCGCTGGTCGAGGAGGATGTGGACGCGCGGGAGTCGATGCAGCAGGACCCGGACCTCATCGTGCGGCAGTTCATGCACTACACGACCGACGGGTTCCAGCGCTATCAGCTCGAGAAGCGCGAGTCTCAGCCCGAGTGGCCGGGGAACCTGATCACGATCAACGCCGAGACCGGCGGCATCGAGAACGTCGACTACGGCTTCTACCACTTCGTGTCGCCCACCGGCGTGCCCGCGCTCCCGATCTTCCCGTGCAAGCTCCCGATGCGGCGCGATGTCGGCTACCTCTGGGCCCGGAAGGCGCTCTCCATCTTCAACATGGAGTCGATGCGGGACGCGCTCATCCGGAACGCGAACACGCCCCGGTTAGGCGTGGGCGGCACGCGCTCGGAGTATGAAGCGACGGTCGACGACATCGCCGCCGGCGCGTCGGTGGTGCACATGCCGAACGGCTCGACGCATCGACCCGAGTTCTTCGGCCCGTCGCCGGACTCGGTCAACACCGCCAACGCCACACTCGAGCGGAAAGTCGAGGAGTTTTTCAACACCGCGCACCAAGCGTATGGCGAGTCGGCGCGGCAGCGCACGGCGACCGAAGCCAAGCAGGACGTGGCGAAAGGCGCCGGCGCGTTCCTGAATCTCACCAAAGGCGCGCTCGATGACGCGGAGAACGGCGCTGCGTGGCGCATCGCGCAGATCCTCTATCCCAACGAGCCCAAGCACTGGTTTGTCTACCGCGTCGAGCGCTCGGACAACTTCCTGCCGCCGGATCCCGATGTCTCGATCGAGCGGCTCCAGAAGCGTGTGCTCGGCACGGACCGCCCAGTCCCGACGGGCGTCGATGCGAAGATCGCGGCAGCGCAGCAGATCGTCGCGTGGCAGGGATTGCCGGCCAACGATGACCAGATCACGGCGGACATCAAAGCGCGCGAGCTCATCGACCTGTTGGAATCGCAGGCGATCACGCCGCCGCCCCAAGTGCAGGCGTACGTGATGGCACTCCGGCTGGTGGCGATCGGCAAGATCGACCTCAAAACCGCCGAAGACATCTTGACGACCGCCGAGGCGAAGCAGGCGCTGGACGATATGGTGACCGCGGCCGAGCAAGCGGCGGAAGCCAAGGCGCGCATGGCGGAATCGCTGCCGGCGACGACGGCCGCGGGCAAGCTCCCGCGCGGCGATCTCATGGAGAAGGACGCATCGTTAGACGAGGGCACGCGCCCGACCGGCGTGTCCTCCGAGGTGCCGCGGTCCGAAGCCGAGGCATCGCTGTGACGACGCGCACGGTCACGTTCCGGCGCCTGGCCGTCCGGCTCCAGATGTCGCGGCTCTTCTCCGCGAGCACCGTTGAGCGGCTCTTGGCACTCGCGCACGTCACGCCCGACCACAGCCAGCGCGCGCTCGCGCTTAATCATCGGTCCGACTGCGGCGCCGCGTCGGGCGGCGATTGCACGTGCGAGCCCGACATCACGTTAGCCGGCCGCGAGAACTGACATGGGCGCGCTCGAGCACTTCGATGTCCGTGCGCTCCGCCGGGAATACGGCCTCACGCAGTTCGTGGAGACCGGCACCGGGTTAGGATTGTCGGCCTTCCACGCGACGCAGGCCGGCTTCGATCCCGTGTTCACGATCGAGTGCGACCGCCCGACGGCTGCAGCAGCGCGGCGGAAACTCGCCGGCACCAACGCCGTCATCCTCGAGGGCTACTCGATCGACGTGCTCCGGGATCTCCGGCACACGATGGCGCAGGTGCCGACGCTCTGGTGGCTCGACGCGCATTTCCCGGGCTCCGCCATCTCGGGCCGCATCACGGTCGGCGATTCGGGCCCTGAGATCATGCCGCTTGAGCGCGAGGTGCGGCTGTTAGGCAAACTGCCCGGGATCGCGCGGGACGTGGTCCTGATCGACGACCTCCGGCTCTACGAGCGGCATGCCTTCGCGCACGGCGACATGGGCCCGGCGTGGCAGCTCCGGGGCATCGGCTTCATCGAGGAGGCGTTCGGCGCGACGCACGCGATCGCGCGCGACCTGGCGGACGAAGGCTATCTCATCTGCACACCACGAGGAGGATCCAATGGCCAAGCCATTCCACGCGATTCGTGACCGCGGCAAGGGGAAGGCGGTGGTGATCGCGAAGTCGACGGGGAAGCCGCTGGAGAAGCACCCGATCTCGAAAGCGCGCGCGGACGCGCAGCTGCGCGCGGTCGAATTTCACAAGCACAATCCCGGCGCGAAGTGACCGACTTCCTCGTGGTGTACGAGGGCGACTTACACGCTCGCGTGAGCACCGAGGACGAGGCGACGATCGACGCGGCCGTGCGCCGACAAATTACGACTGGGCAGGACGAGCTGCTCGTGCTCACCGGCGTCGACGGCCAGCCCTACAAAGTGCGGGCGAGCCGCATCACGGGATGGACCGCGAGCACTGAGGACACGCGGCGATTCAATCGCGAACTCGATGTGGAACTGAAGCAGGAACGTCCCGCCTGGGATCGGGACGACTAACCGAGCGCCTAACGGACGGAGGAGTCCCATGGCACGCAAGAACTCGATGCACATGCCCGGGCAGCAGACGGTGCCCGCGCCCAACAGCCTGCCGAAGCACGGGCCGACGCAGAAGCTGCACCACGAAGCCACCACGGCGGACCACGGCCATCTCCGGCAGCCGATGGTCAACGAAACGCCGCAGGACCACTACTCGATGCCGTCGAGTAACTTCGACGGGAACGCCTGCTAGGTAGGCGTCGTTCCACATCCCTTCCCCGAACAGGAGCACGACGATGGCCGCAGACTACAACCAGGCGAAGAAGGTCGGGGGTCAGTATCCCGCGGACGACGATGGCGGTGAGGGTGGCGAAGGCGCGCAGGGCGAGAGCACGCGCGGCGAGTCCCTCATGAACGTCCACGGCTCCGAGCCCGTGCCGCAGATGGATGCGCACTGGGATCACTACGAGACGGCGATCTCGACACCGCCCTCGGTGCCTGGCGATCGCGCGAGCGTCGGGCGGCAGTAGCCCTTGCCGGAGCGCACGCCGTACGACGACGCCCAACTCCGCGCGCGCGCACTCGCCGGCGCGCTCGCGGAGCGGCTCGTCCACCAGCTCATCGCGGACCTCTCGTACTTCGGCGACGCCGTTTTAGCCGAGCTCGCGGGACTCCGGCTCCGGAGCGCACCCGATCGGCGCCGCGCCTTCCAAGCGTCGCACGCGGCGATCCTCTCGGCCGCAGCCGCCCTCGACGACACGCTCGCTGCCGCGATCGCGCAGGGCACGGTCATGACCTTCGACCAGGTCGAGGTCATCTACCGCGCCGCGCAACGCCAAGCCGCCGCGTTCGAGGACGCTGGGTTAGGCGCGTCCCGGCTCCCCAAGATCACGCTCTTCGGCGCGTACCGGGGCGGCGCCGATTCGTGGCGCACGACGCTCCGGGGCTACGTCGATTCCGCAGCCGCCGAACTCGATCGGATCATCCGGTTGGGCCTCCTCCACGACATTCCGCCGCGCGCGCTCGCCGCCAAACTCCGGCCCTACGTGCGGGGCGCGGAGACGTTTTACCAGGCGTTCGCCGGCCGCGATGAGGCGCTCCAGGCGATGCG
>DATMZX010000215.1:0-2390 GCA_035573235.1 Gemmatimonadales bacterium
AGCCGGGGATCAACGGCACCATCATGCTCACCGTCTACGACGACGCGGGCACCCTCATCCGCAAGGACTTCGTCGATTACGAGCACTTCGACGCGGGCACCTTAGCCGCAGCCGAGGAGTGGATGGAGGAACACCGGCGCCACCGAGACCGCATCATGCGATCCGACGCACGCGCCGGCTAGTTCCGCCGCTTGGGCGACGCGTGCGGCTCGCGCCGGATCGTCTCGCCCGCCAAAATCCAGACCGCACCCTCTTTCGCGTCCAGCCCGAGCGCTACGGCGATCTTCTCGTAGAGCTCGGGCCAGCGGCGTCTATCGGGCTGGCTCACGCCCGATAACCACTGATTGACCGTGCTCCTGCCGACACCAACGGCGAGCGCCAATTCCGTCTGTGACATAGGCCGCCCATCGCGCGCGAGCTCATTGAGCCGCGCTTGAATCCGCCCCGCCGCCCCGCTCAACACCACCTCGGGCATAGTCCACTCACAAAGATTTCGTAATGCCTGCATTTGCCTCTTGACAGTTCAAGTCACGTGAACAATGTTCATGTCGCGTGAACTTCGCCCGAGACGATTGAGCCAAGAATATGACCACAGCATTAAGAACTCGCAAGCGGTACTTCCACGCCGCGTTGGCGTTGGCGGAGATGACCGTTGTGGCGTTCGCCCGGATGCAGAGCGTAGGCCCGAAGCACGTCTATGCTGTCTTGGCTGGTCGCGAGAGCGGACGGCTCGAGGCCGAGATCGACGCCTTCATCGCGGCATGGCTCCCCGAATATACGCAACTCCCGATTTGGCGCAATGCGGAGGACGAGCCATGACCACGACCACGGCGCTCGTCGCCCAACTCCGTGAGGCGGTCGCGGTCGGGATGCGCGCGTCGGCGCTCCCGCAAGACTCGGCCACGTTCCACCGCGCAACGCTGGCACTGCGCGACGCGATCGCGACGGTCGAGAAGGAACTGACGGGCAAGGACCAGGAGATCGAGCGGCTCAAGACCTACATCAACGCGCGCTGGGGCAAGGAAGCCTGGGCGACGGAGGACGTATGACGACCCTCGACGGTGTGGCGCTCATCGGATGCTTCGGCCTGCTCGCGGCCATCGCGCAGGCGGCGGCCAAGATCACGACGTGGCTCTTCTGGCGGCACATGCGGAAGCTGGCCAAGCAGCGGCTCGCCCGCCCTGAGGTGGACGCATGACGCCCGAGCAGATCAAGGACACGCTGGCACTCCACGCGAAGTGGCTGCGGGGCGAATCCGGCGGGGCGCGCGCGCACCTGCGCGGCGCGTACCTGAGCGGCGCGAACCTGGGCGACGCGGACCTGTGCAGCGCGGACCTGTACGGCGCGAACCTGAGCGGCGCGGTACTTGGCGCGCGGTCGATTGTGCCGGAGTCCGGCGGATTCACGGGCTGGAAGAAGTTACGGGACGGCGTGGTCGCCCAGCTTCGCATCTCCGCCAAGGCGGAACGCGTATCGGCACTGACGAGCCGGAAGTGCCGGGCCAGCAAGGTACGCGTGGTCGCGCTCTACAATCACGATGGCAGCGCGCGGACAGAGCCGGGCAAGGGCGCGTACTCCGGGCTCGGCTACCCTGTGGGCGGCGTCGTGGTGCCCGACTCGTTCGATCCGGACAACCGCGTCGAGTGCTCGCACGGCATCCACTTCTTCATCACGCGGAAGGAAGCCGAGAAGTACCAAGCATGATGCTCGCCATGGGGGTGCTCGCGGTCGCGGCGATTGTGCTCGCGGCGTGGGACGACCGCAGGCGGGCCGTCGAGGCCGCGCGGCGCGAATTGGAGCGGCTACGGAGCGTACAACGGGCCAGCCGAGCGAACGGCTGACCCGAGGACGACAGGACGGTATCTGACACCGGCCTCGTCGGAAGATAGCCAAGTCAGGGGAGGATGCAACGATGGAGATCCATGCGGTATGGCCAGCGTTCGATTGCCCCGTGTGCGGCGAGCAGGTGCCGGTCCGTGGCGACGACATGACCCACGGCTGTTCGGGTTGCGGGTCCGCGATCTTCCAAGACTCGCCCGAGGTCCACGTCTACAACAGCGCGCTCTACGACTCCTACGAGGCCGAGCAGGCCGCGCTGGACGCTGAGGACGCGCGGCTCGCGGCGCTGGACGGCGACACCGGGCCGCACGCGCTCGACGGGTCGGAGGACGTGTACTGATGAGCGACCGCAAAATCTTCGCGGTGGGCTGGCGGCGCAAAGGCCGGTGGACGGAGTACGTGACCGCCGACGCCGACGACCGCGAGCCCGAGTTGGTGGAGTCGGCCATGCTCTGCTCACTCATGGCCGAGCGCGTGATCGAGTACCGGCACACGGCGGACCAGGGCACGCGGCTCGTCGCGACCAACGCGGTCAATCCCCGCGAGCCGCA
>DATMZX010000216.1:0-2420 GCA_035573235.1 Gemmatimonadales bacterium
CGCTTCCCAGAATAGCACAGGTCCAGGCGAATGTGCCGCTCTCATTGGCACGATGGTGAGGGATATTCGCGGTAGACCGGGAACGAGCCGTCGCCCCAGTAGAGCTGGAGCGGATGGTCCGGGTTGTCGTAATCGAACGCGATGTCATGGCCGATGTCGGCCCCGTCGCGGCGTTCGACGATGAAGTCGTTGCTGACCTCGGGCCCGCCGCGCTTCAGGTTCCAGCCGAGGTCCATGCCGCCGCACTTGCCGGCTTCGATGACGCGGTCGCGCAGGAACTGCATGTTCTGGATCCGCTCGTCGCGGCTGATGCCGCCGGCGAGCCGTTCGGGGTATTTCCCCACGACGTACGCGATCAGGTCGGGTCCGTTGGACGGGTACGCGGTGGTCGTCACCGGCGGGTCGGCGGGTGCCGCCGCCGTCGGGCTTGCGGTCGGTGTCGGGGCAACGGGCGATGACTTGTGCACGTTGCAGCCGGCCAGCGTCAGGGCCATGGGCACGAGACACAGGTAGTGCTTCACGATCTTCACGAGGGATTCCCAGGGTCGGGCACACGGGCATTCGCAGGATGCGCGCGGGCCGCTCTTTCAGTTGTTATGAGAAGTGCCGGCTGTCGAAGACGTCCTTCAGCTGGCGATTAAAGAGTGCAGGACGGCTGGGCTTTCGTCAAGCTCTGCTGCGGGCAGTGCGGGAAAGATAGGCAACGCCGCCGGAGAGCGAGAAGAGCATGATCAGCGCCGCGCCGACAAACGACACCAGCAGCGCCGATTCGAGCGGCAGGCCGAGCCGCGTGAAGTAGAACCCGAACGTCGCTTCGCGGATGCCGAAGCCGTTCACCGACAGCGGTACCATCTGCACGATGAACGACACCGGAACGATCACCGCGAGCTCGGCGAAGCCGATCGGGATGTTCATGCTCCGCGCGATCGCCACGTAGAACAGCACGAGGATGGCCTGCACGACGACCGCCCCCGCGAAGCATGCCGCGAGCGCCGTGGGCGTTTCCTTGAAGCGCGTCAGTGCGTAGGTAAGCTTCTCGATCCGTTCGTCCACCCACTCACGATGGAAGACGCGCAGCGGCTGCAGCAGCTTGGTCACCGCTTCCGGCATCAGCAGCGCCGGCGTGGCGATGATCGCGCCCAGGCCGAAACCGGCCCACAGGATGCCGGGACCGACCGGGCCCACCGCCATCCGCTGCATGATCGTGGCGCCGGTGGCCGCGATCAGCGCGAGCCCGAGCACGCCCAGACCGCGATCGATCAGCACCACGGTAGTCGCGAGCGTCTTGGAGCCGGCCGCCTTGGCCGAGTCGGCGATACGGATCACGTCGCCGCCGATGTTGCTGGGCAGGAAATTGTTGAAGAACGTCGCGACGAGGAACGACTGCGTGAGAAAGCTGAACGGCAGGCGCACGTGCTGCGCGCGCAGCAGTACGCCCCATCGGAGCGCGCTCGCCAGCAGCATCGCCAGGTAGAGCAGCAGCGCGAAGGCGAGCCATCCGAGCGACGCCTTCCGCGCCACGCCCCACAGGCGCGACACGTCGACCCGCGAGAAGAGCAGCGCGAGCAGTCCGATGCTGACGATGGCCTTGACCAGCGTGATGGCGAGCGAACGGCTCATTCGAATCCTTCCAACTTATCACGAATGTTACAATTACCCGTTCGTCAGATGCGCATTCTCATGATTGCGCCGGAGCCGTTCTTCGAGCCCCGGGGCACCCCCTTCAGCGAGTACCACCGCATCCGCGCGCTCGTCGAGCTGGGCCACACCGTCGATCTGGTGACCTATCCGTTCGGCCATGACGTCGCGGTCCCGGGGCTTCGTGTCTTCCGCTGCGCCCGGCCGCCGTTCATGACGGGCATCGGGATCGGGCCGTCGTGGAAGAAGCTGCCGCTCGACCTGGCGCTGACGGTCACCGCGTGCCGCCGCGCGATGGCCGAGAAGTACGACGCGGTGCACTCTCACGAGGAGGGCAGCTGGTTCGGCGTCGTCCTGGCCGGCCTGCTGGGCCTGCCGCACCTCTACGACATGCACTCGAGCCTGCCGCAGCAGCTCACCAATTTCGCCTACAGCCGCTCGCGGATGGTGAAATCGATCTTCGGCGCCCTGGAGCGCTTCGTCGTCCGCCGTTCACGGGTGGTGATCGTCATCTGCCCGCAGCTCGAAGAGGTGGTGCGCGGCATCGACACCGCGGTCCCCTCGGTCCTCATCGAGAACGCGCCGGGATCCGGCGACACGCCGGTCGAGGGCTCGGGAGCCGCCGTGCGGCGCGCGCTCGGCCTCGCGGCCGAGACGCCGGTGATCCTCTACACGGGCACGTTCGAGGCGTACCAGGGGCTCGACCTCTTGTTCGAGGCGATGGCGCACGTCCGTGAGTCGATGCCCGACGCGCGGCTGTTGCTGGCGGGCGGCAAGCCACC
>DATMZX010000217.1:0-2416 GCA_035573235.1 Gemmatimonadales bacterium
ATCTCATCGCCACCGGCTCGAGCTCGGCCCGCGATTGTCTGCTGCGCCAGATCAACCAGCTCGCCGGCCGGAACAGCTGCGTCGGTCCGTGGGCGGCGACGATGAATGCCAGTCTGTTCGGCTCGCGCCTGCCGCACCTCAGCAACCGCATGACCGTCTCGCTCAACCTTGCCAACCCGCTCGGCGCGGTCGATCAGCTGCTGCATGGACCGAGTCATCTGCACGGCTGGGGCTCGACGCCCCTCGTCGACGGCACGCTCTACGAGGTCCGCGGCTTCGACCCGCAGAGGCAGCGGTACATCTATCAGGTGAATCCGCGCTTTGGAGACACACGCCCTTCGACGACGACCTTCCGCACGCCTTTCCGTCTCACCCTCGACGTGAGCATGGAGCTGGGACCGGACGGGAACGAGCAGGACGTGATTCTGCGGATGCGCATCAAGCCGCCGCTCGTCGGAACGCGTGCCTCGGCGGACACGATCAAGAACCGGTACATGAACATCACCGGGACGAACGGCTTCTCCGACATCTACCGTCTCACCCTCCGCTACGCCGATTCGCTCGCGCTCTCGCGCGACCAGATGGAAAAGGTGCAGGCCCGTCAAGTTTGGCTCCGCGCGCGAGCCGACAGCGTCTACACCGTCCTCGCCAACTATCTCGCCACGCTTCCGTCAGACTTCAGCGTCAAGGACGCCGCCCAGCATGTGCGCGACACGGGCAACGGCATGTGGGCGATCATCTATAAGGAACGCGATTTTCTGAAGGACCTGCTTACGCCGGGGCAGATTCGGCTGCTCCCTGGTGGACTCCGGGAGATGGTCCTCGATCCGAAATTCAAAGGACAGTTCTTTTACGGACCCTGACGGGCATCGGCGCGGGCCACCGCCCGTGGCACGGAAGATGTCGCGAATCGCCGTTGCTGCGCCGCCCGCGACGTCCCGCCATGGAACGCACGCGGGCGGCGCGCGGTCAGGATTTCTTCGCGCCCGCCTGCATCGGCGCCGGACCCGGCAGCGGGAGGTCGGAGTTGAACGCGCCCGCCACGCAACGCCAGGTACCGTCCGCCTGCCGCCGCAGCACGACGATCTGCTTGCCGGTGTCGGCGGGCATGCCTTTGATCTTGAGCGTGTAGTCGCTCGTCGCGTAGGCCACGTCGCCCGAGCCGTGCACGTTCACGTTCGTGAATTCAATGTTCTCGAGCGGCGGGAACGCGTTGGCCCAGGCGAGCATCGCGGCACGACCCAGCGCGGTCTTCGCGTTCGCCGGTTGGAAGACCGCGTCTTCCGTCCACAGGTTTGTCCAACGGTCGAACGCCCGCGTTCGGAACCAGACGAGCGTCGAGTCGAACTCGGCCCTCACCGCGGCCTCGTCGGCCGCGCTGATCGCGGTCGCGCTCGTGGATGGCGCGGGAGTCTGCTGGCAGGCGGCGAACAGCGCGATTGCGGCAACTGCGAACGGCGGGACGACGGTCCGAACGGCAAAGCGGCATGGCAACATCGTGACAACCTCCGAGGTGGGTGGGGTGGAATTCGGGAGGGTCAACGGCTGCAGCGAGGAAACAGTACCGCTGACAAGCGTCGAGCGCGAGACGGGCCGGGATCCGTCAAACGTTTCCTTCGCTGGGGCTCGGGCGACGATGCTTCGCGTCGTGGTCGACTCTCCTCGCAGCATCCTAAGCGGTCGACCAGACCAGCTCGACGAGTAGCGCCGATTGCCAAGACGCTACATACTGAATTGGCATTCCGACCGGAGCGGCTGTGACTCGGTTGAGCAGTCTCCGCGCACGAAGTACCGCGCGAGCGGCCCGCCTGCTCATGTGGACCACGCTCGTCGCGTCGGCCGCGCGCACGGCCAATCGCGCCGGCGCTCAACAGCGCGACAGCATGACGGCGGTGCTGCGCGGCCGCGTCGTGCGGCAGAGCGACGGCGCGCCGATCGCCGGCGCCGACGTTTGGAGTGCGACCGCGGACCGCCACGCGACCACGGACAGCACCGGCGCGTTCACCATGGATCATCTCGCGTCCGGTGTGCATCTCGTCCAGGTGCGTCGCCTCGGGTTCGATGTCGCGCGCGACACCGTGCGCATCTCGGCCGAGCACGAGAACGTGCGGACCTATGCGCTCGCCGTGCAGGCGGCACGGCTCGATACGGTGCGGACTCGAGCGGCGAACCGCAGCTACATCTCGCCGCAATTACAAGCCTTCGAGGAACGTCGGCTTTCCGGGCAGGGCGGACATTTCATCTCGGACAGCGTGTTCCGGCGAAACGAGAATACGACACTGGCGAACCTGATCGCGAGTCGAGTGCCTGGAGTGATGCTCCAGCCGCTGGGCTTTGGCCAGGTTCTCGCGTCGACACGCAAACAGTGCCAGGGGCTCGCCTTCCAACACAGCGGGAAGTGCAAGGAAGGCATCCC
>DATMZX010000218.1:0-2836 GCA_035573235.1 Gemmatimonadales bacterium
CGCGCCGAGCGCGACGCGCGCGCCGGCGCGCCCCGGGTCGAGCGCGACGGCTGCGCGCAGCGTCTCGATCGCCTTCTCTTCCCGTCCAAGCTGGCTGTAGGCAACGCCGAGGGCGACCGAGGCATCGGTGTATCGCGTGTCGACGGCGAGCGCGGACCTGTATTCATCCGCCGCTTCCGTCCAGCGATCGAGCTGCGACAGCGCCCATCCTTTCGTGTAGTGCGCGCGCGCGCTCCGCGGATTCACGCGCAGGAGACTTTCGCACGCGTCGATCACCGCGGCGAAGTGCCCGAGCTTTCCTTCGACGATCGCCAGGTTTGACAGTGCATCCGCGAAATCGTGTTTGGCGGTGATGGCCTCACGGTATTCCGTGGCCGCTTCGTCGTAACGCTCCAGCGACTGGTGGACAACGGCGAGGTTGTAATGGAGCGCGGCGTCGTGCGGCGCGACGCGAATCCCGTCCTGGAACGCCGCGACGGCTTCCGGGTAGCGGCCGAGCCTTCCCAGGGCGATGCCCAGTCCCGCATATGCCGCCGCCAGCGTCCTGTCGATGGCGAGGACCTTCTGGAATTCCTCGGCCGCCTCGGCGTTGCGTCCTGTCGCGAGGGCCGCGGATGCGGATGTCATGCGCGCACTCGCGGATTCCGCGGGAGCGGCCGCCTGCATCGCGAGCAGCGACGCGGCAAGCAACGGCAGAGCTTGAGCCACAACGGCCTTCAGCACCATGGCGCTGAACACATTATTGTTGCGCTGCGTCTAGCGCTGCTATACAACTTCCGCCCAATAACCGATCGCGGTCTCCCCGATAAAGCAGTTCTCCGGAGGAGCGTGCAATGAAGCGATCGAGTGTCATCCTGCTCCTTGCCCTCACGCTGGTCCCGTCGAGCCTCTGGGCCCAGGCCCTGCAAACCGGAGATATCCGGGGCAGAGCGCTGGATAGCAGCGGCGCCGTTCTGCCAGGCGTCGCCGTTACCCTCACGAGCCCGGTTCTCATCACGCCGAAGACGACCACGACCGACGCGCAGGGCACCTACGCCTTCCCGGCGCTGACGCCGGGAACCTACGCACTCACGTTCGAGTTGAGCGGCTTCCGGAAATTCAGCCGCACCGAGCTCGAAGTCTCCGTCGGCCGCACGCTCACCGCGGACGCCACGATGGCCGTCGGCGCGATGACCGAGAACATCACCGTGGAAGGCACGCCGAACGTGGACGTGTCCAAGACCAACCTGGCCACCAACCTCGACACGCACCAGCTGCAGGGCGTGCCCACGGCGCGCGACGTGTGGGCGATCCTGCAGAACATGGCGCCGCAGGTCGTGCTCGATCGCGAGGACGTCGGCGGCAGCGAGGGCGGACTCCAGGCGGTGTTCTCGACGCACGGCAGCACCTGGCACCAGAACACCTACGCGTTGAACGGGGTCAACGTCACCGATCCGTCCGCCACCGGCGCGAGCGGATTCTATTTCGACTACGACAGCTTCCAGGACGTGCAGATCTCGACCGCGCAGCACCCGGCGGACGTCGGCACGCCAGGCGTCTATTTCAACCAGGTGACCAAGAGCGGCACCGACAAGTTCCACGGCGGATCGGCGTACTACTTCGAGAACGGCAGCACGGTCGGCAACAACCTGACGCAGGAGCTCAAGGATCAGGGGGTCCGCAGCGGCAGCAGCATCAACCTGTTCTCGGACTGGACCGCGCAACTCGGCGGCCCGCTCATCCGCGACAAGGTCCGCTTCTTCACCAGCTGGCGCGACTGGCGCATCCACCGCAACGTGGTCGACTTCCCCGAGTCGGAGAACACCGATCTCTTCTCGTGGCTGGTGAACGCGACGTATCAGCTCAACGCCAAGAACCAGATCACCGGCCTGGCGACACGCCAGACCTACTGGAAGCCGAACCGGAACGCCGACGCCTTGATTGCGCCGGAAGCGACGTGGATCGAAGACGACATCTTCAGGATCTACCAGGGGCGCTACAACTCGTCGATCACCAACAGCGCGCTGTTCGATGCGCGTGTCAGTTACCTGAAGGTCGACTTCCCGCTGAAATTCCAGCCCGACGTCACCGGCCCGCACACGACCGAACTGTCGACCGGGTTCCAGAGCGGCGCCGCCGCCCAGGGCTTCCAGTTCTACCGTTCGCGCACGTCGGGGGAATTCACCCTCAGCTACTACAAGAACGACTGGCTCGGCGCCGATCACGATCTCAAGGGCGGCTACCAGTTCTTCCGTGGCTACGCGCGCACGGGCGCGGACGTGCTCGAAGCCGTCGATCAGAGCGTGCTCAACGGAGTGGGCTCGTCGATTACCCAGTACAACACGCCGCTCGACAGCCAGGACACGTTCACGGGCAACGTGCTGTTCCTGCAGGACAACGTCCGCCCGACCGACAGGCTGACGCTGAACCTCGGCGTCCGCTACGAGAACAACCACGGGTTCCTGCCGGCGCAATCGAGTCCGGCCGGCCGGTTCACCGGGCCGAGGAACTTCCCGGAACAGGATCTGATCCACTGGAACACGGTCGCGGCGCGGACCGGCGCGGTCTACGACGTGCTCGGCACGCACAAGCTCGCCGTCAAGGGAGGATACGCGCGCTACTACCACGCGATTGGGACGGGCTTCGTCGACGTCTCGAACCAGAACGGGTTCGGCGGAACCGGCTTCGCCTGGAACGACGCGAATCGCAACCTCCACTACGAGCCCGGCGAGGAAGGACAGGTGCTGTTCACCTTCGGCGGATCGATCACCTCGGTCGATCCGAACCTGAAGCAGCCGCATACCGACGAAGGCTCGTTCGGCGTCGAGTTCGAGGCGCCGAAGCAGATCCGGGTGAG
>DATMZX010000219.1:0-3628 GCA_035573235.1 Gemmatimonadales bacterium
ATGCGTTCGTATTCTTCGGTTGTGAGGTTGTGTTCCTGCACCAGCTCGGGTGTGATCTTCGGCTCGGTCACGATCTGGACACGCCCTTTGCGACGGCCCGGAATATCCGTCCCAGAATGTTCGGCTGGACCTTCCGCTTGAGGATCTCCTCGACCTCGCCCGCGTCGCACCAGATGCCGTGGCAGTTCGTGCACTGGTCGATCTGAATGCCGTCCCAGTCTCCGCTGATCAAGTCGTATCCGCACTTGGGGCACTTCATGTGATGCGTTTTGCGCTCGAGCTCGGCGGCCGACTTGCGCGCCGTCTCGCGCTGCTGGCGGAGCAGCTCCGCGTCGCGGCGCGCGAAGTATTCGTCTTCGTTCTTGGTCGGTTTATCGCTCATGGCGATGAAGGCTTCACCTGGAGTTGCTCGCCACCCGGATTCGCAAACGGCACTTTGCCGACCGGAGACGACGACTCCCCGGAATAGCGGTGTCCCTCCCAGCGCACGATCGCATCCACCACGTGACCGTTTTCCAATGTCACGAC
The DNA here is from genome assembly GCA_035573235.1 of Gemmatimonadales bacterium. Taxonomy (GTDB): domain Bacteria; phylum Gemmatimonadota; class Gemmatimonadetes; order Gemmatimonadales; family GWC2-71-9; genus 20CM-2-65-7. The sequence goes on from DATMZX010000219.1 coordinate 529, forward strand.
GTCCATCGTGCCGCAGGTGTACTCGCAGCCGTTCTGGAAGAAGAGATAGGTATAGGTCCCCACGCGACGTACTGCGGCGGGGGCGGCCCAGAGCTCGTACACCTCGCGCTCGGTCATCCCCGGATTCACGGTGCCGGTATCGTCGGACCGGTACGGCCTGTCCCGCGTCAGCGCCTGCTCTTGCGGGGCGGCGGGCGGCCGAGGCCGCGCCGCAGCCTGCCGCTCCTGCTCGGCGGTTATGCGCGCACCCGCGGTGTCAGGGGCAGGACGCGCGGGCGCTGCCGGCGGTGCCGTGGCAGTCGAGCGGCCGCGCAGCTTGTCCCAGGCGAGCTTCAGTTTCGCCTTCGCGGTATCGACCTGCTCACACCCTAAGGTGGCGACCGTCAACAGCGCGCATATCGCCAGCGTGCTGCGTCGCATTGCGAGCCTCCAGAGAGAGGAAGACGCGGGCGCCGTCCTGGCCACCCAATACCGAAGCGTTACGACGCTCCGGATGCGGCATGATCCCCACCACGTTGCGCCCGGCGTTGCAAATGCCGGCTATATCCTGCATCGAACCGTTCGGGTTTTCTGTGACGTACCGCAAGACTATCTGGGCATTGGCGTTGAGCTCCGCGGCGGTCTGGGCGTCGGCTACGTAGCGACCATCCCCGTGCGCAATCGGCAGCACCAGCTCCTCGCCTCGCTCGTACTCGCTGGTGAACGGAGTATCCGTGGCCTCGACGCGCACGCGCACCGGCCGCGACAGAAACTTGAGTCGCGCGTTGCGCATCAATGCGCCCGGCAAGAGGCCGGCTTCGCACAGAATCTGGAAGCCGTTGCAGATGCCGAGCAGGGCGCCGCCGGCGCGGGCGTGCGCCGTCACGGCGCGCATTACGGGCGAAAAGCGCGCAATCGCGCCCGAGCGCAGATAATCGCCATAACTGAATCCGCCCGGCACGATCACCGCGTCCGCCTGCTTGAGGTCGGTGTCGCGATGCCAGACGTAGTAGGCCTCCGACCCCGCGGCACGCGCGGCATCGAGCGTGTCGGCATCGCAGTTCGAGCCGGGGAAGACGACTACGGCGACACGCTGCATTCGTAATCCTCGGTCACCGGGTTGGCCAGCAGCCGGTCGCACATCGTGCGCGCCTTGGCCGCCGCTTCTTCACGCGTCGCTGCCTGAACCTGGAGCACCAGGTGCTTGCCCGCCCGCACTGTGCCGACGTCGCCGAAGCCGAGCGCCTGGAGCGCATGCTGCACCGCCTGGCCCTGAGGGTCGAGCAACGACGCCCGGGGCATCACGCGAATTTCAACGGTATAGGCGCTCATGCTGCTCCTGGCCCCCCTGTGCCTCGGCCGCCGCGGGAGCCGCGCAGGTTCTGGTCGATCTCATCGATCACGATCGGGCCGGCGATCTCGGCCTCCTCATCCTCGGCCGGGGCCTTGAAGAAACCCAGCAGGACAGCCCGGACCACGCCGTAGGTCATGTACGCGATGCCCAACGGGAACAGGAAGACGTCGTGCTTCCAGATTCCGAATACCAGGATAACAACAATCAACGCGAGGCCCAATAGCCCGCGCGCCGTCCGGAAGCCGGCGCGGGGCAGCGTCGCGTAATGGACGTTGCTCACCATCAGGATGGTGAGTGCGATCATCAGAAACGTCAGCAGCAGATGCCAGGGCAGGCTGCGGATCGACTCGAACAACGGCGTCTGCGAGAAGGGATAAAACGTCGCGAGCGTCATGCCGGCGGCCGGGGAGGGCAACCCGATGAAGTGGGTCTTGGCGCGTCCCGCCTGCGTGACGTTGAAGCGCGCCAGCCGGATCGCGGCCGCCATGACGTAGAAGTAGCAGAAGATCCAGGCCGCCTGCCCGCCGCCCGCGAACTCGACCTGATACATAAGGAAAGCAGGCGCCACGCCGAAGCTCACGATATCGACGAGGCTGTCCAGCTCGGCGCCGAACCGCGTCCCGGTTCCCGAGATCCGGGCGACCCGGCCGTCCAGCGTGTCGAGGATGCCGGCGAACACGATGAACCAGCCCGCGCGATAGAAATCGCCGCGCGTGGCGAGCACCATCGCCCAGATGCCGAAGAACAGATTGAACAGCGTGAACAGGCTTGGGACGACGATGACGACGCGCCGCAGCGGAATCGGCGGTGGTCTCATGGATACTCCGCCAGCACGGTGCCGCCGACGCGCACGACATCACCCGGTTTGACTTTCACGACGGGCCGCGCGGAGAGCGGCAGGAAGACGTCGGTGCGCGAGCCGAACCGGATCAGACCCAGGCGCGCGCCCTGCTCGACCTGATCGCCAGGTTTTGAATCGGTCACGATCCGGCGCGCGATCAGCCCGGCGATCTGGCGGATGAGCACCGGCCCATGCGGACCGCGCATTCCGATCGATGACTGCTCGTTGTCGAGACTCGCCTTTTCCTCGGCGGCATGCAGGAACTTGCCCTTGTTGTAATGCAACAGCTCGACCTTCCCGCTCACGGGATACCGATTCACGTGCACGTCAAACACGGAAAGGAAGATCGAGATCCGGATGGCGCGCTCCTTCAAGTACATCGGCTCGTCGATCTCGGTCACGTGCACCACGTGTCCCTCGGCCGCCGAGACGACGTACCGATCGCCGCGCGGGCCGGGACGGATCGGATCGCGAAAGAACGCCACGACCCAGATCGCGAAGATCGCGAGCAGAGCGGGGGCTATCCACCACGGGCCGCCCCAGCGGTTTCCCAGATACGCCGCTCCCGCAACGAGCAGCCAGGCAATGGCGATGAACGGCCAGCCTTCGGGCGCAATCCTCACTCCAGCTCTTTTCCCGTGATTCGGGCGTATGCGTCGCGGTAACGCTCACTCGTCGCGGTCACGACGTCGTCCGGCAACGGTGGGGGAGGGGCTTCACCGTTCCACTTCCCCTGCTTCTTGAGCTCCGCGAGGTAGTCGCGCAGCGGCTGCTTGTCGAAGCTCGGCTGGCCGCGACCCGGCTGATAGCGATCGGCCGGCCAGAAGCGCGAGGAGTCGGGCGTCAGGATCTCGTCGATCACGATCAGCTCGCCCTGCGGCGTCGTCCCGAACTCGAATTTCGTGTCGGCGATGATGATCCCGCGC
>DATMZX010000220.1:0-10838 GCA_035573235.1 Gemmatimonadales bacterium
AATCCGCTCGGCGAAAACCACGCGGCCGTCGACGACGCTTGGATAGGCCTCACTCGGAATCGGCACGCGCTCCTGCACGACGAACGGCTCGGCCAGCGCGGTGCGCACGGCGCGCTCCCACGCCGCGGCGTCGACCTCCCAGCCGAGCACGATGCCCTTTCCGCCGTACTCATCGTTGGGCTTCAGGACGAGTCGCTCGCGCTGCTGCAGCACGAAGGGCACGAGGTCCACGGTCTTGCCCGCATGGCGAGTCGTGCGCTCGGACACCACGCGGGTCCACGGAATGTGCGCGGCGATCGCTTCGCGCTCGTCGTCCGGGAACAGTCGCTCGTTGCACTCGTCACTCAGCACGGCGAGACTCGCTTTCTTGTGCAGCAGCTTGCAGCGAAACGGATTCACCATACACACCGCCCCGCTTTGGACAGCCTGGATCACCGGGTGATCGGCGCCGCCGCGCTCCACGAGCTCGCTGATCAGGACTCGCTTGTAGAGGAGGTCGATCGGCTCGCCGCCGGCGACGAGGCGCCCTTTCTCGAGCTCCGTTTCGCGCGGGTCGACGATCCGAGCCTCGATACCGCGGGCGCGAAGATACTCGACCCACAGGAGGAACTCGTTGTACGTCGGCACCTCCCGCCAATCGAGAATGGCGATGCGCGGTGTCGCGGGCGCGCCGCCGCCGCGACTGCTCCTCCATTGCTGGTACGCCCCCTGCAGCGCGTGTAACACATTGTGCCGGGAGAAGAGCGGCCGGACCTCGAACTCGCGCGAGAACTGTCGCAGCACCGGCAGCGCGAGAAACGCCTCCGCCAGCGCATCGCCGTACGCGGCCCCGGCCGGCGTCTCGGCGTTGTACTCGGTCAGATGAAACACCCCGTCGTCCGGCAGATAGAAGGCGTCGATGCGCGAGAGCGGACTCGGCTCCGGGAAACCGGGGTCCCGCTCCAGGAACGATTCCTCCCAGTCGGCGAGTCCGAACTGCCGGCGGAGCGCCCGGTTTTCGCGCGCCGCCTGGTAGACGCGATCGAACGCCCGCAGCAGGATCGCGCAGCGATCGCGCAACCGCCCGTACTGTCCGGGCGTCAAAAACCGCGGCCGCAGCACGGTGCACAGCGCGCGCGCGCCGAAGAACAGTCCACGGCGCCGGAGCTCCGCGTCGAGCGCCGCCTGGGATTCCTGCGCCAGCTCGGCCGTCAGCAGCGCGTGATACGCTTCGATCGCTCGCGTGAGCACCGACGTCATGCCGGGCGCGCGCGACCGCGGGCACGTCCCTTGAACATGCTCTCCCAGTGGAACCGGCGGGCCGCCGGCCGCGCGCGGCGTTTCGCCAGCTGGATGACGAGATCCGCCATGTGCTGCACCACCCAGTCGAAATACTCCTGCGTGAGCGAGTTGATGTCGAAGTCCGGGGCCGGATTCATGAAATCGATCGCGTACGGCACGCCGTCCTTGACCGCCCACTCGATCGAGTTCATGTCGTAGCCCAGCGCGCTGACCAGCGTGCGTGAGTCGGCGACGATCCGATTTCGCAGGCCCGATGTCAGGTAGTCGGGATCGACGATGTATTTGCGCGCCTTGGGATCGTAGTGAATCGGCAGGATCTCGTGCTGTCCGATGCAGATGCAGCGCACGAACTGGTCCCACTGGATGAACTCCTGCACCACCATCGTCAGCAGCCCCGATTCGTTGTAATGCTGGAGGAGCTCTTCACGCGTGCGGCAGATGTAGACCCCCTTCCACCCCCCGCCGTGCGCATCCTTGAGGATGCAGGGGAGGCCCACATCGCGCACCACGGCGTCCCAGTCGAGGGGGTACGCCAGATTGCGCAGACTTTCTTGATGACTGATCGCGGGGATGTACTCCTTGTTCGGCAGCAGCACGGTCTTGGGACTTGCAATGCCGAGCTTCGTGGCGAGCGCCGCGCCGAAAAACTTGTCGTCCGCCGTCCACATGAACGGGTTGTTGATGACGCTCACGCCCTGCAGGACCGCGTACTTCAGGTAGGAGCGGTAGAACGGAACCTCGTGCGAGATCCGGTCGACCACCACCGCGTACTCGGGCGCGGCGTCCATCATCGTCGGTCCCAGCTTGATGAAATCGGCGACGACGCCCGTGTCCCGGCGGTTCACTTCCTCGATGAACTTGGGCGGAAACGACCACTCGCGTCCGACGATCAATCCTACCTTGGCGGTCATGCGCATACTCCCCCTGGGATCGTAGTCAACCGGCGTACAGGTGCAGATCGGTTCCGACCGCGTCCGCGATGTCCAGCGTCGCCTGCAAGTCCGGATGCCGCACGACGAGGAACCCGTCCGAGACGAGGGTCAGAATCCAGTTGCGCCGGGGCGCGCCGATCGGCAGCAGCTCGACCGCCGCGATGTGCTGCCCGAAGCGCGCCTGCAGCCGCTCCAGACCTTCGATGTGACGGATGTGGCCCGTGCCGCGCGCGCGCTTGAAAATGATCGCGGCGTTGTACTTGCGCTCGAGCTGTGGACTGAACCTGCCGTGCAGCACGGCCTCGGCCCACCCGTTGAAGAGATCGATGTCGGACGCGTAGTTCATGCAATCGACGGTGCGCGCGCCGGGAGGGCGCGCCGCGATCTCGCCGAAGATCGTTTCACCGTTGTCCTTGCGATACCACTCCATGTGCGTGAAGCCGGTCTTGAATTTGAGCGCCTTGAGCACGGCGTGTCCCATCTCGCGGCCGCCGGCGAGATAATCGGCGTCCACATCGCGCAGCGCGATCGTCTGCGGGCTGATCCATTCCTCCTGCCGCGCCGTCAAGGGACGCGGCCGGTAGAGGCAGATGTTCCAAAACGCGATTTTGCCGTCGATGCAGATCGTGTCGAACGTGTACTCGACCGCGTCGATGAACTCCTCGACGTTGACGTCCCGCGCCTGCCCCAGACGCGACAGCACAGCGTCGAGCTCGAGCCGCGAGTTGACGCGGAACGTGTCGGCGGATCCCGCCCCGGCGATCGGTTTGACGATCACCGGGAAGCCGATCTCCTCCGCCGCGCGCTGCGTTGCGGCAGGCGTGTTCGCGCGGCGATGCTTGGGCGTCCGAATTCCGGCTTTGGACACCGCCTGCTTCATCGCGTCCTTGTCGCGAAACAACGTCGCCTGCGCCACGTCCTGCCCCGCCACGCCGAGCTTCTCCCGCAGCTTCGCCGCGAGGATGACGCCCGGCTCCCACAGGCATTCCACCTGGGTGATGGGCTGCGCCGCCTTCCATGCCGCGACCTGCTTGACGACGCCCGCCTCGTCCAGCAGTGACGGTACCTGGATGTAGCCGGCGAGATGCGGCCGCACGAGCGGCGGCAAATCCTGCTCGGGCTGATCGCCGATGCCGAAGACGCGCGCCCCCTGCAGCGCGAGGCCGCGCGTGAAGTAATTGATCTCGGTCGGATAGCCCGGAGATATCACGAGCACGTTCATGAAAGCTCCACGCGCACGGTCGAAATGAGCCGCTGCAGCGCCTGCTGCACGACGGCGGTCTCGGGATGACGCACGATGATGAACCCTTCTCCTTCATAACTGCCCGTCGGGACCTGTCCCGGCGCGGGGAGTTTGAAATCGACGACCAGCGATCCGAGCTCCCGCTCCACCTGATCCAGTCCGTGAATCGCCCGCACCCGTCCGTTTCCCTGTCCCCGCAGGTAGGCCGCGCCCACCGAGTAGCGCCGCGGCGGCGCCTCGAACGCGTCGAACACCATGAGGCGCGCCCATTCCGCCACCGCGTCGAAATCGTGCGCGCGCGAGATCACCGTCATGATCTGGGCGCCCGGCGGCCGAGCGGCGACTTCCGAAATCGCGATCGTGCCGTCGGGACGACGGAACCACTCCATGTGCGTCAGTCCCGTCTCCATCCCGAGCACCTGCAGCGCGCGAAACCCCGCCGTCCGGATGTCGTCGTACCGCGGCTCCTCCACTTCCCGCGGCAGCACGAGGCACCACTGAATCCACGGATTGCGCAGCACCTCGAGCGGCGACGGATAGTAGTGCGTGAGCGAATGCCAGATCGCCCGCCCGCCGATCGAGGCGGTCTCGAACGAGTGCTCCTCGCCCGTGACGAACTCCTCGAGCAGCACCGGGCGCTCGCGGTCGGGCGCCGCGGCGAGGACGGCGGCCCGCAGCGCGCGCTCGTCGTCGACCTTGGTCGTCGCCTGTGCCCCCGCTCCCGCGGGCGGCTTCACGACCAGCGGGAAACCGATCTCGCGCGCGGCGTCGAGCGCGTCCTCCATCGAGGCGGCCAGGCGATGGCGCGCGCACGGCAGTCCCGCCTCGCGCAGCAGCGACTTCATGCGGGCCTTGTCGCGAAAGTTGCGGGCGGCCTCGGCGCGCATGCCGACGATCCCGCGCTGTTCGCGCACTTCCGCCAGCGGCACCTGCAGCTGCTCGTACGCCGCCACCAGCCGGTCCGCCGCACCGAGTCGCGCTTCGAGCCGTTGCACGGCGTCCTGCAGCTGAGCGACGTCGAGCACGTCGACGACCCGCCAGTGCGACACCTGCGCCCGGACAGGCACAGGCAGGTCCTCGAGCGGCGCCTGGCTGATCACACCGGTCCGCACCTCGGGGAGGGCGGCGATGGCGGAGATCATCCGCGCGGCGTTCTCGGAAAGGATCGGTGCCGCGAACAACACGACGGGCATAGGGGAGAGTACGGTAACCCCTCACAACGCTCTTTGGAACCCGTGCAGGCGTGCATACATTATGCGGCGACAAATGGAGCGATTGCTACGATTAATCCTGCCCTGGAGGCGCGCCCGCGAAGGCGTGCTGCACACCCTCCCCGGCGTCGCCAGCCCGCAGCTGGGCAACGCCCGCGATATCCTCGTGTACACGCCGGGCTCGTACGCGCGCGGCACGACGCGCTACCCCGTGATCTACATGCACGACGGGCAGAACCTGTTCGATCCGGCCACGAGTTTCGCGGGCGACTGGGGCTTGAAGGCCGCGCTCGCGCGCGGCAGCCGGCGCGGCGTCGAGACCATGATCGTCGCGGTGCCCAACATGGGGACGGCGCGCATCGACGAGTACACGCCCTTCACCGACGCGAACGCGGGCGGCGGGCTGGGGGATCGCTACCTCGACTTTCTGATCGACTCGGTGAAACCGCTCGTGGACGAACGGTTTCGGACGCTGCCTGACCGCGCCCACACCGGGATCGCCGGCTCGTCACTCGGCGGCTTGATCAGCCTGTACGCCTACCTCGACCGGCCGGACGTCTTTGGGTTCGTGGCGGCGCTCAGTCCCGCGCTCTGGTTCAGCCACGGCGCGATCCTCGAGCTCGCGGAGCGGGCACCGAAGATCCCCGGACGCATTTACCTCGACGTCGGGCTGCGGGAGGGAGCGAGGCACGTCGCGTTCGCCCGGCGGCTGCGGGACACGCTCATCGCCAAAGGCTACGCGCCGGGGCAGGAGCTGCAGTTTGTCGAGGACGAGCACGGCAAGCACCATGAATCGGCCTGGGGCCGGCGCTTCCGCAAGGCGCTTCCCTTCCTGCTGCGCAACGGCGGGCCGGCGTGAAGCAGGAGCGCCACGGCTGGCACAGCCCGGCGCTGGGACGCCACATGGAGCTGCAGGTGCTCGGCCACGGCGGCGCGCGTGTGTTCGTCTTCCCGACGACGCTCGGCACGTTGACCGAATGGACCGACCGCTGGATGCACCGCGACAGCGTCCTGGGCGAGCACCTCGAGCGCGGCTGGATCCAGCTCTTCTGTCTGCATCACGTGCACGAGGAAAGCTGGTACGCGCCCGATCACGTCCATCCCGGTCACCGGGCCTGGCGTCACCTCCAGTACGACCGGTATTTGCGGGACGAGGTCGTCCCGTTCAGCCTTTCGAAAAACGCGACGCCGTTTCTCATCGCGGCCGGCGCGAGCTTCGGCGCCTATCACGCGCTCTGTTTCGGCCTGCGTCATCCCCAGCTCGTGCAGCGGATCATCGGCCTTTCAGGGACCTACGACATCAAACGCATGACGCAGGGCTACTCCGACGCGAACGTCTACGCGTGCAATCCGATCGACTTCATGCGTCACGAGAACGATCCGGGACGCATCGCCGCGTTTCAGCGCCAGGACATCATCCTCGCCGTCGGGGAGCACGATCCCGCCTGCGACAACAATCGCGAGATGTCCGCCGTGCTCTGGAATAAGGGCGTCGGCAACGCGCTGCGGATCTGGAACGGATGGGCCCACGACTGGCCCTATTGGGAGAAGATGATCCGGCTCTACATCGGCGGGCACGACTAGCGCTTCGTGGCCTCCCCTGCCGCCTGGACGTGAGGGAGGATGTCGGGAAAGACGTCGTCACGCTGGCGCAGCTCTTCGGCCAGCGCGCGCCCCGACTCGAGATTCCCGCCCTTTTTCAGAGTGGCCAGCAGCCGCTCCAGGTCGTCGCAGTGTCCGTTGAAGCGCCGCGTCGCGTAGTCGGCCACTTCACCGGTCGAAATGATGAACTGCCAGTCTGACGCCTGCGCGAGCAGCAGCTCACGCGCCGCCTGCGCGAGGACCGGCCGCGCGGCTTCCCGCTTCAGCGCCTGCGGCGCCGCATTCCAGAACGCCTCCTCCAACGGCCACAGCCGGCGCCAGGTCCAGAGCGTTTCGTCGTTGAGCCACATGCTGTAGTCGCCGTTCGCGCCCCACGATCCCATCGCGAGCTGCAGCGCGGCCGACGGCGGATGCTCGCGCAGATGACGGCTCGCCGAAGTCGGCCGGACGTCGCCGCGGTGGGCCAGCGCGCGATAGACCTCGCGCAGAAAGTCCGGTCCTTCGAACCACCAGTGACCGAATAATTCCGTGTCGAACGGCGAGGACACGACCGCACCGTCCTCCCCCTCGGTCCGCGCGGCGATCGTAGCGAGCAGATGCGCGAAGTGTTGGGCATGACCCGCCGCGCGCTCCTGCGCCGCGTGCGGATCGTACGGCTGCTTGTCACCGAGATCGACGCCGTTTCCTGTCACGCGCCAGAGCTTGAGCCCGCCGGGCCAGCGAATTTTGTGGAATTCGAGATAGGTGCCGTCGCCCGGGTAGCCGCTGTGGCGGCTCCACACCTGGGCCGACGCGACTGGATCGCGCACCAGCGCGGCCACGGCGGCGCTCCCGCGCGCCGATACACGGTAGGTCTGATACGCCGAGTTCGTGATGGTTCCCGTGAAGGCTGTGCGGCGCTGCGGGCGGCCGTGCAGGTCGAATCGTTCGGCGCCCATCGGGAGATCTTCTTCATAGGCGCTCAGCGGCGTACCCGCGGCGGCCATGTGCGCGTCGGTGAAGAAATAGCCGTACCCTGCTTCGGCGACGAACTCGTCGGTTCCGGGACGCGCATCCGACCACGGCGCCTCCGCGAGCGGGCGCCAGCGGCCGCGGCCGCGATAGGCGCATTCGGGGAGCCAGCACCCCACCGGCTTGCGGCCGAACAGCCGCTCGTGCTCGGCGATTCCGAGAAAGAACTGCAAGCGGATGCTTTCGTCGCGTCCCAGGAGCGGCGAGAAGCCGTGCGTCGCCGCGCCTCCCATGATCTCGATGTGGCCGGCCTCTTCGAGCGCACGGAACGGGCCGACCAGCTCGCTGTTGACCGATCGGAACAGCGTCCGCAACCGCTCGAGTCGATCGCGCCAGTAGCGCGTCAAAGGCGTGAGATGCTCGTCGTGGGTGCCGCGGATCGTGTCGGCGGCTTCGTCGCACGCCGTGATGCGCTGCTGGAAATAGGCCTCCAGCTCCGCGGCGAATGTCGGCGACACGAGCTGATTTGCGAGAATCGGCGTAAAGCCGATCGTGACCGGTGCGGGTGTGCCTTCCGCGGCGAGCGCGTGCAGCGTCTCGAGCAGCGGCAGGTAGGTATCGATCGCCGCCTCGCACAGCCAGTCGCTGCCGTGGGGCCAGCGGCCGTGGTTCAGGACGTACGGGAGGTGACTGTGCAGCCCGAGGACGAAATCCATCAGTCGGTGCTCCGTCCCGTGCGCTCCGCGACTTCCAGCGCCTTGAGGTATACCGCCAGGTACTTCAGGGCCGAATGCTGCCAGCTGAAGTTCTTGGCCATCGCGCGCCGCATGCGCGTGCGCCAGCCGTTCTCGTCGTGGTAGTGGCGCACGGCGCGCTCCAACGCGCCCATCAGGGCGGGGACAGAGAACTGGTCGAAGACGAAACCCGTGCTGCCGTCGTCGACGGTGTCGTTCAGGCCGCCGGTGCGCCGCACGACCGGCAACGTGCCGAAGCGCTGCGCGCGCATCTGCGTCAGGCCGCAGGGCTCGTACTGGCACGGCATCAGCAGCATGTCGGCGCCCGCGACGACGACGTGCTCGAGCGGATCGGTGAAGCCCGTTTCGACGGCGATGCGATCGGGGAACCGCGCGGCGAGCTGTTTGAGCGGCTCGATGTAGCGGCGCTCCCCCTGCCCCAGAAAGACGTACTGCGCGTCATTGGCGAGCAGCGCGTGGCCGTCGACCAGCAAGTCGAGGCCCTTTTGGGCGACGAGTCGCGCCGCCATCCCGAACAACGGGGTGCGGGGCGATTGCGCCAGACCGAAACGCGCCTGCAGCGCGGTCTTGCACTCGCGCTTGCCGCCGAGGTGTTGCGGGCTAAACCGCTGCGCGATGTGCGGATCGCTGGTCGGATCCCAGATGTCGTAGTCGATCCCGTTGGTGATGCCGAACAGCCGGTCGCGCAGCGCGCGGAACGTGTCGCCGAGACCGAATCCGCCGTCGGGCGATTGCAGCTCGCGCGCGTGCGTCGCGCTCACGGTCACCACCGCGTCCGCCGAAATGATGCCGCCCTTCAGCCAGTTCACCTTGTCGTACCACTCCAGGAACTCCCAGTGAAACAGCTCCCAGGGGAGCCCGACCTCGGGCAAGGTCTTGGGCGGGAAGTGGCCCTGGTATCCGGCATTGTGCACCGACAGCACCGCCGGGACGCGGCGGTAATAAGGATGACGCGCGAGCAGCGAGCGCAAGTAGATCAGCGTCATCGCCGCGTGCCAGTCGTGGGCGTGCAGAATCGCGTTGGCCGGCGCGATTCGCGGCAGCGCGGTCAGCGCGGCGAGCGAGAAGAACGCAAAACGCCGGTGGTTGTCGGGATAGTCGCGCCCCTCCCCGTACAGCGCGGGCCGGTCGAAGAATCCCGGATGCTCGATGAAGACGACGTCGGTCCCGCGAGGCGTGCCTTTGGCCCGCCACAGCCGGCCGGTTTCGCGGGTCGGGCCGAGCTGGACGGTGAACGCCGCGCCGATCGGCTCCATCGCGCTGACCACGGCGCGGACCTGCTGGTAGAGCGGCATGACGACGGTGGTGGGCAGCCCGGCCGCGGCCTGGTAAGTAGCGAGGCTGGCGACGGCTTCGCCGAGCCCGCCCGAGCGCGCGTAAGGCCAGCATTCCGAGACGACGTGGACGATCGGAATCGGCTTGCCGTCGTTCGTGCGGAGCACCGACTTGCGGCTGCGCGCACGCGCGCGCGCGGGCCTGCGCTCGCGCGCGGGCTTCGAGGCGCCGCCGTTGTTTCCGATTGCGTCGGCCATGTGGCTCGAAATTGAGCGTTGCAACGGGAGAATGTCCAATAAGAAGCCCGCTCCGGTGATTGGAGCGGGCTCTCCCAGCCTCTCGAGGGCAGCTTACCCTTTTGCGGGATCGTAGACGCGGCGGAACTCGATAGCCGGCCATCTTCCCTGCGCCAGTTCGAGCTGCACCGCGACGTACAGGTGCTGGCCGTCGGGCGCGCGGAAATACGATTCCGTGATCTTGCCGCCACCGTCGACTTCGCGGGTGACGACGAGCCAGTTTTCGTTCCAGACCGCTTTCGTCGTGACCTGCACTTCGTCGTCGGCCTCGGCGAACTTCACTTTCTTTTTGCTGCCGTCGGTTTTCAGGGCGAGCGTATCCAACGCGTCGTGCATGATGAACCGTACGGCGCCGGGCGTGACGCTCACGTCGAGGTCGTCCGACGCGTTTTGCGCGAAGTCCATCAGCAGCTCGACGCGGGCGCGGCGCCGGGCCATTTCTTTCTCATCCATCGGCGACCGCCCGCCTTCGCCCATACCGCCGCCCATGCCGCCCATACCGCCACCGCCGCCGTGCCAGCCCCCGCCCCCGCCCCCGCCCCCCCGGCGCCCCCAATGACCGCGGCCGCTTTCGGGTCGGCCGTGGGCGGCGCGCGTCTCGGCGATCTTGTCTGTGGGGTTGTCGCTTTGCTGTCCGTTCAGCTGCCATTGACCGGACACGTCGATCAGCGGGTCGATCGAGGCGACGGGCTTTTTGCCGCCGCACGCGGCGACGGCGAGCGCGAGCCAAAGAAGATGAGCCTTCGTCATGTCATTGATACGATTGAGTCGGCTCAACGTTAACGGGCGCGATACCGGATGGAACAAGGGAAAACAAGAAGCCCGCTGCGGTGTGTTGCAGCGGGCTTCGAGGAGACGCCGGCGGCGGCCTACTCTCCCACCCCCTCTCGAGGGCAGTACCATCGGCGCTGACAGGCTTAACGACCGTGTTCGGGATGGGAACGGGTGTGGCCCTGTCGCGCTAGTCGCCGGCAAAGCGATAACCGATGCGTGTGTGTGGTGGTGATGTGTCGGGATCCATCCGAGTGGAAACAGCGGAGAGATCAAGCCTCACGGGCAATTAGTACGGCTCGGCTGAAGCGCTCGCGCGCCTTACACCTGCCGCCTATCAACCTGGTAATCTCCCAGGGCCCTTCAGGAGCCTTGCGGCTCGGGAGTGTTCATCTTGGGGAGGGTTTCCCACTTAGATGCATTCAGCGGTTATCCCCGCGCGACATCGCTAACCGGCGTTGCCCTTGGCAGGACAGCCGGGACACGAGAGGTCGCTTCGTCCGGGTCCTCTCGTACTACGG
>DATMZX010000221.1:0-2173 GCA_035573235.1 Gemmatimonadales bacterium
AAATTCCACGTGGAGCAGGTTGAGGACCGCATCCTTGCCGGCCGGGTCGACGTGGCGGCATTTGCAGGAGAGCACGCGCTCGAAGCGCAGGGCCGAGCGGCGGCGGCGGAATTCGGGGTGCTCGCGCTGCGCGCTTTCCCAATCGAAACGGTTGAGCGCCAGGACGAGGCGCTTTTCCTGCGGACGCCAGACGACGTCCGAGACCTTCAAAACGGCGTCCTGCAGATGGGCCGAGGCCACCGCCAGGTCGTCGGCATCGACCACCAGAAATTTGAGCTGGTCCATGGGCGTCGCACTCCCTTGCCTGTGTAGCTAGGCAAGGGCTTTTGCGCCCGCAAGGCCCGGGCGGTCTCTCGCAAGATCAAAACGCCGGCTCGAGCCCGGCCTGTGTCCAGCGCGTACGCGAGGCCGGATCGGTGAGCTTGGCGATGAGCGCGCGCCCCCCCTCCGGCTCGCTCGCGCGGACCGGAATGGCCGCCGTGTAGCTGTTGGCATTGTGCAAATCGCCCGGCAGGGGGCCGACAACCTGCGCGCCCGGCACGGTCAGGATCTCGCTGATGAACGTCGTGCCCAGTTCGGCATGGCCATCGGCGACCAATTGCGCGACCTCGTGACCGCGCGCGCCCATCACGGCCTTGCGTGCGATCTCATCGGCAATGCCCAACCTTGCCAAAAGCCCGACGAAGAACTTGCCCGACGAGCCGCCCGCCTCCGGATCGGTATAAGAAACGGTCTTCGCGGCCAGCAGCGCGCGCTTGAATGCCTCGGGGGTCGAGATGTCCGGTACGGCCGAACCCGCACGCACGACGACGCCCGTCACCGTGCGGCCGAGATCGACGCGGCTGCCGGGGATGAAATGCCCGGCTTTCTCGAGCACTTCGATCGACGAGGACGGGACGATCAGCACGTCCGGAATATCGCCTGCGAGAAAGCGCTCGCGCAGCGCGCCCGCGGTGTTGAATGTGGCGGAGACCTTGTGTCCGCTCTCGCGTTCGAACTCGCCGCCGAGCGCCGTCACCATCGCCTGCACAGCGCCTGCGCTCATCACTTTGATCGTGCTCATGCCTATTCCTCTGCGCGTCATCGTCGGGGGTTTTGTACAAGAAAACCGACCGAGCGTCAGCGGGCCCCCCGCGAGCCGCTGCGAGACCAGTAGGGTCCGGTAGCGGATGCATCCGCAAACGCGATGGCGCGTTAGAATCCCATGGACCGGACGCTGATCGAAAGCACCATCAGGAAGGAACTCGACGAAGCCGAGCATTGGGCGGCACTCGGACGTGGACACATCGCGCATCAGCGCGAGGTGATCGACACGCTGGAGCGCGACAGTCACGACACGACGCAAGCCAGGGAGCTTTTGAAGACGCTGTTGGAGACGCAGGAATTGCACGAGGCGAGCGTCGAGCGGCTGACGAAAGAGCTCGAGACTTGGAAGAAGGCTGACGGCAAAGGCGGCTGATCGCTCACGCGCTCTTCGGCTAATCGACGCCCAGCGTCTTCCAAACGCCATTCGCGGTGACGACGACGCGAATCCCCACCACGAGTTCGGCACTCATGAAGACCAGCGAACGTGTCCGGCGAACGACCCGGCACTTGGCTTCGACGAACTCGCCGATCTGCACCGGGCCGACGAAATGGACGTCGAGTTGAACCGTGGCCTGTGGGCGGCGCTCGTTGGCGTAGTAGCAGGTCATTCCCATGGAGCGGTCGGCGAATGTCATCAGCATTCCGCCCTGCACGATGCCGCGCCGATTATGGTGCTTCGGCTCCGCCATGAAGGCGTAGAGATAGCCGTCGCCCGAGGGGCGCGCCCACAACGGGCCTACCAATCCGATGAACCCCTCGTCGGTATACGGCTCCCAGCCGGCAGCGGCTGGATCGAAGCTTGCGATCTTGTCCACGATGAACCTGATGACCCTCGGCCGCCGAGAATCGGTTCGGCGCGCGCCGAGATTATAAAGAGCCGTTGCTCAGCCGGCTAATCGCTCACGCGCTCGATGACCGCGCCGCAGGCGGCGAGCTTCTCTTCCAGCCGCTCGAAGCCGCGGTCGAGATGATAGACGCGGTTGACCATCGTGTCGCCTTCGGCCGCGAGGCCCGCGATCACCAGCGAGACGGACGCGCGCAGGTCGGTCGCCATGACCGGCGCACCTTTGAGCCGCGGCACGCCTTC
>DATMZX010000222.1:0-13289 GCA_035573235.1 Gemmatimonadales bacterium
CCGTGCACATCAGCAACGTCTTGTATGATCGCGCGGGGTCGGCGTTCAGCAAGATCTCCCCGGGCGCGATCGACTGGTCCCGGATGTTCTCGGACGCGCGCTGGTACCACGTCAGCGGCATCACGCCCGCGCTGAGCGAGAGCGCGCTGACCGTCACCGCCGAGTCGCTCGCGGCGGCGAAGAACGCCGGGATGACGGTGAGCTACGACGTGAACTATCGCCCCAGGCTCTGGACGCCCACGGAAGCCCGCGCGGTGCAGGAGCCGCTGCTCGAGCTCGTGGACGTGCTCGTCATTACCGAGGAGGACGCGCGCGTCGTGTTCGGCGCGCAGTCCGTGGAGGCGCTCACCGAGCGGTTCGGGATCGGCGCGGTGGCGATGACGTTGCGGGACAATCCGTGTGCCGTGATCGCCGCGGTGGACGGGAAGCGCTACACCGCCCCGCGCCACGCGGTCGAGACGGTGGATCGCATCGGGGCCGGCGACGCGTTCACGGGCGGCTTGATCGTCAGCCGGCTGCAGAATCGCGGCTGGGAGGACGCGTTGCGCATCGCCACGGCAACCGCGGCGCTCAAGCATACGATTCCCGGCGATTTCTGCCTGATCAGCCGCGCCGACGTCGACCGGCTGCTGCGATGAGAGACAAAACCGTCGCGACGCTGCGCGAAGTCGGGATCATCCCGATCATCCGCGCGGCCTCCGCCGATGTCGCCGTGGCGGTGGTCGAGGCGATCCTGCGCGCCGGCATCAGCGTCGCCGAGATCACGATGACGGTTCCCAACGCGCTCGACGCCATGGCGACCGTGGCTAAACGCTTTGCCGGCAAGGTTCTACTGGGCGCCGGCACGGTCACCGATGCGGAGACCGCGAGGCGCGCCGTGGACGCCGGCGCGCAGTTCGTCGTGACGCCGTGCCTCGTTCCAGAAGTCATCGAGGCGGCGCACCGGGCCGACGTCGCCGTGCTTCCGGGCGCGCTCACGCCGGGGGAGATCTTCGAGGCGTTCCGGCTTGGCGGCGACCTGATCAAGATCTTTCCGATCCAGAGTTTGGGCGGCGCGGCCTACCTGCGGGCGCTGCGGGGACCTTTTCCACACATCCCCTTCGTTCCCACGGGCGGCGTGACGCTCGACAACATCGACGAGATGTTTCAGGCGCGCGCGGCGGCGGTGGGCGTCGGAAACCAAATGATCCCGAAGGAGGCGCTGGCCCGGCGCGACTATGCCGAAATCAGCTCGCTGGCCCGGCAGTTTCTTCACGCGGTGAGGGGGGCGCGCGCGCCAAAAACTGCGTAACTTTTATTCTCACCCAAACCCAAGAGAGGCCATGACTACGCCGTTGCGCGATTTCCTGGAAATCCCCTACGATGAGATGGAAGAACGGAACCTCGCCGCCAAGAAGAAACGCCTCGATCGCGTAGCACCCGACAAGATTCAGGAAGAACGGCTCAAGTACCTCACGGACGAAAAGCGCATCAAGGCCGTCACGGTCTGCTTTACGGACCTCGAGGGCCGGTTCCACATGCTCGACTACGACAAGAAGTTTTTGCTCGGCTCGGTCGACAATCTCACCTTCGACGGCTCGTCGATTCGCGGCTTCTCGCGCCAGCAGGAATCGGATCTCCGGCTGCGCGTGGACTGGCCCGCGTTCTACTGGCTCCCCGCCGATGTGTTCGGTCCCGGCAAAGTGCTGGCGATGGCCGAGGTGCTCGAGCGCGACGGCGCGCCGTACGCGGCCGACTCACGCGGCATCCTGAAGCAGTACACCGAGAAACTGTTCGCGAAGGACGGCACGACCTGCTACGCCGCGAACGAGATCGAAGGATTCCTGTTCAAGGGCCGTGACGCCGAGCGGCGCTATCACGAGACCGGGAAGTTCGATTTCATCTCGACCGGCGGGTACTACCACTCGCTGCCGGGTGACGCGCTCCGCCTGTTCATCGACAGCGCGGCCGAAGTGCAGCGCGCGATGGGCTTCGCCAACGAGAAGGATCACCCCGAAGTCGCGCCGTCGCAGTTCGAGATGAACTACAACTACGCCGAGGCGGTGATCGCGGCCGATCAGGTGCAGTTGTACAAGCTGCTGTCGCGCCAATGCGCCGCGCGGATGGACATGACGGCGTGCTTCCTTCCCAAGCCGGTCACGGGCGTGAACGGAAACGGTATGCACACGAACGTTTCGGTCGCGCGCCAAGGCAAGAATCTGTTCTGGGAAGAAAAGGGCCAGGACCAGTTGTCGAAGGCTGGGTGGGATTTCATCAAGCGGATTCTCTCGAACGGCTCGGAGATCTGCCTCCTGCTCAACTCGAGCGTCAACAGCTATCGCCGGCTCGACCCGCATTTCGAGGCGCCCAATCAGATCAAGGCGTCGCCGATCGATCGCGGCTCGATGATCCGCATTCCGCTCGGCAACGAGCGCTCCAAGCGCGTCGAGGTTCGCTCGATCGCGCCCGACGCGAATCCGTACCTCGCGATTTACACGATTTTCAAGACGGGGCTCGAAGGACCGATCGACGAGTCGAAGGCCGGCGGCGCAAAATACCTGTCGGACAACATCTACGACGCGATCCGGCTCCATCAGGGCAGCAGCTTCCTGAAGCAGGCGCTCGGCGCGGATGTGCACGGGAAGTTTGCCGAGCTGAAGCAGATGCAGGCGGATCGCTGCCCGAAGGCGTTAGGCGCCGAGGTGAAGGCGGCGGAGATCCAGTTCCATCACGAAGTGACGAACCAGTATCTGTGGTCGAAGTTCTAGCCTCTAGGGTCTAGGTTTCGCCGTACGCTGCTCGCCGGAGCTCGAGCTCGACGTGGAGCTCGAGCCTCCCGGCGAAGCAGAACCGCCAGTGGCGGACCGCGGCTCACCGTGGCGTGAGACGTCAGCCGTCGACCCCTGCCCCTCCTCATATCCCTTCCCATTCACGACACGACCGTGCGAGCGCGCACCGTCGCCTGATCCCCCGCCCCCGCCCCCGCCCCCGCCCCCGCCCCCCGAGCCGGTGTAGACGATGACATAGGGATATCCGGGATACCAGCCTCCCATGCCGTAGCCGTAGGGGTCGAATCCGCCGCAGTACGATCCGTAATCGAACGTGAAGTCACAGGCGCCGTACGTCGGCGGCGGCACCAGCGGTCCGCCGTAGTCGGCGAGCTCACGCTGCGCGCGCCGGGAGTTGATCGCGAAGGCGCTGGGATACGCGAGTGCGACGAGCACGTCGATCGTGCTCGAGGGAACGCCCGCGTCCGCGAGCAGCACCAGTCGTCGCGCATCGAGGTTGATCGATCCGCCGCGCTCCACGAGCCATGCCACCACGACATCGTTCTCGAGATGTCGAGACGCTTCGGCCACATCGTCGATGGTCAGCGGTGCCATCGCGGCGGCGCGCGCGCGCGCTTTGGCGGTCATGTCGAAACCCAGATGGTCGAGCGCGTCTCGCACTTCACTCGGGAGATCGATGTCGGCCTGCGCCGTGCGGTAGCGCTGCACCTCGACGCCCGTTTTCACACCGACCGTGCCGCCCTGGATGTAGAGCAGCGCGCCATCACGCGCGAGCGCGAGCAATCCGTTGCCGGTGCGGCTCGCGCCGCGCGGGCAGGTCTCCTCGGACTGCAGATAGAGCCGGTCGCTGACGGTCGACCAATCGGCCACCTGCCAGCCGCTGCATTCTCCCTGCGTCATCGTGACGCGCTCGCCGGCGACGATTCGCTCGGCCGCGGTCACGGCACCGCTGTCGATCGTGACGAGATCGACCGCCGCTTGCCCCACCGGCAAGATACAGATGGTGCTTTGCTTGAGGCCCATCGACTCCCAACAGCCGAGGTATGCGATCCAGCGCGAATCGATGTCGGTCCGCTGGGCGCGGACGGGCGTGCCGGGCAGGAGCAGCGCGGCCGCGAGCAGCGTGGAGACTGTGGTGGTGCGCATACGCAACGTCCTCAAAAGATTCTGAACGAGAGGCCGGCGGTGACGGACATGCCGGACAGATCGATGCGATCGAAGTCCTGGAAATCCGAGCTCATTCTTGCATGGGACCAGGTGTAGCGCGCTTCGAGATTCAACATCGTGAAGCTGCCGAGGCCCATATCGAGACCGAGCGACCCCTGGGCGACGGGAGTCCACGATTGGGACACGAACCGATCGGAAAACACGTTGAGCGTTTGGAAGTCGATGAAGTCGCCCTGCTGGTCGAACTTGTACTCCATCATGCCGAGGCCGACCTCGGCGTACAGCGCGCGGCGCGCCGGAATCCAGGCGAACCGCCCGACCGCGCGTCCCCGCTCCGTGAGGTAATGCCTGAAGCCGACCGTAATCGGGATGCGGCGCAGCGAAGTCGACTGCTGGATGGGTCGATCGTTGTTGTCGACCCAGTCGCGGAATTCGGACGCGCGGTGGACGTTGGAGTAGCTCGCATCGAACACGACATCATTCCGCGGCGACACGCTGATCGCGAGCGCGGTGCCGAACGTCGCCGAGCTGAAATCGGCGCGATCCAGCGTCAGCTGATCCGTGATTTGCCCGAAGATGTCGCTGTGCGCGGTCGCAACGGCGAACCCGCCGCGGAACGTCCAGGAGCCGTTCGGCTCCTGAAATAGAAAACCGTCGCCCGCTTTCTGCGCGAACGACGGCGTCGCGATCGTGAGACCCGCGATGGTGGCAAGCAGCAGTTTAGTCATGAGGACCCCTTGTACTGCCTCATCTTACCCTACGCATTGCGGGACCGTTACGTCAACCATTCGAAGGGATTATGACTTCTGGGGCGCGGCTTGCGCGTCCCACGGGCGGGGAGCATTCTCTCCGCTCCCCTGCTCCGGAGATCCGAGATGCGCGCCCAGACCAGTCTCGCAATCCTGCTGCTCGCCGTGGCCTGCAAGCCGGCCGCTCCTGCCGACACGTCGGCGAGCGCCAAACAGGCCATCGACGCGGCGAACGCGCAGTGGCCGAGACTCACCAGCACCGGCCACTCCGATTCGATCGCGGAGTTCTACGCCACGGACGCGGTGATCATGCCGCCCAACATGGCGACGATGAAAGGCAAGGACGCGATCAAGACGTTCTTTGTCACGCTGAATTCGATGGATCCCAAGCCGACGCTGACGCTGCGCGCCGAGCGCGTGGCGGCCAGCGGCGGCATGGCGGTCGAGGTGGGACGCTGGCACTGGGGTTATCCAGCCGGCGCCAAGCTTCCGCCCGGAACGCCCGCCGTGGACTCCGGCAAGTACATCGTCCACTGGCATGAGATGAACGGAAAGTGGCTGATGGTGGACGACATCTGGAACAGCGACACGCCGATGCCGATGGCGCCACCGCCTCCGGCTCCGGCGCGACGGAGATAAGCCTTAAGGCCCGATCCGCCCGCGCAACACGGTGATGGAGGCCCTTGGAAGGGTGAACGTGGAGAGGGGTCCTTGCAGGACGGTTGCTTTGGGCGGCTGATCGGGATCAGGGCGGCTGTTCGGTCCGTCGTTGAGCCAGACATACTGTTCGCTCCCAAACGTCACGAGCGTGACGGGCCCGGCGAACGACGTCTGGCGCTTCCGCTTCGCATCCCCGAACACGACGCGCACGGTATGCGCGCTGCTGGAATCGCGATTGACCAGCATCAACGACCAGTTGCCGTCCGGTCGCAAGACTGAGTACGACGTGACGGCTTCGACGTCCGTCGTGCTGGGAACCATCTGATGAGCTCCGGCGCGGTGCTGTAACCACTCCATGTTCAGCATGCGCGCCGCGAAGTAGGTCGCCGTGTATCCCTTGATGGCATAAGTCTCGTCGGACACGAAGTTCGACCACGACGACCAGCCGAGGCAGGTGTTCTGCACGCCTTGCGGCTGAATCGGCGAGTGATAGAACGCGGCGCCGCCTCCCTCGAAAAACGACCCGATGTTATCGGCGAGCCACAAGGCCCCGAAGATCGTGGTCATGGGGCCGGTCAACGACCAGGACACGTGACTCTCGGTCACCATCAGCGGGACGTTTTTCGGCACGCCGTCGTCGCGCCATACCTGCAGGATGTGCTTCATCAGGCGCGGCTCATCGTAGAGACTCTTCCAGGTGATGTCGCAGGGATCGAACGGGTAGTGCTCGAACGAAACGAAGGCGAGGTCGGAGAGCCGGCCGTGTTCCTTCAGGTAAGCGACGAAGCGGCCCATCCACGACGTGCGGCCGCGCGCGTCGGGCCAGAGGGTGATGTCTTCGTTGACGCCCTCGAACACCGGCCCGCCGAGTCTGAGCTTGGGATCGACTTTGTGAATCGCCGCGGCCCATTGCAGATACAGCGCCGCGTAGTCTTCCGGCATCGCGTGCTTGCCGTCGGGCTCTTCTCCCATCTCGACATAGGCGATCGGATAGCCGCGCCGCTCGATGTAGGCGATCTGCGCCGCGGCATCCTCGGGCGTGCCGTAGAGCATCGTCACCGGAATCATCGCGGGCAGGTTGTTGGTGAGCCCGCTCGTGAAGAACAGGTCGAAGCCGGTGTGCTGATAGCTGCCGCTGTTGTTCACGTCGGCGGCGGAATGCCAGGGATCGATGGATGAAGCGATGTAGGTCGTGAGTCTTTCGTCGGCGGACTTGCCGGCTTCGCTGAACGCGCCGCTCGCGTCCGTCGTACCCGCCGCAAGTTGCTGAATCGCGTACCCCACACAGTTGCGCACGTCGGCTGAGCCGTGCTCGTCGCAGGTGTTGGACGACTCGGTCATCAGGATTCGCAGGTATCGCGTCGAGACCATCGCGTCGCTCAGTTTGAGCGTGACCGTTCCGCCCTGGGCACTCTTCTGTGCGCCCGACGGAAACAGCTTCCATTCGCCCTTCGGTCCGCCGTCGAAGTCGAGCGCGTTGGTGCCGACCCAGTACTCGACCCGGTAGCTCGTTGCGTACGGACTCGCCCACACGATGCGGACCGCGCTCACGGGCTTCTCGGCCTGGAGATCCACGATCACCCACTGCGGGTGCAGCGTATCGCTCTCGTTCGTGAACTTGCTCGTGAGATATGGATTGCTTTTCCAATAGGTGAGGTTCGGCCCGGCGACCGGACGATCGCCGCTGGTGGCGAAGCCGCGGTGTGGCAGCGCATAGGCGAGGATGTAGCGGATCGGGTCCTTGAGGTCCGTCGAGCCGGTGAAGTATCCGCTGCGATGCGCGGCGTCACTCCACGTGCCGTTCTCGGTCCAATGCCACGCCGCCATGCGCAGCTCGGTGTTCACGCGATAGGTGATCGGCCCCCACCCTGCCGAGAGCGCTTCCTGAATGATGTGCGGCGTGAACACGCGATTGATGTCGATCCGCGACAGCACGTCGATCGAGCTTCCGAGCGCGCTATCGGGATCGAACGTATTGATGGCATGGCCGGGTGTGATGTCGACGCGAACGGTCGGAGTTTGCGCGGATAGCGCCGTGGCCAGCGTCGTGAACAGCACAGCTAGTTTCATGTCGCCAGCGTAGTAGGTTAAGCCACGAATATGCCGCTCCACGACAAGACACTCCAGCGCAGACGCCCGATGCGCGTCGCGGGCCTCGCGCTCCGCACGGACAACGCCACGGAAGCCCAGCCCGAAGCCGGGAGGATCCCGGGATTGTGGCAGCGATTTCGCAGCGAGGACTGGTTCGACCGGCTCGGCAAACTCGGCGCGTCCGGACCACCGATCGGCGTCTACTCGGCGTACGAGAGCGACGCGTCGGGGTCATTTCAGATCATCGCGGGCCGGGAGGTCGAGGCCAACGCCTCGGCCGACCCGCCGCTCGCCATCGTTTCGATTCCGGCCGGCACGTACTCGATATTTCAGAGCAACGGTTCCCTGCCCGGCTCGGTGATCCGCGGCTGGCGGGAGGTTTGGGCGTATTTCGAGCGGCCCGATGCGCCGAAGCGTGCGTACACCTACGACGTCGAGGTCTATCCCGATGCTGAAACCGTCGAGATCTGGGTTGCGGTCGAGGACTGAATGCTGAGCGCGATCGGAAATACTCCCGTCGTGCGTCTCTCGCGCATCGTGCCGAGTGGCTCGGCGGACGTGTGGATCAAGCTCGAGTACTACAATCCCACCGGCTCCTACAAGGATCGGATGGCGCTGTCGATGATCGAGCGCGCCGAGCAGCGAGGCGCCCTCAAGCCCGGCATGACGGTCGTCGAGTACACCGGCGGCAGCACCGGCATTTCACTCGCGTTTGTGTGCGCCGTGAAAGGCTATCGCTGCCGGATCGTGTGCAATGACGCGGTGGCGCGCGAAAAGCTGCGCAGCATGGAGGTGTTCGGTGCCGAGCTCGAGGTCTTGAAGAGTGAGGGCGGCAAGCTCACCCCCGACCTCGTGCCGCGGATGATGGCGCGCGCGCGGGAGATCGCCGCCGAGGGACCGAGCTACGCGACGGATCAGATGCGCAACCCGGACATGGTGGCCGGCTACGAGTCACTCGGCGACGAGCTGCTCGAACAGGTTCGTCCGATTCACGCCTTCTGCGGTGCCGTCGGCACCTCGGGGATGTTGATGGGGACCTCGCGCGTGCTGCGGCGCGCGGATCCGAAGGTGCGTGTCGTCGCGCTCGAGCCGACGACCTCGGCGGTGCTCTCGGGCGCGACCCCGGGGCGCCACGGTGTCGAAGGCGTCGCGCCGGGATTCGTGCCGCCGCAGTTCGATCGCAGCCTCGTGAGTGAAACGCGCGCGATCGATGAAGCCGAAGCGCGGCGCATGGCGTGGACGCTGGCGCGCCAGGAAGGACTCTTCGCCGGCACATCCACCGGTATGAACGTCGTTGCGGCGTTGCAGCTCGCCGAGGAGCTCGGTGCCGGTCACACCGTGGTGACCGTCGCGGTGGACAGCGGGCTCAAGTATTTGGCGGGCGATCTGTACGCCAAGCCCGACTAGTGTAGCCGCTTCCACCTCGCCATCACGGCGCTCGCTTGTGCGCGGACCCTGCCACACGCGGCGATCTGCGCGGCCGTCGGCGTCACGTCCGCATCCTGCATCGCCATAGCGGCAGTCATTGCCGCGCGGCTGGCGCTCTCGAGTGTCCGCGCTGAGGACGTATCGGGAAGCGCGCGCGCCTGCGTGGACGCCGCGTGCGAACTCACCGCCAGGTCGTACATCTCTCGCGTCAACGCGGCGAGCTGACGCAGTCCCGCGGCCGACGTCTTGACTCGCGGATCCAGTCGGAGTGTGAGGGGCTGCGCGTAGGTTTGCCCCGCGACGATGAGCCGGACGGTGTAGCGACCGGGCGGCGCCCATGGCGCCCGTGGCGCGTGCTCACTGCGGTGCGGCACGGCGCCCGTGGCCTCGACCTCGCCCGCTCGCGGATCATCGCCAATCGGTTGATAGCGCATGTCCCACAGGAAGCGATGCAATCCCGCTCGGGTGGACAGACGTTGCTGCACCGCGGGCCAGTACAAAGGGAGGCCGCAGTCCGGCGCGCCGGGATTCTTCCGGCAAATCCGATCGTACCCAGCGGGATCGAGAGCGGGATCGGTATCGGACACCGGATCGTCGCTCGAATACGCGCGTACGACTCGACCCGCGGCGTCGACGATCTGCAGCTTGACCGGACCCGACGCGTCGGTGGCCAGCGCGTAATCGACGATCGCCCCCGCGGGTGGATTCTCCCCTGCCGGCAGCTCAGGCGGCCAGGGAGTCGGCTCGTTGGTGCCCATGCGGACTCGTACAGCGGTCATAGGTCGTACGATGTACGTCGTAGCGAGGGTCTTGGACTTCGCGAGAGCCCTGAGAGGACTGAGGTCGTCGAGAATCCAGAAGCCCCGTCCGTGCGTGCCCGCGATCAGATCGGCGCAAAGGCACGTGCTATCGTCCTTCACCTGGATATCGCGCACCGAGATCGCCGGCATATTGAGCCGCAGCGACTGCCAGGTTGCCCCGTCGTCGAACGAGACCCAGACCTGCGCATCAGTCGCGGCGTACAGCAGACCCGGCACACGGGGATCCTCGCGAATCGAATTGGCGACGGCGTTGGGCGCGATGCCGGTGTTGATCTCGGTCCAGGTGTGCCCGCCGTCGTGCGTGCGCCAGAAATGCGGGCGTGCGTCGTCGATGCGCAGTGTGTTCGCGGCCACGTAGGCGGTCAACGTGTCGAAGTGGCCCGCGTCGATATTGAAGATGCGCGTCCAGGGCTTGATCTCGGCCGGCGTGACATCGTTCCAGGCCGCGCCGCCGTTCATCGTCATGTGAATGGTGCCGTCATCCGTGCCCGCCCACAGGACGGCGGCGCGTCTGGGCGACGGCGCCAGCGCGGTAATCGCGCCGCGCGGCGCCGGCGTGACCCCCTTTGCGTATCGACCGGCACTCGCCGGAACCGCCCACGTCTGGCGCGCGAGATCGGGACTGATCCGAGTCCAGGAGTGGGCCCGATCGATCGACTTCCAGACGGCATTCGACGTGTAGAAGAGCAGCTGCGGATTCACAGGCGACCAGATGAGCGGCATGGTGCGCACGTTGCGGCCGTACGCGGCACCGCGGGCGGCGGAATCAGGCCCCACCGGCGCCGTCTGGCCGGTACGCCGGTCATAGCGCGACACGCCGCGGCGCGCGCTGCCGAACACGACGTCAGGATCGCGCGGGTCCGGCGCCGCCATGCCGTACTCCTGAATGTTGGCCGGGTGCCAGTCGTGGAACGTGATCTCGCCGTCGTCGGAACGGCTCGCGACACAGAGCGAGCCCGAGTCCTGCTGCCCGCTGCATACGCGATAGGGAAACGCGTTGTCGGCCGTGACGTGATACACGGCGGCGGTGGGCTGGGTGTACCAATTGCTCCACGACTCGCCACGATTACTCGAGACCACCGCGCCCTGATCGGAAACGGCCAGGATCACGTTCGGATCATCAGGATGGATCCAGATCCGCTGATAATCGTCGCCGCCCGGCGAGCCGCGGACTGCCGACCAGGTCATTCCCGCGTCTTCGGTGCGCCACATGACGATCGACGCGCTGTAGACGACGTTTTCGTTTTTGGGGTCGACGACGATGGGCGGCAGGTCGCCGCCTCCGATCCGGCCGAGGGGACGCGGGTCGGCAGTCGCGGTCGTGTCACCAACGACGACGGCGCCGGGCATACGGGTCCGCAGCATCCAGTGCGCGCCACCGTCACTCGACTTGTAAAAACCGACCGGCCCCGATCCGCCCGCGGGGTTCACGGATGCCACCATGGCGTAAATCACCTGCGGATTGCTGGGGGCGATGGCGATGTTTGCCTCGAGCACCGGCGGCAGTCCGTTGGTCAGCCCGGTCCAGGTGGTTCCACCGTCGCTTGATTTATAGATCCCGCCGGCGCCCGGCCACGTAGAGTCCGGACCGAAGGAAGCTGCCTCCCAGAAGGTTTGCTGCTGCTGCCAGAGGGTCGCGTAGACCGTACTGGGATTGGCGGGGTCGATGCGGACTTCGTTCGCGCTGGTGTACTCGTCCTTGTACAGCACCTTCTCGAACGTGCGACCACCGTCCGTCGAGCGGTAAACCCCGCGTTCCGCGTTCGGGCCATACGGGTGCCCGAGCGCCGCGATGAACAGCCGGTTGGGATTCGAAGGGTCTACGTCGACATACGCGATCATTTGTGTCGCATCGAGCTCGCCACTGAGGTGAGTCCAGGTGCGACCGGTATCGTTTGATCGATACATGCCATTGCCCGTCGCCAGGTCGGGTCGGATGATTCCGGCGCCGGTGCCGACGTAGATGATGTTCGGACTCGAGGGCGCGACGGCGACCGCGCCGATCGATCCAGTTGCTTCATGATCGAATAGCGGCTCCCAGTTGGAGCCATAGTCAGTCGAGCGCCACAGGCCGCCGTTGTCGAATCCGATGTAGAACACCGTGGGATGCCCCGGTGTCGCCGCCAGGGCGCGCGCGCGACCGGCGCGGAACGGGCCGATGGTGCGCCAGCGGAGTGCGCCGCCGAGATCGGGAGTTTGTGCTGCGGCGCGGCCTGGAAGGAAGGAGAGGAGGCTGAGCGCTACGATCGAGGTTCGCATGCGGACACCATAGTGGCTGGCGCCACGCATTGCGCAAGGTACGCCGAAAACGCGCCGGCGTACGGCTCGCGCAGCATGTTGTCCTGGTTGCATGCCTCGGGCCCGACGTACACATCCGTCTCTCGCGCGATCGCGCCCCAGCTCAGCGGCAGGTAGCGCGACCGCAACCACAGGCGATTGGGCAAGATGATGCTGACTCGACCGTCGAACGGCTCGGGCCTGTAGCGTCGCGCAGCCGCCATCGTCGCTTGCACGACCCGCGAGCGCAGGACAAAGACAGGATCCGGCGTTCGGTCCACACCGCGCTCCGCCCTCCGCAGCGCCCGCCTCGCGGTCACGTAAGCCAACCGCTCGCGCCAGCCCAGTCGGCTCAGCGCGCGCGCGTGAGTGGCGAGCCACTCCAGGCGGATGCCCGGCGCGGAGCGCCACCGGTACGCCGACGCATACGGGGCACCAAAGAGGGCGACCAGGCTGACCGGTGTGCCGGCGCGCTGCAGCTGCCGGCCCAACTCGAATGCGGTCATGCCGCCGGCGCAGAAGCCGGTCACGATGCAGGGGCCGGACGGATGGAACGCGCGAATCTGTGCCGCGAAGTAGGCGGCGAGATCCTCGATGCGAGTGAGCGGCGCTCCCTGACCGTCGAGCCCGGGCGGCTGCAGTCCGTAGAACGGCATGTCCGGGCCGAGGTGTTGCGCGAGCGTCAGATAGCAAAAGACGTCGCCATTGTGCCCGGGGACGCCAAAGATCGGAGTCCCCGTGCCGCGGGGTTGCAGGGGCACGATCGCGCGATGCCGGCGGGTGAGTGTTTCCGTCGAGCGGAGGAACTCCAGGATCTGCTCCTTGCGTCCTTGCAGCTGCTCGCGCAGGGCGGGCGTGAGCAGGTCAGCCGGTGCATTGCAGCGCAGGCGACCGCCATCGGCCCACACACGAATGTCCTGCGCGTGGAGGTCAGCGAGGAACGTCAGGACGCTCACAGCTCGATCTCCACCCGGGCCCGTCCCCCCCCTGCGGTGGCGACGGGGCGTGCCGACGCCGCGAGCCACCCCAGCGCGTCGACGGCCTCCGCCAGCCCCGCGACGGTCTGCCGCTCGAACAGCACGCGCAGCGGGACGTCGACGCCGGAAGCGGTACGCAGTCGCAGCACCATCCGGGCGGCCATCAGGGAATCGCCGCCCAAGTCGAAGAAGTTGCCGTCCGCGCCGACATCAGCACGTCCGAGCACTTCGCGGAACACACCCAACACCTTTGCTTCAGTCGGCGTGCGCGGAAGGGCCGCTGCAACATCACGCGGTGCCGCGTCTCCCGGCGCCGGAAGCGCTTTACGATCGATCTTTCCGTTTTGCGTC
>DATMZX010000223.1:0-3803 GCA_035573235.1 Gemmatimonadales bacterium
CGCATGGCCCTCTTCGAACAGGATGTTCTCGGGCTTGATGTCGCGATGAATCACGTTCTGGCGGTGGGCGTGATCGAGGGCCTCGGCCACTTCCTGCGCGATGTGCAGCGCATCGCCGAGCGCGAGTCGGCGTTCCCGCGCCAGTCGCTGGCGCAGGTTCTCGCCCTCGACGTACGGCATCGAGTAATAGAGGAGGCCGTGGGCCTCGCCGCCCTCGTGCAGCTTCAGGATGTAGGGGTGTTTGAGCCGGGCGGCGACCTTGATCTCATCCAGGAACCGGTCGGGGCCGATGCTCGCGGCCAGCTCGGGCCGGAGCACCTTGATGGCGACCTGGCGCCCCAGGGTGGGGTCGAACGCGAGGAAGACGTTCGACATCCCCCCGCGGCCGATCTCGCGCTCTACGGTGTAGCGGCCCGCCAGTGCAGCGGCGAGCCGCGACTGAAGGTCGTCCACGGGCTACAACATATAAGGCCTTGGCGACACGCGCTTTGCCGACTACTTTCCGAGGCCCAAATGCGGGATCTGTCGCTTTCGCGCAGCCAGCTCCTGCTCCTCGCCGGGACGGCCAACCGGCCTCTCGCCGAGGAGATGGCCCAGCATTTGGGACAGCCGCTGTGCGCGGTCACGATGCGGCGGTTTGCCGACGGCGAAATCTTCGTCAAGATCGACGAGAATGTCCGGGGACGGGATGTGTTCATCATCCAGCCCACGAATCCGCCGGCGGACAATTACCTGGAGCTGCTGTTGTTGATGGATGCCGCGCGTCGCGCGAGCGCGGCCCGCATCACGGCGGTGCTTCCGTACTTCGGCTACGCGCGCCAGGACCGTAAAGATCAGCCGCGCGTGGCGATCAGCGCCAAGCTGATGGCGAATCTGATCACGCACGCGGGGGCCGATCGCGTGCTGGGAATGGATTTTCATTCCCACCAGGTGCAGGGGTTCTTCGATATCCCGGTGGACCACCTGTACGCGGCGCCGGTATTCGTGAACCACTACCGGACGAAGCAGCTGTATCAGCCGGTGGTCGTCGCGCCCGACGTCGGATCGGCGAAGATGGCGCGGGGGTTCGCGAAGCGGCTCGATGCGTCGCTCGCGATCATCGACAAGCGGCGCCCGTCGGCGAATATCGCCGAGGTGCTGAACGTCGTCGGAGAAGTCGAGGATAAGGACTGCCTCATTCCCGACGACATGATCGACACGGCGGGAACGATTTCGGAGGCCGCCGCGGCGCTCAAGCGGCTCGGCGCGCGCCGGATCTTCGCGTTCGCGACGCACGCGCTGCTGTCGGGACCCGCGGTCGAGCGGCTGCGCGCCTCGCCGATCGAAGAAGTGACGGTGACGAATACGATCCGGCTGCCGGACGAGAAGAAGTTCGAGAAGTTGAAGGTGCTGTCCATAGCCAGCTTGATGGCCAAGGCCATCGGCTATGAACATTCGAATCAGTCGGTCAGCTCATTGTTCGACTGACAACAGATGACAGAGAACTGAGGACGAAGTATGGCACAGACAGTGATGCTTTCCGCGACAGCGCGGGACAAGACGGGTAAAGGACCGGCGCGGCAGGCCCGCTTCCAGAAGCAGGTGCCGGCCGTCGTGTACGGCCATGGCCGCGATACGCAGTCGCTGATGGTCGACGGGCTCGCGCTCGAGAAAGCCCTCACAGGGATCGAGCCCGAGAGCACGCTGATCGACCTCACGGTCGACGGCAAGAAGAGCCGCGCGCTGATCCGCGAGATCCAGCGCCACCCGCTCCGCCCCGACATCATCCACGTCGATTTCTACGAGATCAAAGCGGACGAGAAGATCACGCTGAAGGTCCCGGTGCATCTCGTCGGCACGGCCGACGGCGTCCGCAACGCGGGCGGCGTGCTCGATCAGGTGACGCGCGAAGTCGAAATCGAAGTGTTGCCCGAGCACATCCCCGATCGCGTCGAGCTCGACGTGACGGCGCTCAAGATCGGCGACTCGCTGCACGTCTCGGCCCTGTCGATCGCGAACGCGGTCATCCTGACCGGCGCCGATCTGACGATCGCGACGGTGGTGCCGCCGCGCGCTGAAGAAGTCGCCGCTCCGGCGGCGGAAGCCACGACGGAGGTCGCCGAGCCCGAGCTCATCCGCAAGGTCCGCGAGGGTGAAGAGGGTGAGGAAGGGGCAGAGGGCGCGCCGGCCGCTGAGGGCAAGGCACCGAAGGCTGAGGAGAAGCCCAAGGGTAAGAAGGAAGAGTAGTCGTTGCGCGCCGTCGTCGGCCTGGGCAATCCGGGGCCGGATTACGCGGCGACGCGACACAATGCCGGCTTCCTGCTGGCGGATGCGGTCGCCGAGCATTGGCAGTTGCCTCCCTTCCGTCGCGCCGAACGCGCGCGCGCGACGGAAGGGACGGTCGGCAGCACCGCCGTCCGCGTGCTCAAGCCCACCACGTTCATGAATCGCAGCGGCTCCGCGCTCGCCTCGCTGCGCGCCGATCCCGAGTTCCAGGCCGAGCGCGATCTGCTCGTCCTCGTCGACGACTTCCAGATCCCACTCGGCACGTTCCGGTTTCGGCCGGATGGCTCGGCCGGCGGGCACAACGGGCTGAAGAGCATCGAGGGGGCCCTGCAATCGCAGCAATACGCACGACTGCGCATCGGCGTGGGTCCGCTTCCGGAAGGCACGGGCGACTGGGCCGATTATGTCCTGGCGCCGTTCGAGCCCGACGAGCTTGAGCAAATCTCGGCGCTGACGCCGCGGCTGATCGAAGAAGTCGAGAAATGGCTTAGGAGCTGATGCTGCGCCTGGGAATCGTCGGTCTGCCGAACGTGGGAAAGTCGACCCTCTTCAACGCGCTGACCTCGTCGAAAGCGGCGGCGGCGGAGAACTATCCGTTCTGTACCGTCGAGCCCAACGTCGGCGTGGTGGAAGTGCCCGATCCGCGCCTCGAGAAGCTCAACGAGGTCGTGAAGCCCAAGAAAAAGGTCCCCGCCGTCGTCGAGTTCGTCGACATCGCCGGCCTCGTCAAAGGCGCCTCGCAGGGCGAAGGTCTCGGCAACCAGTTCCTCTCGCATATCCGCGAAGTCGACGCGGTGGTGCACGTCATCCGCGCGTTCGAGGATCCCGACGTCGTGCATGTGATGGGGCCCGTCGATCCGGTGCGCGATCACGACATCATCACCAGCGAGCTGGCCCTGGCCGACCTCGCGGTGATCGAGCGGCGGCTCGAGAAGACGCGGAAATCGGCGCGCGCCGGCGACAAGGAAGCGCAGGCCGAGCTCGTGCTGCTCGAGCGCGTCGTGCAGGAGCTGAACGCCGGCCGCGGCGCGCGCGAAGCGGGTGAGAACAACGAGTCCATCAAATTCCTTCGCACGCTGGGACTGCTGACCGCCAAGCCGATTCTGTACGCGGCGAACGTGAACGAGGACGATCTCGCCGCCGGCGGCGGGAAGTGGATCGACAAGCTCAAGGCCGCGGTGCAGACGCACCACGAGGACGCCGAGATCGTCCCGTTCTCCGCCAAGTTCGAGGCCGAGCTGGGCGAGCTGGCGGGCGAGGAGCGCAAGGAATACCTCGCGAGCGCCGGCGTGGCCGAGCCCGGCCTCGACCGGCTCATTCACGCCGGGTATCGCCTGCTCGGCCTGCAAACGTTTTTCACGGTCGGCGAAAACGAAGTGCGCGCCTGGACCATGCATCGCCACGACACCGCGTACGATGCCGCGGGCGAGATCCACTCCGACTTCCAGCGCGGCTTCATTCGCGCCGAGACGGTGGGCTTAGCGGAGTTCTTCAAGGCGGGCAGCTACAAGGCCGCCCGCGAGCAGGGACTGATTCGA
>DATMZX010000224.1:0-2164 GCA_035573235.1 Gemmatimonadales bacterium
CGCATCGCAGACGCTCCGCGTCAAGATGTTCGTCTTCTCGGACCCGGCGTTGCGCAAGGCGATCATCGCGGCGCAGCGGCGCGGTGTCGCGGTTCGCGTGATGCTCAACCCTGCCCGCCGCAGCGGTGAGCAGGAGAACGAAGCCGCCCGCGCGGCGCTCGAACGAGCGGGCATCGCCGTACAAGACGCCAACCCCGCCTTCGCGCTCACGCACGAAAAGTCGATGGTGGTGGACGACGTGACGGCGTTCGTCAATTCGCTCAATTGGACGACGAGGAATCTGACCGAGACGCGTGACTATGCCGTCGTCACGACGCGCGGCCATGACGTGAGCGAGATCATCGAGTGCTTCGAGGCCGACTGGCACCGCCAGGCCTTCACGCCGCGCGACAAGAGCGACCTGGTCTGGTGCCCCGGACCCGGGCGGGATCGCATCTGCCGATTCATCGACGAGGCGAGGCACAAGCTGTTCGTCCAGAACGAGCGCTTCCAGGACACGGTGATCGTCGAGCGCCTGGTCCGCGCGGCGCGACGCGGCGTGAAAGTGCACGTCATGGCTCGTCCCCCTCATACGCTCAAGCGAGAGAAGCTGGTCGAGGGCGTCGGGGGGCTGCGCATCCTGGAGGACGTCGGGATCAAGATCCACAAGCTCAAGCATCTGAAACTCCACGGGAAGATGCTCCTCGCCGACGGGGTGGGCGCCATCGTGGGCTCGATCAACTTCGCGGCCGGAAGTCTCGACGGCCGGCGCGAGCTGGCGATCGAGGTGCGCGACGCCACCGTCGTAGACCGGCTGCACGAGATCGCCGCACACGACTGGGAGCATTCGCATCCGCTGGATCTCTCGGACGCGGGGTTGCTGGCCGATCTCGACCGGGTCGAGGGCGCGGCGGAGCTGCTGGCCATCGAGAACAAGCGGACAGACGCGGACGACTGACCGTTTCAAGTATCGAAGCGCAATCACCATCACCAGCCGGCGCCCATGCATCCTGCGGTGATCCTGCTCATTGGAATGGCCACGATCCTCGCGGGGATCGTGCTGCTCCGCTTCAACGCGTTCCTGGCGCTGATCATCGCTGCGATAGTGGTCAGCTTGCTCGCGCCCGGTGAGCCGGGGCTGAAGATCGCTCGCGTGGCCGAGGGCTTCGGCCGCACGGCCGGCACGGTCGGGATCGTCATCGCGCTGGCGGCGATCACCGGTCAAGCAATGTTGGGCAGCGGGGCGGCGGACCGGATCGTGAATTGGTTCCTCGCCTTGCTGGGCGAGAAACGCGGCGCGACGGCTCTGTGCGCCACGGGCTACGTCCTGTCGATTCCAGTCTTCTTCGACACGGTCTTCTATCTCCTGGTCCCCCTGGCCCGCTCGATGTACGGGCGCACCAACCGCAGCTATCTCAAGTACCTCCTGGCGATCGCGGCGGGCGCGGGGGCGACGCACACGCTGGTGCCGCCCACCCCCGGGCCGCTGGCAATCGCCGGCACGTTGGGAGTCGACCTCGGAACCATGGTTCTGGTCGGCATCGTCGTGGCCCTGCCGGCGGCCGGGGCGGGGCTCTTGTTCGCGGGATGGGTCGACCGGCGCATGCCCGTAGTGCCTCGAGCCCCCGCTGGCTCGGCCCGCGGCGCCGGTGCCGTAGAGGCGGCGGCTACGCAGCCACTTCCCGGCCTCGTTCCGTCACTCCTGCCGATCATCCTGCCCGTGCTCCTCATTTCGTCGCACACGGTGGTCGTCTCTATGACGGCGCGACCGGGATCGCACGTCGCGCTGTGGTCGGCTCTGGCGCCCTACACCGCGATCATCGGGAACCCCAACCTGGCGCTGCTTGTGGGCACGGGGATCGCCATGTGGGTGTACGCTCGGCAACGGGGGGCGAGCCGCGCGGACATCGCGGAGATGGTCGAGACGTCCCTGACGAGCGCCGGCGTGATGATCCTGATCATTGCGGCGAGCGGGGGATTCGGGGTTGCGCTACAGGCCACCGAGATCGGGTCCGTGATCGAGCGGACCTTCGTGGGGCAGGCGGCCGCGTCGGGAACGGGCTCCGGCCTGGTCTTCCTATTCCTTGGGTTCGGAGTCGCGAGCCTGATAAAGCTCGCGCAGGGTTCGAGCACCGTCGCGATGATCACGACCGCGGCGATGCTGGCGGCGATGCTGCCGGCGAAG
>DATMZX010000225.1:0-4631 GCA_035573235.1 Gemmatimonadales bacterium
GCCCCGCCGAAGCGAGGATCTCGCGCACCATGAGGCGCATGTCCTCGTGATCGTCGACGCACAGGACGTAACTCACGATTGACGCTTTACTTGAGGCCCGGTAAGTTCACTCGTTTCCCACTCGAAGTCAACGAGGCGCCGCCTGCGCACGATTCGCTTCTCCCTCACGGTTTTTCTCGCCGTCGTTCCGCTTCTCGTCGTGAGCGCCTGTCGCGGCGCCGACTCCACTCCGCAACGCAAAACGTTCATCGACTCGCGCGATCGCTACGACCCGCGGTCGCTCGATCCCGCTCTCTCTACCGACGTACCAACCGGCCGCGCCGTCTCGTACCTCTTCGACGGCCTCACCCAGTTCACCGTCGACGCGCACCTCGCTCCCGCGCTCGCCGAACGCTGGGACGTCTCCCCCGACGGCCGCACCTACACGTTCCATCTCCGCCCGCACGTCACCTTCCACGACGGACGCGCGTTCCACGCCGCCGATGTCGTCTACAGCTTCCAACGCGTACTCGATCCGCGCACCAAAGGCGGACGCGGGTGGCCGCTCTACCCGATCTCCGGTGCACGCGCGTTCGCCGCCGGCACTGCAAAGACGATCGGCGGCCTCGACGCCCCGGACGACAGCACGATCCGCATCACACTCGATACCGCACTCGCGATCTTCCCAAAGCTACTCGCCATGCCCGTGGCGTCCATCGTGCCCTCCGCCGACTCGACGAATTTCGCCGAGCATCCTGTGGGCACCGGACCGTGGCGCTTTGTCGCCTGGAAGCACGACGACTACGTGCTCCTCGCACGGAACCCGTCCTACTGGGGCGGCGCGCCGCACCTGGACTCGCTCGAGATCCGCATCGTCCCCGAGCCCAGCACCGCGGTCGCCGAGTTCCAGGCCGGCAACGTCGACCTGCTCTACGTACCGGAAGCCGAGACCGAGCGCTGGGAGCACACCGACGAAAAAAGCGCGTTCCTCGTCTCGGCGCCGGCACTCCGCCTCTGGTACGTCGCCATCAACACGACGCGCGGTCCGCTCGAGGACCCTCGCGTTAGGCAGGCGCTCAATTACGCGGTGGACGTGCGCACCATGCTGCAGCGTCTGATCGGCGGACGCGGCACGCTGGCCGCGGGCGTCATCCCGCCCTCGCTCGACGGCGCCGACACCGCGCGCCGCCCCTATGGCTACGATCCGGCCAAAGCGCGCGCACTCCTCGCCGCCGCCGGGTACGCGAAGGGATTCGCGGTCCAGCTCTGGGTTGGCCAGGACGAAACCTTCCAGCGTGTCGCGCAATCGATCCAGGCGTATTTCGCCGCCGTCGGCGTGCGCGCCACGCTCGTGCAGCGCGACAATTCCGCCGCGCGCGAAGCCGCACGGCACGGCGACGCGGACCTCATCATCAAGGACTGGTACGCCGACTACCCCGACGCCGAAGACTTTCTCGACCCGCTGCTCGTCGGCGCCAATCGCGGCGTCGGCGGCAACGTGTCGTTCTACGAGAATCCCGCCGTCGATGCCCTCGTCGCCCGCGCCCGCACCACCGCCGACAGCGCCCAACGCGCCGCGCTCTATCAGCGCGCCGATTCGATTGCCTTCGGCGACGCGCCGATGATCTACCTGTTTTTCTACAACGAGCTGTACGCGGTCCAACCGTGGATCCGGGGCTTCAAGGCGCCGGCCATCTTCAATGGCCAGCGCTTTCTCGACGTCAGCTTAGGCGGCCCCGGCATGACCGGCGGCGCCGCCCCCGTCGCGCGCGACAGCACCGCGCCGCATCCCTGACGGCCGGCCGCATGCGCGCGTTGCGTTAGGCCATGGGCGCCTTCCTGCTGCGCCGCCTGCTGCTGGCGATCCCGACGCTGTTCGGCGTCCTAGTCGTCGTGTTCTCGCTGCTCTACCTGGCGCCCGGCGACCCGGTAATGGAGATGGTCGGCGAACGCGCCGACTCCGCCACCATCGCCCAGCTCCGCCACCAGCTCCACCTCGACGAGTCGCGCCCCAAACAATTCGCCGCCTACGCCGGCGGCGTGCTGCGCGGCGACTTGGGCACGAGCTTCATCACCGGCCGCCCGATCGCCCGCGATGTCGCCGAGCGCTTCCCGAAAACGCTGGAGCTCGCATGCGCCGCGATGTTCCTCGCCGTTACGTTAGGCGTGACCGTCGGCGTGTTCACCGCCGCCTACCCCGGCGGCTGGGTCGACCGCCTCACGCTCGCCTTCACCTATCTCGGGATCTCGTTCCCGGTGTACTGGGTGGGCCTCATCCTGATCCTGATCTTCGCGATGATCCTCCGCTGGCTCCCGCCCTCGGGTTCCGGCGGCATCGCGTTCCTGATCCTGCCCGCGTTTGCGTTAGGCACGCGGTCCATCGCCTTCCTCGCCCGCATGACCCGCTCGGCGATGCTCGAGGTGCTGGGCAGCGACTACATTCGCACCGCGCGCGCCAAAGGCCTCCCCCGCGCCGCCGTCCTCGCCCGCCATGCCTTACGCAACGCCCTCATCCCCGTCATCACCGTGATCGGCCTCGATTTCGGCTCCTACCTCACCGGCAGCATCCTAACGGAAACCGTCTTCAGCTGGCCCGGACTCGGCCGCTACGTCGTGAACGCCATCAGCAAGCGCGACCTGCCCGCGATCCAGGGCAGCATCTTGTTCCTGAGCGTCGTGTTCGTGGTGGTGAATATCATTGCCGACGCCGCGTACGCCGTCGCGGATCCCCGCGTGGAGTTCGGCCGGTGACCGGCAGCCCCTTCCGCGCGACGCGCCACAACGGCGACGCTTTGGCGTGACGGCCGATCGTTGATCGCTGATCGGACGGCAGACCGCTCACGGACGGGTCGTCGCGCCACGCCTCCTGAAAACTTCGAACGGTCTGTTCAACGGTGTGCTCCACTGCGGCCGAGGGAAGCCCGACCTTGGCAGCGAGCCTCCGGAACGAATCTATCGTGACCGCAAGCATCCGCGACTCGCCGCCCAGCTTCAACGCGAGATCTGCGTTAGGCAAGAATGCCACGGTGCCGACCAGATCGTACGCGGGCGACAAGCGCGGCGAACCGCGATCTGCGTACCGCACGGACCAGTTCTTGAGGTGCATGTCGGCGTTCCCCGTCAAGACGAGGAACACCAGCCGCCGCACGAGCTCCAGGCAGTCATCGAGGCCCGCCTCCGCCCACACAACACGAGCGATGTCTTCGCTGCTGGCCTTGCCGTACTTCCCCTCCGGATACACTCCGAAGATCTGCGCGAAGTCCTCGATGTGCACGCGCGAGCCACCCGGGCCCCGATCGAAACGCCGGACAACCAACGCCTTGCCCTTGAGTGGCCCGAGATCGTGTGGCAGACCGCCGATCGCCGTGAGCGGCAGGAGCTTGTTCTCCGGAACACTGATGCCCACCGCGCTCGCGAGTCCCAGCATCGCGTGCTCGTGCTCGGGCACCGATTGAAAACGCGTCGACGGAAGCTTGACGATCCAGTCGCCGCCGGCACCTGAGACGGGAATCGTCAGCCCGCCATTCGCTTCGGCAAGCGCCGAAAACTTGAGCTGTACCCCTGCCAGCGAAAATCTGAGCGGCGGCTCGGTCGTGCCGTTAGGCGACTGCGACGGCCGATCTGGCGAATCGGCGGTCCGCGCGTCCGGCACCGCACGAAGCTCGACCGCCCCTGACAGGTCTCCGCCGAGAAGGCCAAGGAGCGGAAACTCGCGAATGGGCTTCACTCCGCCACGAGCCGCCAAATACTGCCGGAGGTGCCCTTCGGGAAGCAGGTTCGAAAAAAACGGCGGAAGGCGAACACGAGTGCGAGCCGGCGTGCGCAATGCACCCGATGCCGTCTTGAGACTCAAACTCAAAATCGGCCGGCGCGCATCGTTCTCGTACTCAGGGTCAAACGCGGTGACGATCTGTTGATCGGGCAGTTGCGTGATCACGCCAATAGGCACGCCGTATAGCAGGATGCGCAACGACGAGATCTGCGGGGCATCGCCCGTCACGACAACTCGTCCTCCCGCTCCGGCGCATACAGCGGCTCCTCATCTTGCGGCTCCGCAGGTCCACCCTTCGGCGACCGCAAGAGGAGGTCGACCGCGGGAACGAGTTCCCTCGGCACGAGCCTCAATTCCAGGCCTAACGCATGGGCGGTTTCGAGAACTGTGCTGAGACTCGGATCGGAAATGCCGCGCTCGATACGGGATAGTGACGCCTGCGTCACGCCCGCGATGGCTGCCACGGAGCGCTGAGACAGTCGACTCGCCCTGCGCTTCGCCACCAGGCCTGCAGCCAATGTCAGATGGTCGGTTTTTCTACGGATTGGCATTGGACATACCGCATGCTATATGTGATCCAGCATTTCATATAGCATGATATATCGTAGAGCGTCGTTCCGCAAGAGTATTGATATTGTAGCGTATATCAAAGTTCACGTTCTATGTCTGCAACGATATCGGCTCACGCTCCCGGGACTGCGTTCGCCAGGTACATCACTCGTCCGTTTGCCCGAAGATCCCCATATTCGACGAATGCCCCGGCGCGATCTTCTTCTCGGGATAGATCCAATGCACTGCTTGGTTCACAGCGATCGCGGCTTCGCTGAATCCCGTGGCGATCAGCTCCAGCTTCCCCGGATATGTCGCAATGTCGCCCGCG
>DATMZX010000226.1:0-3044 GCA_035573235.1 Gemmatimonadales bacterium
CCCGGGCCGATGGAAACGAAGCTCAGCATCGACTTCGTCGGCGACACGTCGGTATGGACGATCCCGCGCGGCGACAGCATGGTCACGCAGAAGATCGCGGCGCCCCGCGGCACGTTCCCCTACCAGCTCCACGTGTACGGCCTGGTCGAGCAGTACGGACGCTGGGCGCGCGCGACCAAGAAAGACAGCGCCGCGTTCACCGCCCTCGCCTCGGCGAATCAGATGAGCAGTGGCTACGTGAAGAAGCTGGGCGGCGACACGCTGCGGCTCATGTTCAGCGAGGGACAGCTCGCGGGGCTCGGCCCGTTCACGTTCACGCTCGACAAACAGGGCCGGCTCACGTGGCTCACCGGCAAGGGCAGCACGGTGCAGGTCGACGTGCAGCGCGTCGCGTCGGTGCCGATGGCGCAGGCGGGGCCGATGTTCGCCAACCGGCCGCTCGGCCAGCTCTCACCACGCGATACGGCGCGGGCCACGATCGCCGGCCAGCCGCTGTGGGTCGATTACAGCCGGCCGTCCCTGCGCGGCCGCCAGATCTTCGGCGTGCTCGAGCCGTGGGGCAAAGTCTGGCGGACGGGTGCCAACGCGGCGACGCAGTTCAATACGCCCATCGATCTCGTCATCGGCGGCGCCGCCGTTCCAGCCGGCAAGTACACGCTGTGGACCCTCCCGACACAGGACGGGTGGAAGCTCATCATCAACAAGCAGACCGGTCAGTGGGGCACCGCGTACGATTCGACCCAGGATCTCGTGCGCGTGGACGCGAAGGTCGAGCAGCTCCAGACGCCGGTCGAGCAGTTCGGGATCGTGTTCGAGCCCGCGACCGAGCCGGCGGCACTCACGTTCACCTGGGACCGCACGAAGTACTCAGTGCCTGTGGCGAAGAAGTAGTGCATCTCGACTTCGCCGTTGTCGCCGACTACGCGCTGGTCGATCAGTCCGGGAAGATGTCCGTCATGGGCATCTTCCAGCACATCTGGGTGCCGCAGTTCCCCGTCATGCATCCCCGCATGCATCTGGTGCTGCGATTGAAGGGCAAGCGCACCGAAGTAGGCGAGCATCAGGTGCAGATCAAACTGCTGGATGAAGAGGACACCGAGCTGCTGGGCGGATCGGGGACGGTGAATTTTGCCGAGCCGCCCGCGGGGGTCACGGAGATCGAGGCAGCCGCGGTGTTGGTGTTCGACGTGCCGTTCCCGCATGCGGGACAGTATCGCTTCGAGATCACGGTGGACGGCGAGCGCAAAGCCACCGTGCCGATCACCGTTTCCCAGATGCCGACCGCGCCGGTTCAACCCCCGACCCAGACTCCTGGTTCCTAACTCCCGGCTGCTGCCACTGGGCGCGTTCGTGCGGTGGCCGGTGCTGCTGCTCGCCGCGGCCCTGGCGTTGGGATTCGATTTGGGCGGGTACGCGCTGTTCGATCCGGACGAGGGTCGCAACGCGGAAGTCGCGCGCGAAATGGCGCAGACCAACGACTACATCCTGCCTCACCTGGATGGCCTGCCGTATCTCGACAAGCCGGTCGTCTATTTCGCCGCCGCCGCGCTGGTGATGGAGGTGCTCGGGCCGACCGAGACCGCGGCCCGGCTTCCCGCCTACCTGTTTACTCTGGCGACGTGCGGAGTCGTGATTTGGATCGTCGGACGACGCTGGGGCCGCGACCCGGCCTGGCTCGCCGCGATCGCGCTCGTCACGATGCCGCTCGTCCTTGCGTATGCGCGCACGACGATTTTCGACAGCACGCTCGCGTTCTGTACGACGCTCGCCATGCTCGCGTTCTGGGATGAGCGACCGATCCTCGCGTGGGCCGCGATCGGGCTGGGCGC
This sequence comes from Gemmatimonadales bacterium, assembly GCA_035573235.1. Classification (GTDB taxonomy): domain Bacteria; phylum Gemmatimonadota; class Gemmatimonadetes; order Gemmatimonadales; family GWC2-71-9; genus 20CM-2-65-7. The sequence goes on from DATMZX010000226.1 coordinate 1,830, forward strand.
GATCACCAAGGGACCGGTGGCCATTCTGGTGCCGCTGATCGCGCTGATTCCCTACTCTCTGATGACCGGCAGATCGCTGCGGCGTCTGTTCCCACTCGCCGGGCTCGGCGCCTTCGCGCTCGTTGCGTTGCCCTGGTTCATCGCGATTTCGATTCGCATTCCGGAGTTCCCGCACTACGTCTTCGTGCGCGAGACTTTCGAGCGCGTCACGACCACGCGGTTTCACCGCACGGCACCGTTCTGGTACTACCTCCCCATCGTTCCGGTCGCGGCCTTCCCCTGGATTGTCCCGGCGCTCGCCCGCTGGAGAACGTTGCGCTGGGCATGGCTCGGGAGGCGCGTCAACGCCCGGGCGCAGGACGCAATCTTCCTGGCGTGCTGGGTGCTCGGCCCGCTGCTGTTCTTCACCCTGAATCAGTCCAAATTGCCGCAGTACGTGTTGCCGTTGATGCCGCCATTCGCCTTGGCGGCGGCGCGCGCGCTGACACGTGAGCCCGGTCATGAGCTCGGCGGCGGCAGCGGTGTCGGCCGACGCGCCTACGTTCCCATCGCTGCACTCGCCGGGATCGCGCTCGTGTCGCTCACGCTGTGGCTGCCCGCGCCCATCAGCCTGACACCCGCCGAGCGCGCCGCGATCCCGCCCACGGCGCTCGCCCTCGGCGTCGCGCTGCTGGTATCCGCGGTCATGGTCTGGTTGGGGCGCCCCGCGCTGGTCGTCATGGGCTACGCGCTGCCGATCGTGATCGTGCCGATCGTCTCCGGCCGGCTGCTCGACGCCGTGGGAGACGATCGCTCGGCGCGGACGCTCGCGAGCGTGATCCAGAATGCCGGCGCGGCAGAGGTCATCGGTGTCGCGGCGTTTCCGCCGTCGCTGTCTTTTTACCTGCGCCGGCCGATTCCGGTCGCCACGTCCACGGGCCGGGAATTGACGAGCAACTTCATCGCCGATTATCAGGAGCAGATGCGCAGCGTCCCGAGCTCGCCCCTGAAGCCGCCGGATTACTGGCGCCAGCGAGTCCGTGAGTGCCGCGTGCCCGTCATCCTCGTGACGCGCGCCGGAGACAGGTCGGTCCGCGGCGCGATCGATTCGCTGCTCCCGCTCCTCGCGGTCGAAGGCCGCTACGCGGCCTACGGACCATGTGCGGCATCTTCGGCGCGATAGCGCGCCGCGCGACGTCGCTGCGCCATCCGGATGTGTTGCCGCGGATGGCGGCG
>DATMZX010000227.1:0-19367 GCA_035573235.1 Gemmatimonadales bacterium
AGCCGTATGCGTCCACCGGCTGACCGGCTGGCGTATCGGGACAGCGGTCGATGCCGTCGTACACGCGGTCCCCGTCGGTGTCCTGGGGGCATCCGCTCAGATCGACCGTCGCGCCGATCGGCGTATCGGGGCACTTGTCGAGACCGTCCCACACCGCGTCGCGATCGGTGTCGATCGGGCAGCCCGTCGTGTCCACGCGGGCGCCGCTGGGCGTCGCCGGGCACTTGTCGAGCAGATCGTTCACACCATCCGCATCCGCATCGCCCGGGGTCGGGGGGCAGCCGACGGCGTCGACCGTGACACCCGCGGGAGTATCAGGACACTTGTCGATGCCGTCGAACACGCGATCGCCGTCCTGATCGTGCGGGCAGCCCGTCCGATCGACCGTAGCGCCACCGGGCGTCCCGGGGCACTTGTCGAGACCGTTGAGCACGGCGTCGGTATCCTCATCGCCAGGGCAACCACGCTTGTCCACGCTCGCGCCGAGCGGCGTGTCGGGACAGGCGTCACTCTTGTCCTCCACCCGATCCTGGTCGGTATCGACCGTCGGTTGGCCGCCGGCCTGGAAGAACGAAAGACCGGCCGATGCCACGATGTGCGTGGCACTGGTCGAGGTGCCGGTGGCGAACGTGGACTTCGTTTCGGGGGTGTAAATACCGCGGGCTTCGACGCGCAGCGCCACGCGCGAGCTCATGAAAAACTTCGCGCCCGCGCCGCCGTGGAAGCCGCCATCGGTAAAGTCGTACGGACTCGAATTGCCGAAATCGAGTCGCGTGTAGCCGCCGAGCACGTACAGGCTCATGCGGCTCGTGTTGAGGGGATTCACGACGAGACTGGCGCTGCCGATGAGCGGCTCGACGTGGACCGAGCCCACATCCTGCGGCGACTGAAACAGTCCTTCGACCTCCACCGCCACCAGCGGCGCAAACGCATACGCAAACCGCACCCCGCCACCGCTCTTGTCGGCGAGCTGGAACGACTGGTCGTATTTGGTGAAGCCTCCGAAGAAGCCCACCTCGTAGCGGCGGCTGTACTGGGCCGGCAGGGTTGCCGAGCCCAGTAGCAGCATCACCGCGAGTGCGCCAAAAGCCTTCAAGAGGTCCGTCCTCAGTTGGTCCGACGCAGCTCGACGCGGCGGTTCTGCTCCCGTCCGTCACGCGTCGCATTGCTCGCGATGGGCGAGTCGGAGCCGTAGCCCTTCGCGGCCATTCTCGTCAGCGGAACGCCCTTGCTCGCGAGATAGGCGCGCACCGCGTCGGCACGTGCCTGCGAGAGACGCACGTTCGTCGCGGCCGTTCCGGTGTTGTCGGTATAGCCGGCGATCTCGACGTTGATGTCGGGATTGTTCATCATCGACGTCGCCACCAGATCCAGGATCGTGTACGAATCGGGGCGCAGTTTGGAGCGACCGGGCTCGAACGTGACGCCCTTCAGCACCAGCGGCTGCCGCGATTCGGTGAACAGAATCGGACAACCCCGCGCGTCCACGCGCGTACCCGGCGCCGTGCTCGGGCACGTGTCCTTCGTGTCGTCCACGCTGTCGTTGTCGGAATCAGGCGCGCGCTGGCAGCCCGCCGTGTCGACTTCGGTACCCGCCGGCGTGTTGGGACACTTGTCGAGACCGTCGGGCACGCTGTCGCGATCGCTGTCGACCGGACAGCCGTTCGCGTCTACCGTCGCGCCCGCGGGCGTGTTGGGGCACTGATCGGGGCCGTCCGCGACGCTGTCATGATCCGAATCGGTGGGACAGCCCGTGGTGTCGACGTGCGTACCGGTCGGGCTCGCGGGGCACTTGTCGATACCGTCGTACACGCCGTCGCCATCCGCGTCTTTGGGGCAACCACGCGCGTCGACTTCAGCGCCCTCGAGTGTGTTGGGACAGGTATCGAGGCCGTTGTAGACCTTGTCATGATCGGCGTCGCTCGGGCAGCCGACGTTGTCGACGGTCGCCCCGGTGGGCGTGCCGGCGCAGGTGTCGGTCTTATCCGCGATGCCGTCCTGATCGCTGTCTTTGAAGGCACTGGGGCCGGTGAAAATGGCCAGGCCGGCCGAGCCGACGATATGTCCCGCCCACGAGCCGTTGGGATAGTTCGTGTTGGGCGAGTAGATCGCGCGGCCTTCGATGCGGAGCGCAACGCGCTCGCCAAGGAAGATCCGGTCGCCGATACCGCCGTGAACGCCGTTGTCCGTGAAAACGTAGGAAGGATTGTCGGCGAAGTTCAGCCGCGAATATCCACCCAGCACGTAGAAGAGATTTTTCCCAGATCCGAAGTTCAACACCAGACTTGCGGCGCCCAGGGTCAGGCCGGTGGTGGGTCCACCGCCCTTCGGCGTCGGCTGTTGGTACCCGACGTCAAACTCGAGGCCCACTGCCGGACTGAAGAAGTAGCCGAGCCGCCCGCCGCCGCCGATCTGATTATCGAGATTGAACGCCTGATCGTAGCGGGTAAATGATCCGAAGGCACCCAGTTCGAACTGATGGGTGTGTTGGGCTGCGCCAAGGGCCGGGAAGGCCAGGAGACAGAGCCCCAACAGTGCGGTCAGACGGCGCATCCGGTTCTCCGGTTAGCGGGGCTCCACTTTAATAATCGGCGTCTAAATCACCAACCCCAGACGCAGCTTCGGCGCGCCTGCGTCGTCAGGTCCAGACCCCCAACCAGCAGGCCGCGACGCGTCCCATCTGCTTCCTGCCACGTCACTTGCGCAGGTCCGACCAGCGTCCCCGCCGGATCTATCTGGCACATCAAGTCGGAGATCCGATTGGTGCCTACAGGCCCTTCAAAAGGCCCCACCGAGTCGTTGACGACGGTTGCCGCCAGCATTTCGGCTGAGTTGGTAGCCGCGCCCGCATACATCCCGCCAACCACGAGCACGATCGAATCGAGGTCGAACAACGCGAATTGCGACCGACCCTCGGGCAACAGCCCCGGTCCCACCCCCCAGCCACCGGTGAAGAATCCCGAGAGCGTGCTCACCGCCGCCGTATCCCCCGTCACAAGCCGCTGGGAACCCGCAGCCAATCCGCCTCCAGGCGGAACGCTGTCGGCCACCCCCCCAATCGCGACGACGCGGCCCTCCCGGGCGATGCCGGCGCCGTATGCCCGCGGTCCGGCCAACGCCGGTTGAGTGAACCAGCCGTCGATGTGTCCAGTGGCGCCGATGCGACCGGTGAAAACGGTGCTCTGCGGACGGCCCAGCGTGTCCGTTCCACCGAGGACGTAGATCCGACCATGACGGATGACGGCGATCGCGCCGGCGCGCGGCGCGGGGAGCGGCTCGAGAGGAGTGAAAGGGTTGTTCACGCTGTCGGGCGTGACGTCCGCGGCGAAGACCGATGACTGTGCTCGACCGACCGAATCGAGTCCACCGATGACGTACAACGCGTTGCCGCGAAAACGCGAGTTGAACGGTGTGCCGACGACTGCGGTCGCGAACGCGCGCGCCGCCGGAAGCAGCCGGCCGCCGGTGTTCCACGCGCCGATGGCGCCGGCACCGCCCGTCGTAACGCGCGCGACATACACGCGTCGCCCCGTGATCGAGTCGGGAACCATGGCCGGTGGTTCCGCGCCACCCACGGCGTACAAAGAGGTGGGCAGCGTTCCAATTCCCGGGAACTGCGCCTTGGTGAGCGCGATCCCGGACGACGCGCCCGGGAAAGTCCCGCGCGAAACCCAGGTGATGGTCGCGGGGTCGAGCGGCGCGCGCGGCAGCACGTTGATCGTCGCGCTCACTCTGACGCCCGCGGCGGTTTCGATCGCGAACCCTACGTGTCCCGCCGCCGCCGAGTCGGGCACGGTAAACGCGATGGCGAACGGCGACCATAACGAATCCGCGACCGGACGCTCGATTGTGCCGCCGCCGATGCGCGTGAACAGCACGAGGCCGGCGGTGTCACCGAAGCCGAAGCCTTCGATGACGAATTCCTCGCCGCGCGTGAGCACGGGCTCGATGGCGCCGGCGATGTAATCGATACGCGCGGCCGTGGCCGGCTGCGAGCTGTCTCCTCCACAGCCTGCCAGAATTGCCGCGAGCGCTGCGAATGCTGCGGCCGCCGCCGGCTTACGGATGGCCGTTTCCCCCGCGGACGAATCGCAGCGCCTGCGCCAGCTGCTCGGCGAGCGCGGATAATTCAGTCGCGCCCTTGGCGAGATCCTGAATCGCGCGCAGCTGCTCGGCGGCGGCCGCCGCGACCGCCTGGGCTTCCTGGCTGGAGGTCTGCGCGGCGGCGCGCGCCTGACCGAGCGAGTCCGTGATCTTGGTCGCGAGCTCCGCACTGTGGCGACCGAGCTCCGCGACCTGTTTCCCCGCGCGCGCCGTTTCGATCGCGGCTTCCCCGATGCGATCGAGATCGTGCACCCAGGCGGCCGAGTTCTGAACCACCTGGCTCAAATCGCCGCGGATGCGCTCGATCAGCTGCGCGGCGCGATCGAGCGCGCGCCGCGTGTCCTGCGCCGCCTTGCCGACGTTGCGCGCTTCGCGACCGCTCGCCTCCGCGAGCTTGTGCACTTCGTCGGCGACCACCGCGAACCCGCGGCCATGGATTCCCGCGCGCGCCGCTTCGATCGTGGCGTTCAGCGCGAGCAGATTGGTCTGATTCGCGACGAAGCCGATCGTCTCGGAAAACTTTTCGACCTGGGTGGCGACCTCGCGCAGACGACCGACTTCCGCCGCGCTTTCCTCCGTCGTCGTACCGAGCTCCGTCAGCTGCCGCACGGCGCCCTGCGTTCCGGTTCGCACGCGCTCGGCGGTCTTCTCCATTTGCGATCCCGCCTCGCGCGTGCGGTCTCCGGCGGCGGCGAGCTGTGCCGCGCTGTCGCGCAGCTGCGCCGCTTCGCCGCCCGCGCCGGCGACGAGCGACGCGGCCTGACCGGCACCGTGACTTGCGCGCTTGGCGGCGGCCGCGACTTCTTCGCTCGAGGCTTGAATCTCTTCGGTGGTTGCCGTGAGCGTCTGGACGTACTGCGTCGTCTGATCGGACGCGCCGGTCACGGGTCGCAACGAGCCGTCGATGGCCACCATCAGGGCGAGCTGCGGCGCCAGCAGCTCGAGCAGCTCGCCGTCCGACTCGCGATACATCGCCGGATCGGAGTGCCGCACGCTCCACAGGCCGACGAGCTGGCCCGCGTGATACAGTGGAACGAGCATCTCCGAGCCTGGCGTCTCCGCGCCGGGAAGCACGACCTGATCCCGCACGAGTCCGTGCGCGACCACGGGACGCCGTAGCCGCAGCGCTTCCCCGCTCAGTCCCGCATCCGAGTCGAAGCGAAACACGGTTCCCGGCTGCGCCGCGGTATCCGCGACCAGCTCCATTTGACGGCTCCGCGGATCGTAGCGGGCAAACCCCATTTGCTCCCACGGGACGAGCTGGCGCGTGAGCGCCTGCACCTGGGTGAAGCTCCTCCCGAGCGTCAGCTCCGCGGCAATCGCATGCGTCAGCCGCTGGATCAGTTGCAGCTCGTCCGCGCGCACGCCCAACCGGAGCACCTGGAGGCTGCCGGCGGTCGCCAGACCGAGCGCGCCGATCATGAGAAGTCGCGGCCCGATCGGGATCGTGGCGTGCGCCAGCGCGAGCCAGCCGAGCGCCAGCGCCGCCGAAACGAGATAGACGATGGACTCCCAGCGCAGCGTGAGCCGCGCGTCGACCCACGCGATCGTCTGCCCGAGCGCCAGCTCCAGGTAGAACGTCCCATTCACGATGATCGGCAGCAGAACGATGGTGATGGCGACCGCGCCGACATTCTCGACCGAGAGCGCGCCCGCGCCGGTCTCTCCACCGATGCGGGCGTACATGAAGGCGACGAACGCCGTGCCCGCCGTCAGGTGCGCGGCGTTGTCGAGCGCGGTCCGGACCGGAAGCCGGCGCAGCAGCACGTCGCCCACGAGCATGGCGAATGGCGCGACCACGGCGGCAAATGCCCAGCCGCGATCGAGAATGGCGAACAGCATCACGCCGATGACGTAGGACGAGAACCCATTGCCGGGGAGCGCGATGCCGTAGCGGCGGGTGAGCGCGGCGACGAGGATCAGCAGCGCGCCGGCGAGCGGCAGGTTGGCACCGGGAGACGTGCCCTGTGCGAGGGCGACCAGCCCCGTGCCAAAACTGAAGAGTGCGGCGATCGATACAACCGCACGGACCAGGAGTGCTCGCCGCATAACGCTTTCGCGCAAGGTAAAGCGCGACTATCGTTCACGCCATGACCGTCACAATCGAATACTGCGTCATTTGAAACTACGAACCTCGGGCCACCGGTCTGGCGGCCGAGATCCGCGATGCATTCCCTCACGCCGAAGTGCGCTTAATTCAGTCCTCCGGCGGCGTCTTTGAAGTCGACGTCGATGGGCGGCGCATTTTCTCCAAGAAAACGCTGAAGCGGCACGCGGAAGCGGGTGAAGTGGTGCGCTTGATGCGCGAGCGGTGAGACTCGCGATCTCGACGGGCGGCGGGGACGCGCCCGGGCTGAACGCCGTGATCCGCGCCGCCGTTCTCGCCGCCGTCCATCGTGGCTGGGAATGCGTCGGCATCAGGCGCGGATTCGACAGCCTGCTCGGCGGCGAGCCCCCGGTTCCGCTCGGACCCAACGAGGTGCGAGGCATCACCCACCTCGGCGGCACCATCCTCGGCACGTCGAACCGCGGCAATCCCCTCAAATGGCGTCATCAGCGGCCCGACGGCGTCTGGGAGGAACGCGACCGCTCGCAGGAGCTGCTCGATTCCTTCCGGGCGAATCGGCTGGATGCGCTGATCGCGATCGGGGGCGACGGCACGTTGAGTATCGCGCTGGAGCTCTGCAAGCGGGGCCTGCCGGTGGTCGGCGTCCCGAAGACGATCGACAACGACGTCGCCGGAACCGTCACGACATTCGGATTCGATACGGCGGTCGCGACCGCCACGGACGCCATCGACAAAGTGCACTCGACCGCCGAGAGTCACGAGCGCGTGATGGTCGTCGAGGTCATGGGTCGCCATGCCGGGTTCATTGCGCTCAGCTCCGGAATCGCCGGCTCGGCCGACGTCATCCTCATTCCGGAAATCCCGTTCGACATCAACAAGGTCTGCGACAAGATCCGGCGGCGCGAGGCCGAGGGACGACACTTCAGCATCGTCGTCGTCGCAGAGGGCGCGCTCCCGAAAGGCGGCACGGTTTCACTGATCGATCCCGCGCATGCACGCCTGGGGGGGATCGCGGACAAGGTCGCCCACTCCATCGAGGAAATGACCGGCAAAGAAACTCGCTCGCTCGTACTGGGACATCTGCAGCGCGGCGGCAGCCCCACGACCTTCGACCGCAACCTCGGACTCCGGTTCGGGGCCGCGGCGGTGCGCCTTGTCGCCGAACAGAAGTTCGGCATGATGGTGGCGTTGCAGCCGCCCAATATCGTCGCGGTGCCGCTCGCGGAGGCGATCGCAAAACCCAAGCGCGTCGCGATCGACTCGGACACCGTCGCGACCGCGCGGGATCTCGGAATCAGTTTCGGAGATTGAACGGACAGTTGTCGCATGGGCTGGACAAGCAAGTTTTGTTAATCCCACCTAACTAGCGCGCTTACAGAGACTTACAAACAGCGCCGCTCTGGCACGCCTCTTCCCTAATACGTGGGGCACAAGGAGGTAGCCATGAAACGGATACTCATCGTGCTCGGATTGCTGCTTGGCCTCACGACCGGCGTCGCGCAGGCCCAGACTCGCGTGGGGGTGTCGCTCAGCTTCGGCGATCCCTACTTCAACGGCCAGGTGGTGATCGGTCAACCGTATTACCATCGATACGCGCGCGCTTCTTACTACCGATACCGCCCGTACTATCACCGCGTCCCCGTGGTTGTCGTCGCGCCGCGCTACGAGCGCGTCGTGATCGTGCGACGGCATCGCAACTATCATCGCTATCACTAGTCCGGCAGTCTCCTCGAGGCCCCCTCCGGAACTTCTCGTGAGGGGGCCTTCTATATTCTGTCGTGCGCATCTCCCGCGATCACGCCCTTCCACTTGACCCCCAGGCATTTCTCGCAGCCGAGCCGTCCACTGGACGGGTCATCGTCATTGCTCCGACGCGTGCCGCCTGCGAGACGATCGAGCTGGCGCTCGGGCTGAGTCTCGAGACGTTGCTCGAGCGCGAACACGGCGACGACATCCGCCGGCTCGCAGGTTCAGGTCAGGGGTTTGGAATCGTCGCGGGAACCGGCACGGGCAAGACACTCGCCATCCGGACGATGGCGGAAACGATTCTCAGGGCGCCGCTCAAGGTGGGAGTCGTCAATCGCGAGCGCGAAGCGACGCCCGAAACGCCCACTTGGAACGTTGTCATCATCACGACCGGGATTGCCCGGCGCTGGTTCCAGGACGGTTTGATCACCGCGCAGGACACGCTGGTCGTCGACGAAATCCATCAGACCTCGGCCGAAATGGAGCTGTGCCTGGCGCTCGGCAAACGCGCCCGTTGCCGGTTCATCTGGCTCTCGGCGACCGTCGATCCGAGTTTTTACGAGGATTATCTCAGGTCAGCCGAGGTATTGGAGACACGCGCCTTCGACCCCGCGAAAGCGGCCAAGGTCAGTGTTCTGGCGGAGCAGCCGCTCGAGTTCTTGAACGACCGCTTCGTCAAGCGCGTCATGCGGGAGCGCCGCGGCGTTGCGGTCTTCGTCCCCACCCGGGCTGAGGTCGAGCAGATCGCCAAAGAGCTCGGCGACCGCTGGCCCAACCTGGCGACCGCCTTCTACCACGGCGGTGAGCCGATCAGGGTCATTCGCCCGTTTCTTGACGGTTTGGTCAAACGCCCATTCCTGCTGGCGATGACAGCCGCCGGCCAGTCCGCGCTCAACATCCGCGGGCTCGATACGGTCGTGATCTACGACGCCCGCTATACCAACGTCGTGGAACGCGGCAAGAACGTCCTCACCCGCGCCTACCTGGGCGCCAACGAGATCCTGCAAATGGCGGGGCGCGTGCATGGCCGCGTCCAACAGGGCGAGGTGTACATCCTGAGCGATCGCGACGTGGCGTTCGAGGAGCTGCGGCCCACCGCGCCGGAATTTCAGCTCGCGGGCGATGCGGAACGCGTGGCGATCACCTGTGCGGCCATCGGTGTGGACGCGACCGAGCTCGACCTTCCCGTGCCGCTCGATCGCCGCGCGTACCGGGAATGCGTAGCGCTTCTGACCGAGCGTGGGCTCATAGAGCACGGCCGCTTAACGACTTACGGCCGCGAAGTCGAAGCGATGCCGGTGGAACGGCCCTGGGGCGAGATGCTCTATCACGCAGAGCCGATCCTCGTGCCGCTCGTCGCGGTTGCATCCAATATCGAATCACTGCATCGCATGACGCGTGAGGAGCGGCAGCTTGGCGGCTTGATTGTGACTGGATCCGATCACATCACGGCATACAACGTCTACGCGGAGGCGGTGAACAAGCACGGCTATCTGGGTGAGGTCTATGGTCTTCCCCGACATCTCTTTCGCGAAGTCGACATAGAGCGCTGGGCGGAAGAACGCGGTGTCCTGGTAAAAGCGATCGAAGACATCGCGCTCGGCACCGCGTCGGTTTTTCGGCAGCTCGAGGTACCGCTTCCCGCCAAGCTCCCTTATGGTGATCGCAAGACGCTCGAGCTTTTTGCTGACCTTTTGGCCAAAATCATGCCCTTCGACCTGGTCATCGATGAACAAACCCCGGACGGGCGCGAAGCGCGCGTGAGCCGCAGCTCAGTGTGCGGCAGCTGGGGTGCGATTGCCGGCAATCTTCGGTATTTCGCCGATCGCTTTGGTGTGCCTCGAGCGAGCATCGAGGGAACGCAGGTCCCCGAGCGGGCGATTCGCCGCTACGCGCGGCGCGGGCGACCCAACGTGGTGTTCGAGCGCCAACGCCGCCGAGAAGGGTTGATGATCGAGCGCACCGTCGAGTATTTCGGCTTCACGCTGGACCGTGAAATCGAGCCGCTGCACTCGCCGTTCCCCGATGATCTCGCCGACGCGGCGCGTCGAGCGCTGGTGGACGCGCTGGTTGCCGGCGAGACACCGCATCCCGACCAGGGCAAAGTCCGCCGGGCGCTGGAACGGCTGGGCTTCTACTGGCGCCGCTCGGGCGCTCGACTCGAGCAAGCCGAGAGCGGGCACATCAAGGAACAGCTCGCGCGTCAATTGAGCTCGGTAAGCTCGTGGGATTCGTTCATCGCCGCGCGGATCACGCTCGATCCCGACCAGATGATTCCCGAGATAGAGCGCCAACAGCTCGATGCCCTGCCCTCGTCCGTCTTTCTTTATGGTGACCGCGTGCCGGTCGACTATGATGTCGAATCCGGTGTCGGCGGCGTCGTACGACTTCGGTTGAAGGAAGGTCAGGCGCGCCGACTCCACGCTCGAGATTTGCCGGCGTTCGATCGTCCCGTGCGATTCACGGTAACACGCGGAAAACATGAAGCCGTCCGAGCGAGCTCAGTCGATGAGCTGCGATCGGGCCTGCGAACCCTGGGCAGTAGTCATCGGGCGAGGGTCACGCGAGGGGGGCGACGCCCGCGACGCCGTTAAGCGGGCTCGGCGATCTCCAGCAGCGCCAGCCAGAGCGCGTTGTAGGCATCGCGCGCGTCTGCGAGTGGGATTCCCGAAGCAAGCGCCACAGCGCAGCCATCCACGGCTGCTAACTGGGCCGCGGTATCCAGTCCAAGGTTCCTGGCCGAACGGTCAACAAGACCGGAAGCGCAGAGGCTGAGCCAGGCTCTCGTGGTGCCGTCTTCTGCGTGACGCCGCAGCTCTTCCCAACAAGCATCCACGCCTTTCATACCCGCGCTCGTTGCGAGCGCCTTGGCTATTGCTGTATCACGCGTCTCGGCGATCAGAGCGGCGGCGGCACGAAGCAGACCCCCGCGCGACGCATAGTGATAGAGGACGAGGCCTTTGACGACACCGGCGCGCTTGGCCACGGCATCGAGGGTAAATCCTTCGACACCTGCGCGTTGCAGGGTTTGGACGGCCGCCGAGAGGATGCCGGCGCGGGTGGAGGACGCGTCCTTGGGCACGTTGTTGTTGTCCTGGTGGTCAATAATGTGGACCCCCTCGGGAAGGCGCAAGTCGAAACAAACCAGCAACCTTTTGCCCGACCACCGAGTCTCATCTTGACACGACCCTAACGCCGTTCCTGTACGAAGTGAAACCTTGGACCCCCCAGATTTGTATGAGGATGACCAACCAATGATTGACAAACCTGTCGCTCCTGCGGGCATTGCTCCCGCCGCGTTCTCACCCCTCGCTCGCGCGGTGATCGACTCCGTGAACGAAGGGGTCGTCATCTTCGACCAACAGGGCCGTGTGCTGTACGCGAACGCCGCGGCGCGCCGCACCATCGACGGGCAGAACGGCGATGTGCGCAACCGGCTGCAGAGTCTCGGGGCTCGCTTCGCGACGCTGAAAAACGGCGCGCAGAGTCTCGGCGAAGCGGCGATCCTCCCTCAGGCTGGTGCCAGTACGCTCGCTGAGCGCGAACGTCAGGCCATTGCCGATACACTCCAGGACACGAGCGGCAAGCTCGCTGAAACCGCGCGCCGCCTCGGCATCAGCCGGACGACGTTGTGGCGCCGGCTGAAGTCCTACGGGATGGACGGCTTTCGCGCCTCTCCGTAGGGTCCTAGCTTCTCCGGGGGATGACCTCCCCCGGCCACGCAGCGCCAACACCGTTCGTCATTGAAGAGTACGTCCGCTGGTCGGACGTAGACTTCGCGGGGATCATTTTTTACGGATCCTACGTGCGGCTGTTCGAAATCGCCGAGACCGAGCTGTTCCGGCACTGCGGTCTCGCCTACGCAAGCATGTTCGACGCGTACGATGTCTTTCTCCCCCGCAAAGCGGTGCACAGCGAGTTCTACTGGCCCGCGCGTCTCGACGACCGCTTGCGGATCGCTGCGTACGTCGGGAAGATCGGCACGAAGTCGCTGACGCTGCATTTCGATGTGCTCCGTGCCGGGAGCAACATGCTCGGAGCGGCGGGATGGATGGTCCTCGTATGCGTCGACCGGAAGCGACTCAGGCCGACCCCGCTGCCAGCCGGGCTGATCAAATCGCTGGCGCCGCACACGCTCGATCCGGACACCGCGCGGCGGTCCCTGGGAGTGACGGTATCTCCACGCTGAGGATCGTCGCTCCCGTTCTGGCGCTCTGCGCGTGCCGTCCTGCCGAACCCACGCAACCACCGCAGCGGCTCGACGCGACGATCGCGTTCCCACCCAAAGACACGATTCAGGTCTCGCTGCCCGCGACCACCGCGTGGTGCAAGACCGGGCGGTCGCTGCTGGTCGAGTCGCTCACTCCCGAAGGCACTGGCGTGCTCGTGCGCCTGCGCTACCGCGACAGCCTGATCTCCGATTCATTTCCAATTCTGCTGCCCGGCGACACGAGCGTAGCGACGAGCGCCGTCGTCGCGCTGCGCTTTTTTCTGCACGACACACCGCACAGCTACACGCTCGACAGCGGACGCGTGTACGTCCGGCGCACCGGAGAATCCATCAGCGTGAGGGGCACCGGCGTCGGTGTGGAGAATGCGATCCGAATTCGCGCGCGGCTCGAGTCGCGCGATATCCCGATCGGGCGTGATAGCGTTTCGTGCAACAACACGCCATGAACGGTGACGTCCGTGTCGGATTCATCGGGTCGGGGTTTGCGCGGCGGGTGCAATTGCCGGGACTGGCGCATGTGCCGGGGACCAGGCCGGTGGCGATCGCCAGCGGCCGGCGCGCGAACGCCGAGGCGGCGGCGCGCGAGTTCAAGCTGCCGCATGTATTCGCGGACGGGATCGAGCTCGCGCGCTCGCCCGACGTCGACCTCGTCATTGTCTCGTCCACGCCCGATTCTCACGCCCGCTATGCGATCGCCGCGCTCGAAGCCGGCAAGCACGTCCTGTGTGAGAAGCCCATGGCGCTGGACGCTTTTGAGGCTGCCCAAATGGTGGCAGCATCAGAACAGCATCCCGACAGTATCGCGTGGCTCGACCACGAATTGCGGTTCGAACCGAACCGCCGCCGCGCCCGAGAGCTGATTCGCTCGAACGCGCTGGGCGAGCTGCGCCACATCGAGCTGTCGCTGAAGCCGTACCTCCGGGGCGATGGGCGGCCGCAGACATTCGACGCCCCCTGGACCTGGTGGTTCGACGTCTCGCGCGGCGGCGGGATTCTCGGGGCGGTCGGATCCCACCTCATCGACTTGTGCCGGTTCTGGAGCGGCAGCGAAATCCGTTATGTCGCCGGTCTCGCGGAGACATTCATCACACAGCGTACGGACGAGGCAGGGCAACAGCGCGCCGTGACCGCGGACGATTTCTCGAGCTGCGTGCTCCAGACGGCGACGGGCGTCGTCGCCACTATCACCCTCAGCACAGTCGCGAGCCACGGGCCGGGACACCTGGGGCAGGTGTCCGGCAGTGAAGGGACATTGCTGCTCAGCGGCGAAACGAAGCTCGAATTCGGGAAGAGCGGCGGGCCGCTCGAAGACATCTCCGCTCCCGACGATCTCTGGGAGAAGACGAAGCCGAACAACATGTGGGCACGTTCGTTCGTGCGACTCATGCGCGAGATGGTGAACGTCATTCGCGGTGGCGTACCACAGGGTGAGCCGGCCACGTTCCGGGACGGCTGGGAAGTGCAGCGTGTCCTCGACGCGGTCCGCAGCGCGAGGGGCGTACGGTTAGATTGAAGTCCGTGGAACAGACCTACTTCCGAAAAGGATTCGGACTCAAAGGCGCCATCGAAGGCGCGCTCACCGCCGACTACCACAGTCGGGTGGTGGATGTGATTCGTGCCGCCGGGTACACACTCACGGTGGGTGAGCTGACGTTCCGGCTCGCGGGCGAGTTCGGCTTCTGCTACGGCGTGGATCGCGCCGTCGAGTACGCGTACGAGACCCGCACCAAGTTTCCCGGCAAGCGCACGTTCCTCGTCGGCGAAATCATTCACAACCCGCATGTCAATCAGAAGCTCGCGGCGATGGGCGTCGCGTTCCTGCACCGGCCCGAAGGCCGCGACGCCGAGTTCGACTTCAGCTCCGTGACGGCCGAAGACGTCGTCATCCTGCCGGCGTTCGGCGTCACGGTACGGGACTTCGAGCGGCTGCGGAAAATCGGCTGCGTGCTCGTCGACACGACTTGTGGATCGGTGTTGAACGTCTGGAAGCGGGTCGAGTCGTACGCGCGCGACGGATTCACCGCGCTGATTCACGGCAAGAACTATCACGAGGAGACGAAGGCTACCTCGAGTCAGGTGAACAAGTATCCCGGCGGCAAGTACCTCGTGGTCCGTGATATGAATGAAGCGCGCATCGTGTGCGATTACATAGAAAAGAGTGAGGGAGCGGGGAGCAGGGAGCAGTTTCTCCAGCAGTTCAAAGGAAAGATGACTCCGGGCTTCGATCCCGATCGCGATCTCCAGCGCGTGGGTGTGGCGAATCAGACCACAATGTTGTCGGGAGAGTCACTCGCGATCGCGGCTGAGGTGAGGAAGAGCATGGCTCGCCGCTGGGGAGAAGACGCCGCGAGCGAGCATTTCCGCACGTTCGACACGATCTGCTCGGCGACCCAGGAACGGCAGGACGCCGTTCTGAAGCTCATTGCCGAGCCGCTCGATTTGATGGTGGTGATCGGGGGCTACAACTCCAGCAACACGACACACCTGGCCGCGATCTGCAACGAGAAAGTCCCTACCTACCACATCGAAGACGCCACCTGCATCGACATCGAGCACGGCAGCATCCGCTTCCGGCCGGTCGGGATCCACTCCCAGGAGGAAACTCGGGAAACGTGGCTCCCGGAGGGCCGCCTCACGATCGGCATTACCGCGGGCGCCTCCACGCCGAACAACAAGATCGGTGAGACCATCGAACGGATTGCGGCGCTGCGGGGCGTGCCTCTCGTACTTCCGTGAGCCCCGTTCGCCATATCCCGTCCGCAAAACCAATCGACCTCACTCGGCCGGATGAACGTCCGTCGGGGGTCTGGCGCTATTCCTCACACCTGGCGCTGGTGCTGGGCGGCGGCGGGGCGCGCGGGGCCTATCAGGTTGGAGTACTTCAAGGAATCGCGGAGCGTCTCCCGGGCCTCGCCTTCCCGATCATCTCCGGGACCTCGGTCGGGGCGATCAACAGCCTCTATCTCGCCGCACATCTTGGCGCGCTCAGTGAAGCGGTGGCGGGCCTGAAGGAAGCGTGGGCGACGCTGACCAATGAGGGCGTGTTCAAGCTCAATCTCTTCAAGTTGATCACTTCGGCGGTGCGCAAGAGCGTCGCAGGCGTCACCGGCTTCGGAGGTGGACCTGGAGGCGTGCGCGGTTTGGCGGACACGAAGCCGCTGCGCGATTTCTTGTCGAACGGCGCGAACCTGCGCGGTATCACCGCGAACATCACCAACCAACGTCTGCGGGCTCTCTGTATCAATGCGACGTCTTATACGACGGGTCGCGCGGTTTCGTTCGTCCAGGCGGCGCCCGAGATCCAGATGTGGGAGCGCGTGAAGCGCGTGGCAGTGCGGACGGAAATCACGTACGATCACGTGATGGCGTCGGCAGCGCTGCCTCTAATTTTTCCAGCGGTTCGCATCGAGGATGAGTTCTATGCCGACGGGAGCGTGCGTCAGATGGCGCCGCTCGCGCCGGTGGTCCATCTCGGTGCCCGAGCGATCCTGGCGATCGGACTTGGGACGCCGCGGGCGTCCCGTGCGCTCACGAAGGAGATGGTTTCGCCCACGGCCGCCGAAGCCATGGGGCTGCTGTTCGACGCCATTTTCCTCGACTCGATGGAGGCGGACGCCGAACGGCTGGATCGCATCAACAACATCCTGGCCGCGTTTCCCGAGGGTCATCCCGCTCCGCCCAACATGCGGGCGATCGAGCTGCTGATGCTGCACCCCACGCGCGATCTCGGCGCCCTCGCCGCCGGCAAAACGCACCTGCTGCCGGCCAACATGCGACACGCGTTTGGCGCCATCGGCGGGGGCAAGGCGGGTGGCGGGGAGATGCTCGGCTTCCTGCTGTTTCATCCCGAGTACACCTCGTTGCTCGTCGAAGCCGGGTATGAGGATGTCGGGGCGCAATGGCCCGTCATCGAGAAGTTCTTCGAAAAGCTGGAGCGCCGGACCGACAAGACGGTTTTCTAGCGATCAATCTTCGGGTATATTTCGGGCCTCATGTCGCTGTCCCGCTTTCATCCAGTCATCGAACAGTGGTTCTCCAACCGCTTCGAGCAGCCGACCGAGCCGCAGCAGCGCGCCTGGCCTCTGATTCAAAGCGGCGGGGACGTCCTGATCGCGGCCCCGACCGGGTCCGGTAAGACGTTCGCGGCATTCCTCTCGGCGATCGATGGACTGGTACGGCAGGGACTGAACGGAGAGCTCAAGAACGAGACGCAGGTGGTGTACGTCTCACCGTTGAAGGCGCTCTCCAACGACATTCAGAAAAACCTCTCCGAGCCGCTGGCCGAGATCCGCGCCGCGATCGTGGGCCGGGGTCTGCCCGACGTCGAGGTCCGCACGCTGGTGCGAACGGGCGACACGCCGCAGTCCGAACGACAGGCGATGCTCAAGCAGCCCCCGCACATCCTGGTGACGACGCCCGAGTCTCTCTATCTGATTCTCACCTCGGAGCGCGCGCGGGAGATGCTGCGCTCCGTGAAGACCGTGATCGTAGACGAGATTCACGCCGTCGCGCGCGACAAGCGCGGCAGTCATCTCGCGCTGACCCTGGCGCGGCTCGACGCGCTCATCGGCAAACGCCCGCAGCGCATCGGACTGTCCGCCACACAAAAGCCGATCGATGAAATCGCGCAGTTCCTCGTGGGGACCGGCAAGCCGCAGCCCACCATCGTGGACGCGGGCCACATTCGCACGCTCGACCTCGCGCTCGAGATCCCGTCGTCTCCGCTCGAAGCGGTGATGTCGGCCGAGGTGTGGGAAGAGGTGAATGCGCGGATCGCGGAGCTGATCAGTCAGCATCGTACGACGATCGTGTTCGTGAACACCCGGCGCCTGGCCGAGCGAATGGCGATGCAGCTGTCCGAGCGCATCGGTGCCGAGAATGTCACGAGCCATCACGGCAGCCTGTCGCGCGAGAAGCGGCTCGAGGCCGAGGAGCGGCTGAAGAAGGGTGAGCTCAAGGCGCTGGTCGCGACCGCCTCCCTGGAGCTTGGTATCGACATCGGCGCGGTCGACCTGGTGATTCAGGTCGGCTCGACCCGTTCGATCGCCACGCTGCTGCAGCGCGTCGGCCGGGCAGGGCACAGGCTGGGCGCGATTCCCAAGGGACGCGTCTTCCCGTTGTCGCGCGACGAGCTGATCGAGTGCGCCGCGATGCTGCGCGCCACGCGCGAAGGCAGGCTCGACAGGCTGATCATTCCTGAGAAGCCGCTCGACATTCTCGCGCAGCAGATCGTCGCGGCCGCGGCCGGAGAAGAGTGGGAAGAGGACCGGCTCTACGAGCACGTTCGCGCCGCGTATCCCTATCGTGATCTGTCCCGCAAAGAATTCGACGACGTCGTGCAGATGTTGGCCGAGGGCTTCACGACCCGGCGGGGCCGGCGCAGCGCGCACATCCACTACGACGGCATCAACAAGAAGCTCAAGGGCCGTCGCGGGGCACGGATCGCGGCCATCACCTCCGGCGGCGCAATTCCGGATCTCGGCGACTACCGGGTCATTCTCGAGCCGACCGAGACATTCGTCGGCACGCTGAACGAAGACTTCGCGATCGAGAGCACGCCGGGCGACATCTTCCAGCTCGGCAACACGTCGTACCTGATCGTGAAAGTCGAGTCGGGGCAGGTGCGGGTCGCCGACGCCAAAGGCCAGCCGCCCACGCTCCCGTTCTGGCTCGGCGAGGCGCCGGGCCGCACGAACGAGCTGTCCGAGGAAGTCTCGCGGCTGCGCCAGGACATCGCGGACCGTCTCGACGATCAGCCCGCCGCGATTCAGTGGCTCGTGACGAACGTCGGGCTGACCGAAGCCGGCGCGCGTCAGATCGTCGAGTACCTCGCGGCGACGCGGCAGATCCTCGGGACGATTCCCACGCAGAAGACGCTGGTGCTGGAGCGCTTCTTCGATGAAGCGGGCGGGATGCAGCTCGTGCTGCACGCGCCGTTCGGCAGCCGGGTCAACCGCGCCTGGGGGCTCGCGCTGCGCAAGCGGTTCTGCCGGAGCTTCAACTTCGAGCTGCAGGCCGCCGCGACCGAAGACGCGATCGTGATTTCCCTCGGGCCGCAGCACAGCTTCCCGCTCGAGGATGTGTTTCAGTTCTTGAAGCCGGCGACGGCCGAAACGCTGCTGGTGCAGGCGATGCTCGATGCGCCGGTGTTCGGCACGCGCTGGCGCTGGAATGCGACGCGCGCGCTCGCCGTGCTGCGCTTCCGCGGCGGCCGCAAAGTCCCGACGCCGCTGCAGCGCATGGAGGCCGAGGACCTGGTCGCGGCCGTGTTCCCCGATCAGCTCGCGTGCCCCGAGAACCTCGTGGGCGATCGCGAGATCCCTGACCATCCGCTCGTCAACCAGACGATCGCCGATTGCCTGCTCGAGGCGATGGATTTCCCGGGCTTGAAGAAAGTCCTGGAAGGGATGGAAGCCGGTCAGTACACACTGGTGGCGCGCGATACGAGCGAGCCGTCGCCGCTTTCGCACGAGGTGTTGAACGCCCGTCCCTACGCCTTCCTCGACGACGCACCGCTCGAGGAACGCCGGACGCAGGCCGTCATTACTCGACGCGGACTGGACGTGAAGACCGCCGAGGAATTCGGCAAGCTCGATCAGGCCGCGATCGATCTCGTGCGCGAGCAGGCGTGGCCCGATCCCGAGAACGCCGACGAGCTGCACGACGCGCTGCTCGTCATCGGCGCCGTGCCGAAGGTGGAGGGCGGCAAGACCCGCGACTGGGGCGGCGATTTCGCCACGCTGATCGCCGCCGGCCGCGCCACGGTGCTCGACGGCAAGCTCTGGGTCGCGACGGAGCGCGTCCCCATGGTCCAGGCCGCTTTCCCCGACGCGGCGATCGAGCCTCCGGTTGCGCCGCCCGAGCGCGAGCGCGCGAAGAGCTGGACGAGAGAAGACGCCGTTCGCGAGCTGGTACGCGGCCGTCTCGAAGTCGTCGGCCCAACGACAGCCGCAGATCTCGCAGAGGCGTTCGGATTGCCGCAGAGCGATGTCGAATTCGCCTTGGCGGCGTTGGAGCACGAGGGCTTCGTGCTGCGCGGGCATTTCTCCGCCGGCGTCACGAGCATCGAGTGGTGCGAGCGCCGGCTGCTCGCGCGCATTCATCGCTACACGCTCGACCGGCTCCGCAAAGAGATCGAGCCCGTTGCCGCCGCCGATTTCCTGCGGTTCCTCTTCAAGTGGCAGCGTGTCGCCACCGGCTCGCGCGCCGAAGGCCCCG
>DATMZX010000228.1:0-3683 GCA_035573235.1 Gemmatimonadales bacterium
CAAGAGAATGGTCCTGCGGAACGCCGCGCCGTCCTTCAACAGAAAGAACGCCACGACCGGAATCAGCACCACCCACGGCAGATACCCCAGGAGCGGCAGCATGCCGCCGAAGCCGTGACTCACGGAATCGCCCGCCGCGTCGACCGTTCGAGCAAACGTTCGATCGATGGCCTCGCGAACACCTTGAGGAAGATGGCCGTGATTGATCACGCGCTGCCAGGCCGCCAGATGGTCGCGCGCATAAGCCATATAGCTGGGAATCTGCCGGCCAAACTCCGTCAGCTGCGCGCCGAGCAGCGGCAGCAGGACATAGCTGGCGACGCCCACCGACGCGAACAAGGCGGCATATACGATCCCGATCGCGAGCGGACGCGGGATCGCCCGGGGACGCCCTCCCCAGCCGATCGGTCGGCACAGGAACTCCACGACGGGAGCGATGAGGTAGGCGAACAGCAGCGACAGCAGCAGGAGGAGGATGACGCCGCGCAGCGCGAACAGCACCCAGAGTCCGGCCGCGACCGCCAGCAGCAGCAGGATCAGCCGCAGAATGGCCCGGGTCGGAGACGCCGGCGCCGGTTGTCCGTCGCTCAAAGACACAGCCTGGACTGATTGTCCCCGCCGGCGGGTGGCGCCGCTGTCTCGAACTGGACATCGCCTGGTACTTTTGGCGTCCTTGCTTCGTGTGTGTGCTGTTTCGCACATAAAGCGCTCCACTCGAGCCTTACGATCGGACAGGCGTGCCTATGCTCCACGAATTTATTGCCGTCAATCGGGACGAAATCATCCGGCGGTGCCGGGCCAAGGTGGCGACCCGGTCGATACCACCGCCGACAGAGGCGGAGATCGACCACGGCGTTCCGGTGTTCCTGGATCAACTGCAAGACGCGCTGCGTCTCGGCGAAATCACGAGCCCTGAGATCGGCAGGAGCGCGATCAAGCACGGACACGACCTCCTCCGGCAGGGATTCACCGTGTCGCAGGTCGTGCACGACTATGGCGATGTCTGCCAGGCCATCACCGAACTGGCGGTGGAACTGAACGCGCCGATCAGCACCGACGACTTTCGCACGCTGAACCGATGCCTGGACGACGCCATCGCGGGCGCGGTGACCGAGTACGGACGTGAACGAAACCAGTCCGGCATCGATGGAGAATCCGCGCGTGGGAGCGAACGGCTCGGGTTCTTCGCCCATGAATTGCGGAACCTGCTGAACACCGCGCTCATGGCGTTCGAGGTGCTGAAGACGGGGAATGTTGGCGTGGCCGGAAGTACCGGCACGGTGCTGCACCGCACGCTCATCGCCTCACACTCGCTGGTGACCCGTTCGCTGGCGGAGGTCCGTCTCACGCAGGGCATTCAGAACCGGGAGCAATTCCCCGTTGCCGCGTTCATCGCAGAAATCGCGTCGGCGTCGGGTTTGGATGCGGACGCTCGTGGCGTCAGACTCGTCGTCCCGCCTGTCGACGACGCCCTGGTGATCGAGGCTGACCGACAGGTGCTCGCGGCGGTCGTCGGAAACCTTCTGCAGAACGCCTTCAAATTCACACGAGCGGGCACGAGCGTCACGCTCAGGGTGGGCGCAAGCGCGGCGCGCGTCCTCGTCGAAGTGGAGGACGAGTGCGGCGGGCTGCCGACCGGGAATGTCAACGAGCTCTTTCGCCCCTTCGAGCAGCGCAGCGCCGATCGAACCGGCCTGGGCCTGGGCCTCGCCTTCAGCCGCTGGGGCGCTGCAGCGAACGATGGCCGAATCCATACACGCAACCTGCCGGGCAAAGGATGCGTGTTCATCGTGGACCTGCCGCGGCAGCCAGCCCCCGCCGTCGTCGTCGTTCCGTCTTGACGCTTCGAACGCGGCCGTGCGCAACTCAGCGCACGTGAACTCCGGGCGAACTTCGCAGCGCGCCCAGGACCACATCGAGCTGAGCCTGGAGTTGCGCGATTCGTGTGAACTGGAGGCGTAACTCCCGTTCGGCACTGTTCAGCCGCTGGTGGACGGTCCGGGCGGGTTGGATGGTGGATCGACGTCGAACCGCGCCGGAAGCCGAGGGTGCTGAGACGGAAGGAAAGGCGTGTAGTCGCATGAGAACGTCTCCGATCTCCAGGAGCATATGCCAGAGGTGCGGCCGCCCGCTGTGCTGAACCGGACATCGAGAATAGCGATGTCGGATGAGCCCGCCTGTTTGAGGTAGAACGCATGCGACGTCCGGTTCAGGACATCGCTGGTGCGCAACTCCCGGTACTCTGACGGGAGGTGATGTCGTGAACGAACGCGGAGAGGACGTCGTCCGTGCGGTGGCGAAGGACCGCGCCGCCGCGGAGACTGCCCGGCGCGAGGCGGAACAGTTCCGGCGAGTCGCCGAGGAAGCGCGCGAGGTCCGCGATCGTCATCGCGACGCGGTCGAAACCGTTCGACAGGATCGGGAGCGGCTGCGAGAGACCGCTGAGACCGCGCGCGTCGCCAGCGAGGAGACACGCCTGGCAGCCGAGGCCGCGCGCACGGCGAGCGAGGAAGCCCGAGTCGCGACAGAGGCCGCGCGAGACGCCGTGGTGGATGCCGTCCGCGCGACAGCCGATGCGCTGAACGCGTCGCTCGAACAAATGCAGGTCGTCGAGGACTTGCGGAGGGCGCTCCGCGAGATTCGAGACGTGAACAAGATCGACCGCAACTAATACAGCGTGATGCGGGCTACTGCGGCCAGGCGTCGCGCGGCAGCCCCGGCGCCAGCTTCAGCGCGTTCGCGTAGTACACCTTCTTCAGTACGGGGTCCGGCAGATCGATCCCGTACAGCTTCCAGAACGCGTGATAGTCGCGGTAGTAATCGAAGTAGTCGTCCCTGGTTTCGAACACGCGCCAGTAATAGGGATATTCCGACGGCTCGTAGGCGTCCTTGCCGAAGAGGATGCGGTCCTGGTACTTGACGAAGAAGTCGTGCGCCGCGCGCGGCTGCCGGCCGATGTCATAGAGGACCGCGCCGAGCTCGGCCGACAGGTTCGGCATCGCGTCGAACATCCGGCCCAGGCGCGGCAGATCGTTGGCGTGCCAGCCCATGTGCGCCGCCACGAACTTCGTGCGCGGGTGCCGCGCGAACACACGGTCGCGCTCGGTCATCAGCTCCTCGAACGACGGAAACCGATCCGACGGATAGCGGCGTCCGGGGAACAGCGCCAGTTCCAGCCACCGCTCGTTGTGATTGTCGATCGGTGCGAAGAACTGCTGCGGATCCGCGGTGTGGATGAAGACCGGCAGGTTCAGCCGCGCGCAGGCGTCCCACACCGGATCGAGATCGGGATCGTCGATCTTGAGGCGGCTGCCGTCGCGCTTCATGACCGAGAGGCCTAGCGACTTCGAGATCTCTCCCACGCCGACGGCTCCGGCCTTGACGTCCGCTTCGAGCTGCGGCACCGCTTTGTCGGCCCAGCCCGGGCCGACGTCACGGAAGTCGATGCCGGCGAGCACGCGCACGCGATTCTTCTGCGGCGAACCGGCGATCGTCGACAGCGCCTGCCGCAGTCGGTCGCCCGAGAGGTTGTCGGCCGCGACCATCAGCCCGACGTTGAGCTGATCGAGCTCCGACACCATTTCCGACAGCGATGCAGCCGATGTCAGGCGGCCCTGGGGATGGCCATGGAAGTCGATGGCCGGGTACTTCGCCCGCGGCACCGGATGCGCCGCCGTGACGAG
>DATMZX010000229.1:0-4839 GCA_035573235.1 Gemmatimonadales bacterium
TTCTCCTGCCCCGCCAGCGCCGAATGCGGCGAGCTCGCGCTCGAGCAGCGCGAACGTATCGCCTTGTGGCCATTCCCGCGGCGCGCCCATCAGCGGCCCCTCGGCAAGCGTGACCATCTCCCCGCGCAAGCGGCATCCAACTGTTCGCGGTCTTCGATGACTAACGCTCCGTTGGGGCGGCTAACATGGAAGCTCGATGCCGCCAAGTCCAAGGGCGCAGACGCGATGACGCCACAAAGTGAAATCATCGCGGCGGCCGCCAACGGCTACACGATCCACGAGGTGACGCAGATCCGTCCCGGGTCGCAGCAGACGGCCGACACAGACGTGTTGCCTAACGCAATCGATGGTTCGATCGCGGTGAACGGGCAGGCGTGGCGTCTCCGCCGAATCACGATGATGATCTGCGTCACGGCTTTGAGCTGGCCGGCGGAACAGGACCGCTCGGGAACGGTCGCTCGGGAGTGCTAACCGTATTCTGGAAGCCTGCGATCAGCCAGTGCCCGGATTGCTTCGTGAGCACGAGGGTCTGAATTCCGGCGCGCGGCTCGGGTACGCCCGGCGGAGTACGGCTCCCCGTCATGGTCCAGTCCGCGTGCGCGAGCGCGACGGCGGGCGAGAGAAATCGCACGTCGACGCCGGTGATCGTGAGTTGACTCTCGCTGAACACGTAAGCGAAGGCAGCGGTGAGTTTGCTCTCGACCTCCGCGCGCCCTTTCCACCACCAGCCGACGATGTTGACAACGTCGCAATCTTCGGTGAAGAGCGCGGCATACGCCTTCGCATCGTGGCGGGTCCACGTCTCGCCCTGCCGGCTGGCGACGGCCCGGATTTCCGCTTCGTCTTGCTGTTGAGCGGCCGCCGAGCTCTGAAAGCTCAGCGCGGCAACGCTGCCGAGCACGCTCAGGATCTGCAGGGACGTATTCATGGACGCCTCGACAAGAGACAGGTCAGATCGGTGCGAGCGTCGTCGCATGGTGCTCGAGCAACGAACTCCATCTGGATCCCGATATGTGGATCGGCAGAACCGAGCTGAGTCGCATACGAGTTGAAGTAGAGCGGCTCTGGGAGGCGGGCGCAACAGTCACGTGCGCGGATCATGGAATTCGCGACGCACGGCTGATGATCCGTACCCGATCAGCGTGTCCGTGAGGGCGATTTATTACGGAACCAGGAGTGCCCGGCCACGAGTCCGAAGAACACCGTCACGACCGCGTACAGCACGAGATCTGACCGGTTTTTCACCAGGCGGTCGGACGAGATGTACGGTGCCGCGTAAAGAAGCGCACCCATGTACGCCGCGATGACGACAATGCCTGCGAGGTAGGGACCGGCGATCGGAATGCGCCGCGCGGGCCGGCCTAACGCGACGTACACGGTGCCGGCGATGAATCCAGCGGCGGCCACGGCTCCCAAGGTCATCGGTATCTGCGCTCGCAATACCGGATTCCGGAGGATCGCCGGCAGAAGGAACACGATGCGGACCGCCACGATCGCGATGAGGACTGCAGCGCCGAAGAGTGGCGGACCGAGGTAGTACATCCGGCCACGCGGGGGCGATTGCTCCGGTGTCATGGTCTCTCCAGTGGGTAGCTCGTACTTGCGCTTGATGGAAATGCCTAACGACAAACTCGACTGCAGGGATGGATCGGGGAACAGTCAGGGGCGATAGCCCCGCTTCAACAGCATGTCACCGGCCCGGTCGAACTCGCCCGGCGACGGGATCGCAAAATCGAGCGCGTCCGCGTACCGCGTAACGATGTTGAACGCCGATGCGACGGCGATTGCATCCGTCAGTGCTTCGCTCGTCACTCCGGCGCGCAGCACCGTCCGTGCATCGTCCGCCGACAGGTCGGCGGGGTGCAGGGTCATCTTCTCCAGAAAGCCGAGTGTCGCTCTGAAGCCGTTCGCGATGGGAGCGGCGCGATAGTCTGCGAGGGTTTGATCGATTGTTGGGCGCGCGAGCTGCTTCGCCGCGACTGCGCTATGCGCGCCAACGCAAAACTCGCAGGAGTTCCACTTCGCAACCATGGCCGCCATCAGCTCGCGTTCGCCGATGGTCCAACTGCTCGACCCCCGCATGGCCGCGTGGGTCCATGCGCCGAGCGGGCGGCCGAAATTCTTGTGATAGAAAGCCACGCGGGCGGCATCGGGGAGCCGCATGCGCACGACCGTCGAGATGAAGCCGATGAGCAGGCGATTCCCGAGGCTGGCTCCGCGCTCGACTTCAGGCAGGCGCATCGTTTGCCTCGGCAAGGGCCTGCATGGCGAGCCGCCAGCGCAGCAGGCCGGCGCCCACCGCGGCAGCCAAGATGACTTCGAACGCGGCCTTCTCGCTGCCTAACGCTGTGCGAACGGTTGCGACCTGCGCGTCCGTGGTGCGGGAGGCGGCGTCGCCGATCTGTCGCGCAAGCTCATCGTACGGAGGTTGGGCGGGGGGACCGCCGGCTGCTCTCGCCGCCACCGCTTGGCGCAATGTCGGCGTGGTCGCAGCAGGCGCTTCGAGAACGGCTCGCCGAACCGCTTCTGCCAGCGCACGGTGGTCAGGTCGTGTCGATCCATGCATATGAAGGCCCGCGATCTCGCGGTTCAGGTTCCCGGGGTTGGCCTAACGCAGCAGAGCGCAGCAGCGCGCAATCCCTCCACTCGTCACCTCAAACGTCAGCACGACAAACGCGCCGATCGACCGCGCAAGACGCGGGCGTTGCATGGGCATTCGAACCGTTACATCAGCATCCGTGCGAAGTACGTGAACTCCAAGGCCGACGTGTGTGCCCGCTCCTTGAGGTTGGCGCCCGACCCGTGGCCGCCTTCGATCACCTCGTAGAACAGATACGGATCGCCCATCGCCGCCATCTTCGCCGCATACTTGCGCGCGTGCTGCGGCCCAACGCGATCATCCTTGGTCGTGGTCCAGATGAGCGGCTCGGGATATTTCACGCCCTTGCGCAGATTCTGATACGGCGAGATCGACGCCAGAAACGCGCGCTCGGCCGGCACCGACACGCTGCCGTATTCGCCCACCCACGATTCGCCGGCGTCGATCTTCTCGAAGCGCATCATGTCGAGCAGCGGTACCTCGATGTCGATCGCGCCCCAGAGATCGGGATGCTCGGTCATCTCCACGCCCATCAGCAATCCGCCGTTAGACCCGCCCATGATGCCGAGTTTCGGCGTGCTCGTGATTTTCCGCGCGATGAGATCCTGCGCGACCGCCGCGAAATCATCGTAGATCACCTGGCGATGCGTCTTGAGCCCGGCCTCGTGCCACGCCGGACCGAATTCGCCGCCACCGCGGATGTTCGCCAACACGAACACGCCGCCGTGTTCCAGCCACAGCTTGCCGATCGTCGCCGAATAGTTAGGCGTCATCGAGATTTCGAAGCCGCCGTAGGCGTTGAGAATCGTCGGGTTGGAGCCGTCGAGTTTCATCACGCGCGGATGGACCACGAAATACGGCACCTTCGTGCCATCCTTCGACGTCGCCTCGAATTGTTCCACCGTGTCGCGCGAGGCGTCGAACTGCGCCGGCAGCGTCTTGAGCGACGACGCGCTTCCGTTAGACGCGTTGGCGATCCACTCGCTGCTCGGCGTCAGGAAGCCGGTCACCGAGACGAACATGTCGTCGCCGTGGACGTCGGCGTCGTTGATCGCGATCGCCAGGTTATCGGGGAACGGAAGCTGCTTGCGCGACCAGGCGCCGCCCGCGCCGCGCGTGAACAGCGCGATCTGTCCGCGCACGTCGTGCAGAATGGAAATGACCAGCGCACCGCGCGTCGTGCTCACGTTGTTGACCGATTCGCGCGGCCCGGGCTCGAACACCGGGACGGGCGATAAATGGTCGGGATGCGCGTTGGCGCTCGCCAGGTCGAACGACGCGACCGCCCCCGCCGGAATTTCGGTGCTTCCCTCCTTCCAGGGCTCCGAAAGCTGGACGATCACCTGGCCGTCCACGAGCCCGGTGATTTGCGACTTGGCCGGGATCGTTAGGCGCGCCACGCCCTCGGGCCGCACGAGGTAGGCTTCGGTTTCGAACGTGCTCGTTGGCCGGACGATCCCCACCATGCGGTGCCCGCTGCCGTCGACGATCGTAAACGGCGACACGCCGTAACCGCCGTCGGTTGCCGCGCCGCGAAAGACTTCGGTGGCGTTGTCGACCGGCTGGCCGCGTACCAATCGCTTGACGATGAACGGGTACCCCGACCCCGTGAGATCGCCGGGTTTCCATTCACGTGCGACGAGGATCGTGTCTTCACCCACCCATGTGACGCGCTGCTTACCGCGCGTTAGCACGAAGCCGCCGCTCACGAAGCGTCCGGAGACGAGGTCGAACTCTCGCTCGGTGGATGCATCTTCGCCGCCGTCGGAGAGCGAAATGATGCACCGCCGTTCCGCCGGCTCGGCGCACTGCGCGCCGTGCCACACCCAGTTGGCGTGTTCGGCCTTGGCCAGCGAATCGAGATCGAGAACGGTGGTCCACTTGGGATGCGCGGAGCGATAGCTCGCCACGCTCGTGCGGCGCCAGATCCCGCGGACGTGCGTGCTGTCTTGCCAGAAGTTGTAAATCGCGCCGCCTAAGAACGAGCCCCACGCGATGCGATCGGCCGACTGGGCTACCGCCAGCGCGGCGCCGTAGAGCGAGGCATAGTGGGGATCCTTCTCGAGCACGTCGGTTGTCTTGGCGTTTTCGGCCTTGACCCACTCCATGGCGCGGGCACCGTGCTGGTCCTCGAGCCAGAGGAAGGGATCGGGCGAGGTGTCGGGTGCGGCGGACTGCGCGGACGCGACATGAGTGTGCGTCAGCGCGAGCGTTGCGAACACCAATCCGAGGACACGCAG
>DATMZX010000230.1:0-10024 GCA_035573235.1 Gemmatimonadales bacterium
GTGGACAGCATCACCCCCCCGCCCGCCCCCGAGAGCTCTCGCACGGAGACACGACCGGCCGTGACCAAGGCGCCGAAGACCATCGACGCGGTGCTCGCCGCGCACAACGATTCGCTGATGGCTGTCCCCGGCGTGCTCGGCACGGCCGTGGGCCGCTGCGACGGCGCGCCGTGCATTCGCGTGCTCGTCGGACGCGTGAGCGACGAGATCCGGCGTCGCGTGCCGCCCACGCTGGAAGGCTATCCGGTTCACATCGACGTCACCGGAACCATTGTCCCTCGCCAGTAACTTCGAGTCGCTGGCCGTCGACCTCGCCGCAATCGCACGGCACTGTTACGCGCGCGGCTGGGCGCTGGGGACGAGCGGCAATTTCAGCGCCGTGGTGCAACGCCATCCTCTGACGCTCGCCATCACATCGAGCGGCCTCGACAAAGGCCTGCTCGAGCCGCAGCAGATCGTGGAAATCGACGAGCACGGCCGCCTCGTGCAAGGCGACGGTAAACCCTCCGCGGAAACGGCGTTGCATCTCGCCATTGCGCGCGCCCGCGGGGCCGGAGCGGTGTTGCATACGCACTCGATTTGGAGCACGATTCTATCGGACGCCGTGGGCGAGGCGTCCGGCGGGCTGGAGATCGAAGGGTATGAAATGCTGAAGGGACTGGAGGGCGTTCGCACGCACGAGCATCGCGAATGGCTGCCGGTCGTCGACAACACGCAGGACTGGAGTGCGGCGGCGCCGCGCATCGAACAGAAGCTGCGCGAGCATCCCGAAATCCACGGCTTTCTGATTCGCCGTCACGGGCTGTACACCTGGGGCCAGGATCTCGCGGAAGCGAAACGGCAGCTCGAGATCCTCGAGTTCTTGTTCGAAGCGATGGGACGAAAGCGAGGCGGCACATGGCAAGCGTGAGAATTCCGTCCGAGCAGCGGACGTTGACCGATCAGGACGAAGTGACGGCGTATCTCGCGACGCTGGGCATCGAGTACCAGCGCTGGCCGCTGGCGCAGCGGGCGGCGGCCAATGCGCCCGCCGACGCGGTGCTCGCGGCATACGCCCCTGAGATCGAGAAACTCAAGGCCAAGGGCGGGTACGTGACCGCCGACATCATCGACGTCACGCCGGCCACGCCGGGCCTCGAGGCCATGCTCGCCAAGTTCAGCACGGAGCACTGGCACGACGAAGACGAGGTGCGGTTCATCATTCGCGGCCGCGGTCTGTTCCACATTCATCCCACCACGGGGCCGGTCATCGCCGTCGAAGTCGAGGCCGGCGACCTGATCCGCGTCCCGCGCGGCACGCATCACTGGTTCGATCTGTGCGCCGACAAGGACATCCGCGCGATCCGGCTGTTCCAGGACAAGGCGGGCTGGACACCGCATTACACGAATAGCGGCACCGATAAGGGATATCAGCCCCTGTGCATGGGTCCCGCCTACATCCCGCTCGGAGCATCGGCGCGCCTCAGCTGACGAACACCCGCGCCATCCTGCTGGATATCGAGGGCACGACCACACCCATCGAGTTCGTCCATCAGGTGCTCTTTCCCTACGCGCGCGCGCGTGCGCGCGAGTTTCTCCAGCGTCATGCGTCCGACGAGGCGGTGCGCGCCGACATCGAGCTGCTGCGGCGTGAGCACGCGCTGGAGCATCCCCGCCCCGCCAACCTGCCGCCGTGGGATCCCGCCGACGAGCTGAAGTCGGCGGAGGCGTTCGTGTACTGGCTGATGGACCGGGACCGCAAATCGACAGGCCTCAAGTCGCTGCAGGGAAAGATCTGGGAGGCCGGATACCGCGCCGGTGCGCTGAAAGGCAAGGGCGAAGTCTACGCCGACGTTCGCCCTGCCCTGGCGCGCTGGCACGAGGCCGGTAAGCGAATCGCCATCTTTTCGTCAGGAAGCGTACAGGCGCAGCGCAATCTGTTCGCGAATACTATCGCCGGTGACCTCTCGGCATTTCTTTCAGGCTATTTCGACACGACGACCGGCCCCAAGCGCGATGCGCTCAGTTACGAGCATATCGCCACCGAGCTGCGCTGCCGGCCGGAGGATGTGCTGTTCATTTCGGACGTCGCGGCGGAGCTCGACGCGGCACGCAGCGCCGGGATGCGCACGGCACTGTGCGTGCGCGGCGCGCCGCCGGAGACAGCAAACGGACACCCTGTCATCCACACCTTTGCGGAGCTGTAGATGAATCGATTGCTTCTGACCACCGCCGCGCTCGTGACGCTCGGCACCTCCTGCCAAAAACCATCGCGGCTCACACCAGCTGGCGACACCGAAGCCGCGATCACAGCGCGCGATTTGGAACGCCGACTTTATTTGATCGCAGACGACTCTCTGATGGGTCGCGAGACAGGAAGCGAGGGCGCCTCGAAGGCCTCGGCGTACGTCGCCGCCGAGTTTCAGCGACTCGGGCTCGAGCCCGGCGGCGACAACGGCACGTATTTCCAGGCAGTGCCGTTCTGGGACACGCGCGTCGATCCGAAGTCCACTTTGACGACCAGCTCCGGCATGACGCTGCGGCTGGGCATCGACTTCCTGCCTGCGTCCTTCGCCCCGCCGCCGCGCGCGTTCGATCGGACGGCGGTCGTGTACGTCGGCTCCGCGAGTGACACGGCACGCGCCATGGCGCCGACGGACATCGCCGGCAAGTTTGTCGTGATCGATGTACCGGAAGGCGCCAATTTCCGTTCGATCCTCGGTCCCTTCCTCGGCCGCTACCGCGAAGCGGCGGCGATCGGCGTCGTGGCACTCGAGCAGCTCGGCGGCGAGCAGGTCGCCCGCATCCGCGATGGCCGGCCCGTGGCCGATACGACGCGCAATCCCCGCGCGCTCTCGCTCGTCTGGCTCTCGCGTTCGGGCGCCGCCGCGCTGCTCGGCGCCCAGCCGTACACGTTCACGCCCGGAACCACGGTGCAGAATACCGTCACCGGCAACTACGACTTCCCGCGCACGCCCGTGCGCTGGCAGGCGCGCAACGTCGTCGGCATCCTGCGCGGCAGCGATCCGGTGCTGCGCACGGAGTATCTATCGCTGTCGGCGCATCACGATCACGTCGGATTCGACCACAGCCCCGTCGATCACGATTCATTGCGCGCGTTCAATCGCGTCGTCCGCCCCATGGGCGCCGACAATCCCATGCGGCCGGCGACGCCGGAGGAAACCGTCCGCATTCGCGCGATCCTCGACAGTTTGCGCCAGGTTCACAAGCCTCGGCTCGATTCGATCCGCAACGGCGCCGATGACGACGGCTCCGGCACGGTCGCGATCCTCGAGATCGCCGAGTCATTTGCCCGCGGCGACGCCAAACCGCGGCGCTCGATTCTGTTCGTCAGTCACACCGGCGAGGAAGCGGGACTGCTTGGCTCGCGCTGGTACGCCGATCATCCGACCGTGCCGATCGATTCGATCGTCGGCGAGATCGACCAGGACATGATCGGCCGCGGCACGCCGTCCGATTTCCCGCGTGGCGGGACCGAAGCGGGAAGTCCGACCTATCTCGAGGTCATCGGCGCGAAGCGCATTTCGCGTGAATTCGGCGAGATGCTGGAGGCGGCGAATGCGCGGCAGCCGGTGCCGTTCGTGTTCGATTACACCTACGACGCGCCCGGTCATCCGTTGCAGTACTACTGCCGCGCCGATCACTACAGTTACGCGCGCTACGGCATTCCGTCGGTCGCCTTTTCGCGCGGGGAGCACCTCGACTATCACCAGGTGACGGACGAGGCGCAGTACATCAGCTATCCGGACCTCGCGCGGGTCGCGCAGATGGTGCACGACGGCGCGCTGGCGATCGCGAACGCGCCGGAGCGGCCCAAGCGCGACGTGCCGAAGCCGGCGGATCCCAACGCCCCCTGCCGGCAGTAGCGGACTAGAGGTACTTCAGCCACCAGTCGGTGCGGCGGGCCTTCAGATCGGCGTACCAGCGGGATGGGAAGTACAGCATCACGACGGCGAGCGCCCAGACGAGATACAGCAACCCCAGGCCCCACATGTAGCCATCGGGCGGTGGTGGGTTTCCCATCGGATGGTTGGTGAAGAGCCACCAGGTCGCGTCCGGCGAGCGCAGCGTCGCCACGAGCAGCGCGAGCACGTGGATGAGCGGGATGTGGAGTACGTAATAGAAGAAGGGTACCCGCCCGAAGGTCGTCACCCATTCGGCAACTCTTCCTCGCGCCCGATCGAGCAGCGGGATCAGCGCGATCGTCGGGCCCAGCGTCATCAACAGGAAGTTGAGCGACGCGGGATACTTCGAGGTGTTGAGGAACGAGAGGAACGCCGGCATCGGCGGCGTGTTGCTCCAGGGCCGCGGGTCGCCGTACAGATTGAATCCGCGCAGCACGAGGAACAGCGCGATCGCGCCAAGCCCGATCCGCAGGCACAGCTGGTTGCGTCGTGCGGGTTCCTGGATCAGAACCATTCCAAACCCGTACCCCGCCGCCATCACGCCAATCCACGGGATGATCGAGTAGAGCACGATCAGCGGCGTGCCGTTCACCGGTCCATCGAAGAAGCCGGTATAGACAATCTTCCAGGCCTCACCGAGCGGCAGCAGGCGCATCAGCGGGCCCATGAGTCCGTTATGCAGCGCGACGATCGCGACGCCCACGATGCCGACGGTGCGCGGCCGCAGGCGTACCAGCGCGGCCATGATGACCATGCACCAGCCGATCACCCAGATGACTCCGGCCATCATGTAATTCTTGAAATCGAAATTGAACGTCCAGGCGACGCGGATGACGGTGAGCTCGAGCAGGACGAGCCACAGACCGCGCTTCAGCAGGAATCTGGAGAGGTCGCTGTGCTTCTTGCCGTAGAAGAACGCGCTCGTGCCCGCGAGAAAAATGAAAGCCGGCGCGACGAAATGCGTGATCCAGCGGGTAAGGAAAACCCCTGCCGTGGGTCCGCCGGCGGGGACTCCGGAATACACGCGCACATGATCGATCGCCATCAGGATCATCACCGCGCCGCGAATCAGGTCGATCGCTGCGACGCGGGACGTCGTGCCCGCGGGCTTCGTGGCTGCGGTCGGAGATTGCGGCGCGCTCACCGCTCGAACATGCCCTACTCGGCTAGGGGCTGCAACCGCGCCCAGATGCCTCCATCGATCGCGGTACGAATGATGCGGATGGCGAGCGTTTCGGCGACGTCTGTGCCGCCCAAGCTTGCCCCCCCGACACCTAGACAGGACACATGTTCACCGGTTGAGCCAAGTGGGCGGGTTGGAACGGCTGGGGGAGGCATCGGTGCTTCATACGCGAACTCACTAGGAACGTTGTACGTTCATGAGAGGCCTGGAGCAGGCAACTTGTCCGGTACCGGGGGTAATCCAAGGAAATGAACCACACTCGTCGGATCAGCCTGTTGCTGGTCGCGCTGGGTCTCTTTGTCGTCCGCCCAGCCACGGCACAGTACTTCGGCCGCAATTCCGTTCAGTACGAAACATTCAATTTCAAAATCCTCCGGACGCAGCACTTCGACATCTACTTCTACGATAAAGAAGCGGCGTCGGCGGCCCAGGCGGCGCGGATGGCCGAGCGCTGGTATGAGCGCATCTCCACGGTGCTGCGTCACCAGCTGAGCAGCCGCCAGCCGCTCGTCCTCTACTCCGACCACCCCGATTTCGAGCAGACCAACGTCCTGGGCGAGAGTCCGGGCGAAGGGACGGGCGGCGTCACGGAAAGCTTGAAGCGCCGCATCATCCTGCCGATGGGCGCCTCACTCGCGGAGACCGATCACGTGATCGGCCACGAGCTCACACACGCGTTCCAGTACGACATCACCGGCGTCGGTCGCCAATCCATGACGGGACTGACGCGCGTGCCGCTGTGGTTCATCGAAGGCATGGCGGAGTACGTGTCGCTGGGCCCGGTCGATCCGAATACGACGATGTGGATGCGCGACGCGGTCCGTCGCGGTGAGCTGCCGAAATTCGCGCAGCTGCAGGACTACAAGTACTTCCCGTATCGCTGGGGCCAGGCGTTTTGGGCGTACATGGGCGGCACCTACGGCGACGACGTCGTCGGGGCCCTGCTCCGCGCCGCCGGCCGCAACGGCAACGTCGCGATCTCGCTCGAGCAGATGACCCACCGCCCCGTCGACAGCCTGTTCGCCGACTGGCACCGCGCGCTGACGGCGGCCGCCGAACAGGTCGCGCAGGCGACCGGCACCGAGCTCCCGAGCGACAAGGCCGGGATCCAGCGCGAGCGGAACGTGGTCGTGTCGACGGTCGGTGCGCGGCTGCTCGTCAGCCCCGGCAACCAGACGTCGCACTACAACCTGGCGCCGGCCATCAGTCCGGACGGCACCCGCATGGTCTACATGTCGGACGTGGGACTCTTTTCCATCGACATGTATCTCGCCAACGCCGAGAACGGGAGAACGATCCGGAAGATCGTGTCGTCCACCCGCGACCCGCACCTCGAGAGCATGCAGTTCATCAACTCGGCGGGCGCGTGGAGTCCGGACGGGACCCGCTTTGTGTTCGGCGCGGTCGTCACCGGCCGCCCCGCGCTGCGGATCATCAACGGCAACAACGGCAAAACCGTCAAAGAGATCAAGTTCTCGGCGCTCGGCGAAATCTTCAATCCGAGCTTTTCGCCTGACGGAAAGAAGATCGTGTTCAGCTCGCAGGTGGGCGGCTACACGGATCTGTTCATCTACGATCTCGACACGAAGCAGACGCAACGCCTGACGAACGATGCCTACGCCGATCTCGAGCCGGCATGGTCGCCCGACGGGAACTTGATCGCCTTCGTGACCGATCGATTCGGCACCTCGCTCGACGATTTGTCATACGCGCCCTATCAGCTCGCGGTGATGAGCGCGCGCGGCGGCGAGGCCACGCAGCTGCCGCGGCTGTCCGGCGCCAAGCACATCAATCCGCAGTGGAGTCCCGACGGCCTCAGCCTCTACTTCATCGCCGATCCCGGCGGCGTTTCGAACATTTACCGCCTGTCGCTCGGCGACGGCGTCATGACGCAAGTGTCCAACGTGTTCACCGGCGTCTCCGGCATCACGGCCTTGAGCCCGGCGTTGAGCGTGGCGACGAGGTCGAATCGTGCCGTGTTCACGGTGTACGCGAGCAACGGCTACGCGATTCAGGCGATCGAAGACATCCAGACGCTCCAGGGTGGTCCGGTCAAGCCGATGCCGCAGGCCGCCGCGGTGTTGCCACCGCTCGATCGTGAAGTAGTCGGCACGGGAATCGCGGCAACGCTCACGAATGCGGAGCAGGGTCTGCCGGCCACCGAGGAGTACACCCTCGCCAGCGCGGTCAAGGCGTACCATCCCAAGTTGTCGCTCGACTTCATCGCGGAGCCCAGCCTCGCGATCGCGGCCGACCGGTTCGGCACCTATATCGGCGGCGGCATCACGCTCTACTGGAGCGACATGCTGGGCGATCACAATCTCGTGACGATGGCCCAGGTCAACGGCCGGATTTCGGACTTCGCGGGGCTGGTGGCGTACGGCAACCGGAGACGCCGCTTGAACTGGATGATCGGCGCCCAGTGGATTCCGTACATCACCGGCTACTTCAACTACGGCAGCGACAGCGCGGGCAATTACGTCGAGCAGCTCGAGCGCATCAAGCAGACCAATCGCGATGTCAGCCTGATCGCCGCCTATCCCTTCAACCGCTCGCGCCGGATCGAAGGGTCGATCGGCGTTTCGAACATCACGTTCTCGCATGAAGTCCGGACCACGACGTACGACTCCTTCAGCGGCGGGGTGATCGACGATCGCACGGACAAGCTCCCCGCGCCCGATGGTTTGATGCTGTACAACGCGACGCTGGCGATCGTGCATGACAACTCGTTTTTCGGCGCCACCGGACCGATCCTGGGTCAACGCTGGCGCTTGGAAGCCGATCCGACATTCGGCACGCTCAATTTCCTCACCGGGCTGGTCGATTACCGCCGCTACGTCATGCCGTTCCGTCCGTTCACGCTCGCGGGCCGCGTCCTGCACGTCGGCCGCTACGGCAAGGACGCTGAAGATCCGCGCATGTATCCGCTGTTCATCGGATATCCCACGCTGGTGCGCGGCTACGACGTCGGCAGCTTCAGCGCCACGGAGTGCGGTCCCATTTCCGGGCGCTGCCCGGTGTACGATCAAATGATCGGCTCGCGGTTCATCGTCGCGAGCGCCGAGCTGCGGTTCCCGCCGTTTGGACTGCTCCATCTGGGAAATGGCTATTACGGAATCCTGCCGATCGACGCGGGGATCTTCTATGACGCCGGCGTGGCCTGGACGCAGACCGAGGGTGCCAAGATCTTCGGCACCGGTCCGCGCGACGTGATCAAGAGCGCGGGGATCTCATTCCGGATGAATCTGCTCGGCTACGCGATCGGCCAGATGGACGTCGTGCATCCGTTCAACCGGCCGCAGAAGAATTGGATGGTGCGGTTCAGCCTGACGCAGGGATTCTAAACTAGCGTCGACGCGCGGCCTACCAGCGGCATCCCCAACACGGGCGCCGTACCGGCCCGTACCAGCCGCGCCATCCCCATGCGCCGAGCGGGGGCGCGTAACCCCAGCCGCCATAGATCCCGATGTGAACGCGAGGGTGAGCGTAGCCATAGCCGCCGCCGTGCTCTTCTTCGCTCGCGACGGTATACGTCACCAGGTCGTACTCGTACTTCTCTCCTTGCGCGGACATTCCATCCGCGATGGAGAGTAGCAGCGCTTCCGCATCCACCGACGTCGTATCGACCAGCGAGAGCGCCCAGTAATCCCAGTGGCCTCCGCGCGAATACTCCGCGGTGTTGAATGGCTGGGGGGAGACGACCGCGATGATCTTTCCCGCGCCGTCGGCGTCGTCGACCGTGAACGCGTCCCGGTCACCGCGGCCGCGGACCTCGAGCTGCTTGCCGGCGCGGATGTAGGTATCGTCGTCCGGGTCCTGCGGGAATAGCACGCGCACGCGGCCCTTCGCGTCGGCCCGCAGCACGAGCAGGTACCCCGGCTGAGCGGACTTCACGTAGACGCGGGCGCGGTCCCCCCGCATGAACATGTCGTTCGAGACTTTGAGCTTCACCGGCGGATCGCCGGACGGGATCAGCAGCGCGATGGCGAGGGCAAAGAGCATCGATTCCTCCTGGTAACACTATGACAGTGGTGACCTCGTCACCAGGAGTCAAGGACCATGGCTCGCCCGCATCAGCGTCGCGATGTCGATCTTTTTCATCTTGAGCATCGCCTGCATGGCCCGGCCGGCCCGCTCGCGATCTTTGTCCCCCAGGAGCTTGCTCAGCTGCACGGGCACGATCTGCCACGAAAAGCCGAACTTGTCCTTGAGCCAGCCGCACATGCTCTCCTGCCCGCCGTCCGCCGTGAGCCTCGACCAGTAGTAGTCGACCTCGTCCTGACTGTCGCAGTTCACCAGCAGCGAAAAGGCCTCGCTGAACTGAAACCGCGGTCCGCCGTTGAGCGCGATGATCTCCTGCCCTTCTATTTCGAAACTGACGACCATCGGCGTGACGTTGAGCAGCTTCGAGTTCTTGAAAACGGAAGTGTAGAAGCGCGCCGCCGCTTCCGCCTGATTATCAAACCATAGGAATGGCGTGATCTTGTGGCTAGCCATTGGCCGGCTCCTGCAGCAGCGCTTCCAGCAGCTCGTAGCCCATTTCCATCCCCGACGTCATGCCGGTCTGGAGCGCGGCGTCGCGCGCCTCGCGTGAGGAGTAACGCACGGTGGTAGTGATGGTGGATTTGCCGTTCTTCTCGACGATGTCGGTGGAGACGATCGTCTCGCCTCCCGTCCAGTCCTGGTCGAACAGCTGCGTGGCGACAATGCGGCTCGGCCGGACGATTTCCTTGAACGTTCCGCCCATGCCCATCGACTGGCCATCCTCGGTGCGCCACTCGTAACGGTACTTGCCCCCGACCCGCAGGTCGATCTCGCACACGGGCATCGTCCAGCCCGGCGGGCCGAGCAGCCAGCGTTGCACCAGGGCAGGCTTGGTGTGTGCGTCGAATACCATTCCGCGCGGTGCATCCACGACGCGCGTGATCACCGCCTC
>DATMZX010000231.1:0-4553 GCA_035573235.1 Gemmatimonadales bacterium
GGACTCGGTCTCGCGATCAGCCGCAGTTTCGCTCGCGAGATGAAAGGCGATCTCACGGCGGCCAGCGTGGTAGGCGAGGGCTCCGTGTTCAGCTTCCGCCTCCCACGGTACGTGGCGGAGACCGAGGCTGGCGCTTGACCCATACGGATGAAAGGACGGACCCATGCCTGTCACACCACACGACGCCTCATGCTTTGCCCTGCTGGATTCGATTCGCGCGCGGGGCGTCACGAGCATGGTCCTGGCCGTTCCACGTCTCAGACGAGAACGCCATTTGAGCGCCGGTGAGGCAGCCTCTGTGCTCCGGCGATGGGCGGAGCAGTATGAGTCGGCCCATGCGAGCGCGGCGCTCTTGGGACGCGACGGGCGCCGCCCCGACGGGTAACCCCACGGTTGCCTCGCGCCTAACGGGCGCTCGGCGAACGAACGACGGCGCGGGTCATCGACCCGCGCCGTCGCGCACGCGTACGTGGACCGCGGTACCGTTCAACCGCGCGGCACCGTGCCGTTAGGCCGTCAGTCCGACTGACGCGACTGCGCCGCCATCGCCGCCGGTTCCGCGGTTCCTGCGCCGCGGCTGAGATTCTGCTGCGGCGCCGGAGTCGCGCTCGTGCCGGTTGTGACACGGACGTTCATCGGCTTCGACACCGCTGCCTTCGGAATGTGCACCTGCAGCACGCCGTTCTCGACGTCGGCGCGGATCTTCCCGGCGTCGACACCTTGCGGCAACTGAAAGCGCCGCAGGAACGACCCAAAATTTCGTTCGACGAGGTGATAGCGTTCGTTCTCACCCACGGTCCGCTCGTCGAGACGCTGGCCCTTGATGGTGAGGATTCCATCGAGGGCGCTCACATCGACGTCCTCCGCCTTCATCCCCGGCAGCTCGACGACGAACGTCAGCTCGTTGTCGGTTTCGGAGATGTCGACCGCCGGTGTCCACGCGTGCTGTCCATCCGGGCCGCGTCCGAAGGTGTCCTCGAATAGCTTGTCGATCTCACGCCGCAATCCAAAGACCGGGGCGTTCCGGGTCGTCGCAGTTGCATACAGCATACTCAACTCTCTTTCGCGAGGAGCCCTGCCTGCGCGTTCGCCGGAGAGCCGGGCCCCGAGGGCTTCCAGTTCATCGGTTGCGCGGCCCCCTCGAACCCGCTCTCCTGAGGGCACGCGCCGGTATTGACCAAGCGGTTAATACATGATACCCTTCATTGAACAGCAGGTCAATAGACGAATCGGGCATAATCCCCAGGAGAATGGCCCATGCCGGGACAGAAAGCATCGGAGGAAACGCGCCGCGAACAGATCTTGGCGGCGGCCCACGCCGTCGCCTCGCGCAACGGGATCGACGCGCTCACCGTGCGCGCGGTTGCGGCTCGGGCGAAGCTCAGCCATGGACTCGTGCTCTTTCACTTTCGGCGGAAAGATGAGCTCGTCACGGCCCTGCTCGACCGGGTGCTCGCCACGACCTTCATGCTCACCATATCCGAGGACGTCCTTCGGCTTCCCAATGCGCTCGATCGCTTTGTTGCCGTGATCCGTCAGGAGATGGATCGACTCTCGCAGGAGCCGCGCCGCATGCGGCTGTTCTTCGAGTACTGGGCGCTTGGGTCGCGCCATAGCCGCGTCCGCACGAAGGTCAGCACGGCGCTGGAGCAGTACCGCGCGGCATTCCGAACATTCGCCGAGGAGGTGTTGCAGACACATCCGGCGAGGTTCACGGGCGTGACGGCCGAGGGTTTGGCCGCCATCGCCGTCAGTCTCATCAACGGATGCGCGGTCCAGGCCATGATCGATCCCGAGCGCTTCGACATCGCGGAGTATCGGGCGGCGGCGCACGGCGTGATGGGGCATCACGAGACCCGAGCGGTGAGGCGTGGTCCTCGAGTCGCTGCCGCGACACTCGCCTAACGCCGGCCTGATCGGCGGACGTCCCCGCGATCTGGACCTCGCGCCTAACGCCGAGATGATGGGGACCATGAGGCGCCCACGAAGGCAGCGGTGTCCAGGAAGGGGCTACGTCGATTGACCGTCGTCCTTCGCCGCCGGACCGCCGATCTCGTTCCAGAAAACTGTTTCCCATTGTCGCTCGAGGGCACGGCCACCCGGACGTCGTGGGTCGCGAGTCCCGGGTAGGTGAGCTTCGCCATCACGAACGGGGCCTCCGAGCGGCTCGCTCGCGATGCACCGGGTGGCACCGCCCTCCCCTGGATGCGCGACGGCTTCCGCGTAGCGTTGGGCCTTGATGCGTACCTCGTCCAGAAATTTTTCCAA
This sequence comes from Gemmatimonadales bacterium, assembly GCA_035573235.1. GTDB lineage: Bacteria > Gemmatimonadota > Gemmatimonadetes > Gemmatimonadales > GWC2-71-9 > 20CM-2-65-7. The sequence goes on from DATMZX010000231.1 coordinate 2,269, forward strand.
CGTTGCTTCGCCGATGTCGTCGACGAGACCGGGAACCAGGCCCTTGATCAGCACCAGCCGCTCGCCAGGCGGTAGATCGACGGCAGCGCGGAGGAGCGCACGAATCGCTACGTGGTCGATCCATGCATAGAATGGACTGTGCCTCGCATCGACACTCATCATGGTACGGTCTCCTCGGGAATTTGTCGCTCTCGTCAGGGGCCCTCATCGACAACAACGAGATGAGCGGCATCCTTCCCGTCATCGCACGTTCTCGACGTCGGCCGCCCTCGCGCCCGCTCTCCTGGGGGCACGCGCCGCTGTTGACCAAGCGGTTAATACATGATATCCTTCATTGGACAGTAGGTCAATAGACCATCGGGCATGCTTCCCAGGAGAATGGCCCATGCCGCACTGGCCGGCGCGGCCCGCGCGTCGCGCCCGCGATACCAGCCTAACGCCGCCGTCGCGCGCGGCGCGTCATCCCCCCATCAGCACGCGGCTGACGAGGAGGGCGAACATGGCGAGCAGCACCCAGATGCCGATGGTGACGGCGGCGCTCGTCCGTCGCGTGGACTGCGACATGCGCCACGGACAATCGGCGTCGAGGTCCACGGGCGGGTATCCGCCTAACGGCGGCATAGGAAGCGCGCGCGGACGGACGGCGTTGGGGACCCACGTGAACGCGGGGGAGTGGTTCTGCATGGCGTGCCTCGTTGGTAGGGGCGTCGCCAGAAGCGCCGGCAGCATGATTGCGAACCCATCGCACTGGTGACTTCACCGCGATGTTCTGAAATCTACCACATCGCACGACGGGCGGCAATCCCCATCGGCGCGCCTAACGAAAACCGCCGCCGCGCGGGCCTAACGCCCGCTGCGAGATCGGCATTCGCCCGTGCACCCGCTCGAGAGGACCCGGACGGGGCGCCGAAACGCATGTTGGTGATTCCAGAAGTCACACACGCGCACCGGCATGCTCTAGCATGCCCTGCCGATACCATGGTACAATGGCGCGACCACGCCGGTACAATGGTGTGACCACGCCGTTTTTCGACAATGGTGATTTTTCGCTGCGATGAGGCCGCATTCTGCCGATCTGATCCACGCGCACGGATCACTTGGTCGACCGCACCACCTGGAGGCCACGCGTGTCCCACTCATCCGATGTCGATCGACGCCGGTTTTGCGAGGCCGCAGCTGTGATCGCTGCGGCAGCCTCGCTCCGATCTCTCGGAATCTCCTGGAGGGTTACCCAGATGACCGCCACTCTGCCCCAAGCCACTCGGCCGACACTCGCCGGAAGCCCCGATATCCGACCGTTTCGCGTGATCGTGCCCGAGGCCGAGCTCGCCGACTTGTTCAAACGTGTCAAAGACACGAAGTGGCCCGAACAGGAGACGGTCGCCGACGACACGCAAGGTGTGCAGCTCTCGACGATGCAATCTCTCGCGCACCACTGGGCGACCGCCTACGACTGGCGCACGTGCGAGGCGCGCATCAACGCGCTGCCTAACTTCTTGACGAACATCGACGGGCTCGACATCCACTTCATCCACGTGCGCTCGAAGCACGAGCACGCGCTGCCCGTCATCATCACCCACGGTTGGCCCGGCTCGATCATCGAGCAGCTCAAAGTCGTGGACCCGCTCACAAATCCCACCGCGCACGGCGGCACAGCCGACGATGCATTCCACGTGGTGATCCCGTCGCTGCCCGGCTACGGCTTCTCTGGCAAGCCGACCCGTCCGGGCTGGAACCCGGTCACCATCGCCAGGGCCTGGGCGACGCTGATGCAGCGGCTGGGCTACACGAAGTACGTCGCGCAGGGCGGCGACTGGGGCAACGCGGTCTCCGAGGTGATGGCGTTGCAAGAGCCGCCCGGTCTGCTCGGCATCCACACCAACATGCCGGCGACCGCGCCGCCCAACGTGTCGAAGGCGCTCTCGGCCGGAGGGCCTGCGCCCGCCGGACTTTCGGCTGAGGAGCAGAGCGCCTGGGACCAGCTGATCTTCTTCTACAAATACGGGCTCGGCTACGCCCAGGAGATGTCGCTGCGCCCGCAGACCCTCTACGGCCTCGTCGACTCGCCGGTCGGGCTGGCGGCCTGGATGCTCGACCACGACGCCGCCAGCCAGCAGATGATCGCGCGGGTGTTCGCCGGCGGGACCGAGGGGCTGACGCGCGACGACGTGCTCGACAACGTCACGCTCTATTGGCTGACCAACACGGCGATCTCCTCGGCCCGCCTCTACTGGGAAAACAAGCTCGCCTTCTTCGCCGTCAAGAACGTCGCCATCCCGGTGGCC
>DATMZX010000232.1:0-3582 GCA_035573235.1 Gemmatimonadales bacterium
GCTGAGTACGCACAACGATTTGATGGGATCGGCGAGCCGCGATCTCTTGTCGCGCACCGTGTTCGACGCGCTTCTTGCCGCGCGGCGTTCGGCTGAAGAGCTGTTCGGGCGACTGAACCGCCGGCTCGACGGCGCGGACCCGGTGCTGCGTCTCACCGATTCGTTCAAGGAAGACAACGTCTGGCGCGAGGGACTCGACGTCGCGCTCGACAATCTGCTGATCGCCTTCAGCAAGCTGCGCGACGGCGTGGAGACCATCGCCGACCGGCTGTCGATCGACGATCCGGCGGAGATGCGCACGCGCTTGATCGGCGAATTGCGCGGCGTGGTGCGGCGGCTCGACACCGCCGCCGAGGGATTGAAGGCGACGCTCCAACCGGTCGGCTATCGTCCGTCGACGAGTCCCGCCGTCCGTTGGATGGAACGGCGCGGGCGGCGCACACCGAATCTCACGCTCTCTGCCGTGCCGCTCGACATGGCACCGATCCTCAAGGAGGCGCTGTTCGACCGCACCGAGACGGTGATCCTCACGAGCGCGACGCTCGCGGCGGGCGGCGAGTTCACGTTCCTCGAGGAGCGGCTCGGACTCTCGCTGCCGCCGTCGCGCGTGACGGTGCGCGAAGTCCTGCCGTCGCCCTTCGACTTCAGCGCCCAATGCGTGTTCGGGATCCCCACCGACGTCCCCGAGCCGCGGGACGACGAGTCGGGCCACAGCGCCGCGGTCGCGCGCGTGCTGCTCGAGCTGGCCCACGCGTCCGACGGCGGGATCTTCGGCCTGTTCACGAGTCACACCGCGCTGCGCCGCGCGGCCGACGCGATTCGCGGCGAGGTCGGCGCGCGCTGGCCGCTGCTGGTGCAGGGCGAGGGACAGCGCGACCAGCTGCTGCGCCGCTTCCGCGAAGCGGGCTCCGCGATTCTGTTGGGAACGGATTCCTTCTGGGAAGGGGTGGACGTGCCCGGTCGCGCGCTGCGCGTGCTGATTCTCGCGAAGCTGCCGTTCAAAGTGCCGACGGAGCCCCTAACCGCCGCGCGCCTGGAGCGTCTCACTCAAGCGGGCGTGGACGGCTTCACGAACTATCTCGTGCCGCTGGCCGCGCTCAAGTTGAAACAGGGATTCGGCCGGCTGATTCGGACCAAATCCGATGTGGGCGCCGTCGTGCTGCTGGATCGAAGAGTCGTCACCAAGCGTTATGGAGCCATGATGCTCGAAGGCCTGCCCCCGGCGACCAAGGCGATCGGCAATTGGCCTGAAATCCGGCTCGAATTGGAGGAATTCTTCGCCATGCACGGCATCGGTGCGCCGGCGCTAGATTCCCATTGATGAGCTTTAGCAAGCGCGTTGCGCAACTGCCCACCTATCCCATGGCCGAGCTGCCCGCGATCAAGCGGCGGCTCATCCAGCAGGGGGTCGACGTCATCGACGTCGGGGCAGGGGATGCCGACTTTGCGCCGCCCGAGGTCGCGGTGAAAGCGCTGGCGCGCGCGCTCCAGGATCCGGCGATGAGCCGCTATGCGTTTCAGATCGGCTTGCCGGCGTTCCGGGAAGCGGCCGCGGCGTACATGCAGCGCCGCTTCGGCGTGAAAGTCGATCCGTTCACCGAGCTGCATCCGCTGCTCGGCTCCAAGGAAGGGATCGCGCACCTCGCAACCGCGCTGCTCGATCCGGGCGACATCGCGATCGTGCCCGTGCCCGGATACGCGGTCTATCATGGGGGCACAGTGCTCGCCGACGGCGAGCCGTACCTCTACGATCTCACGCCCCGCACCGATTTCCTGCTCGAGCTGGACGAGATTCCCGCTCAGGTATTGAAGCGCGCGAAGCTCGTGTATCTGAACTACCCCAACAATCCGACCGCGGCGGCCGCGCCGCGCGAGTATCTGGAACGCGTGATCGCGACCTGTCGCCAACACGACATCGTGCTCGCGTACGACAATCCGTACTGCGAGATCACGTTCGACGGGTACGTCGCACCCTCGATCTTCGAAGTCCCCGGCGCGATGGACGTCGCCGTGGAATTTCATTCGCTGTCCAAGAGCTTCTGCATGACGGGCTGGCGCCTCGGCTGGGCCGTCGGACGGCCGGACCGGATCGCGGCGCTCGCGCGCGTGAAGAACTACATCGATACCGGCGCGTTCCTCGCGGTGCAGGCGGCCGGCGCCGAGGTGCTCAAGCAGGCGGAGCAGATCGCGTCCGGGTATGCGGCGCAATTCAAAGAGCGCCGCGACGCGATCGTCCCGGTGCTGCGCTCCAACGGATTCGAAATCGAATCCCCGCGCGCGACGCTGTATCTGTGGATTCCTTTGCCCGACGGCTTGCCTTCCGCCGCTTTCCAGAAGCGCGCGCTCGAAGACGTGGGGGTGGTGACGCTGCCCGGCAGCGCGTTCGGCGCGAGCGCGGATGGATTCTTCCGCATCGCGCTCACGGTTCCGGCGCCGCGTCTGATCGAAGCGTCGGAGCGTCTGGGAAAGGTGCTCGCCGCTGTTTGAGCGCCTGAATTCCCGCCAGCCGCTCGGTCGCGCGTGGCTCCTCACGGCGGCGCTGCACATCGTTGCGGTCGCGGTGTTCATCATTGTTCCGCTGCAAGCGCCGTGGCGCCGATCCAGCGCCACCGGTCAACAGCCGGAGGCGATCGGCGACACTGTCGTGTTTTTCCTCGGCACGCGCGAGCTGCGCGCGAAGGGTCCGACGGCGCAGGCGCAGCGCGACAGCGCGCAGCGGCCGTCGCTCGCCCCGCCTCCGGCAGTGGCTGCCGCGGCCGCGCCGCCACCCGCGGCGGCGACTCCCACGCCGGAGCCGGCCGCGCCCCTTCCCGTCGACAAGCCGATTCGCGATACCAACGCGGTCCGGAGCTACAGTACGGTGGGGGAGACGGTGACGTCGCTGTCGCCTCAGGTGGGGGATGGACGGTTGTGGGTGAGCCCGCGCCCCGGACTGCCCGCGGCGGTCGCCGCGACGATCTACGGCGATACGGCCGGCCGCAACCAACAAGCGATCGCGCGACTCAAGGCGATGGTCGATTCGCTGAACCAGGTGCTCGACCAGATCCAGCGCGAGAAGCAGCGTCCGTCGTGGACGATCGGCGGCACCCCCGACAAGCCCACCTGGGGTCTCGACTCCGCCTTCATTCACATCGCCGGGATCAAGATTCCCACGCCGGCGCTGGCGCTGCTCGGCAACTTCCTGCCGCAGGGCAACTACGACGAAGGGCTGCGCGCGCGCCAGCTGCAGTACATGCGCGAGGATCTGATGCAGGCCGCGGCGCGCGCCCAGTCGTTCCAGCAATTCCGCAGCTACGTACGCGAGCTGCGCGAGCGCAAGCAGGCCGAGCGTGACGCCGACGAGCGCCGCCGCGCCCAGGATACGGTCCACGCTGTTCCATAAAGACCGCTTCGCCGCCACCGCGCTGTACGCGGTGAAAGTGGCTGTGCTCGCGGCGATCTAGCAGGCGCACGGCCCATTCATGCGGCCGGAGCTGCATGAAAGCCTCGGCGTGCTGCAGGCGTTCATGAGTGTGGTCGCGGTGACATTTCTGGTGCTGGGTGCGGTGACGGCGGAACGGCTGCGGTTCGAGCGCGAACGGA
>DATMZX010000233.1:0-7723 GCA_035573235.1 Gemmatimonadales bacterium
ATCATCGGGACCGGCAGCACGCGCGCCATCGGGCCGCCGAGGTAGCGGTACAGCGGCAGCCCGCAGTCCTGCGCCGCGGCCCGCGCGACGGCGAGCGACACGCTCAGGATCGCGTTGGCGCCGAGGTGACCTTTGTTCGGCGTGCCGTCGAGATCGAGCATCGCGTAATCGATCGTGATCTGATCTTCGGCCGACAGGCCTTCGAGCCGCGGGCCGATGATTTCATTGACGTTCTTGACCGCTTCGAGCACGCCTTTGCCGCCGAAGCGTTTCGAATCGCCGTCGCGCAGCTCGACCGCCTCGTGCTCGCCGGTCGACGCGCCGCTCGGCACCGCGGCGGTGCCGACCGCGCCGCTCGCCAGCGTCACGTCGGTTTCGACGGTGGGATTGCCTCGACTATCCAGGATTTCGCGCGCGTGAACCGAGATGACTGTGCTCATGGGTGGTCGAACCCTATCGTACCTTGGACTGGAGAGCAACCATCGCGGCACGAACCTGGTCGCGGAGCCGCTCGCGGTCGATGGGCTGGAGCCCGCGCGTTTCGATCGGTTCACCGACCAATAGCTTGATCGGTCGCGGGCGCAGGCGCCATCCACCTTTGGGGAGAATCTCGAAAGTGTGATGCACGTACACGGGAATGATCGGAACCTGGGCGGCAATGGCGAGACCGAACGGCGCGTTCTTGAAGGGGAGCAGCTCACCCGTGCGGCTGCGCGTGCCCTCGGGAAAGACGACGGGCGACGAGAACCCGGCCCGGATCATCTTTCCCACTTCGTCGTACGCTTCGAACGCTTTCTTCCGCGCCGCGCGGTCGATCGGAATGTGACCGGCGGCACGCATCGCCGGGCCCAGGAGCGGAATCTTGAACAGCTCCTGTTTCGCCAGAAACCGGACCGACCCCGGCAGTGTCGCCGAGAGCGCCCAGATGTCGAACATCGACGAATGGTTGGAGACGTAGATGACCGGCTGGTTCCGCGGAATCCGCTCGAGCCCCTCCGCGATGACCGGCGTGCCGGCCGCTTTCAGGATCTCGCGCGACCAATCGACGCTGCCCCAGTCGTACACCCCGCCGACGCGGTTGGGAACGCGCAGCAGGCCCGCGAGGAACGTGCCGCCCGCGTGTACGATGGTCGAAGTGAGGAGAACGATGTAATACCAGAGGGTGCGGATCACGCGAAGTGATCGTACCCCGCCGGCAAGCTCACTGGCTGGTTGTGGTCCAGCAGGCGCAGGCCGCCCCGGCGCCCGCCCGCCTCGCGCAGGCAGGTCCCGATGCGGCTCAGCTCGACCCCGGTTTGCGCGCGGAACGACGAGGCGCTCGAATCGCCGAAGGCGGGCGGCATCGTCAACAGCAGCTCGAACTCTTCACCGCTCGCGGCTGCGGCCATCGCGTCGACGCCCTCCCACAGCGGAATCCGCTCGAGATTGATTTCGATCCCCACTTCCGACGCGGCCACCAGGTGCTGCGCATCGGCGGCGAGCCCGTCCGAGATGTCGATCATCGCCGTGGCGCCATGCGCCGCGAGCCAGCGGCCCGCTTCGAGGCGCGGCTCGGGGCACGCGTAGCGGTTGCGCAGCGGCTTCGACATCGGCTCGCCTCGCTGCAACTTGGCCAGCGCGAGTCCCGCTCCTCCAAGATAGCCCGTGACCCAGACCGCGTCGCCCTCGCGCGCGCCCGCGCGCCGTACCGGGTGCTCGGCCTGACCGATGACGCACACGTCGACGCTGTATTTGTCGGCGCGTGTCATGTCGCCGCCCAGGATTTGCGCGCCCAGATTGCCGCACATCGCGGCGACGCCTTCCATGATCTCGACGGCCGGATCGTGTGGAGTGCCGTTCTTGTCCGGCAGGCCAAGTGAGACGAGCACGCCGATGGGCATCGCGCCTTCGGCCGCGAGATCGGACAGCGCGGCGCCGGCCGCGCGGAATCCTATTTCCTTGAAGTCGAGCCAGTCGGTGCGGAAATGGACGCCCTCGATCGCACTGTCGATGCTGAGCGCGAGCGTCGTGCCGCCGATCGGAATCAGCGCGCAATCGTCTCCCAGCGGCTGGTTTCCGGGCAGCAGTTCCTCGAGGCGACTCATGATCGCCCGAATCCGATCGAATTCCTTGCCGGGGCCCAGGTTCATTGGATCCGCACCAACCCGCTGTCCGTCGCGGCCCAGAGATACTCGCGATCGGCCGCGAGGTCGCGCACCGGCGCGGGAATCTCGAATGGCACAGTGTGCACCTGCATCAGCCCGCTGCGAATGTCGGCCTGCGCGAGGCCGCGCGTGCCGCCGATCCAGAGACCGCCCTGCGGAGTCGTCGCGAGCGCGGTGGGAATGCCGAGCGCCGGCGGCAACGGGACGGTGGTCCACGCGTGTGTCGTCGGGTCCCGCCACAGGAGCTCCCGGTCGGTCGCCATCACGATCGTGTCTTGAAGACGCGCGAGCGCACGAATGGTCACGTGCAGGCTCGCACGATCGCCCAATTCCGCAGGGATCGTCAACTCTGCTCCTCCGGGCACCACGCGCGCCAATCCCGAGCTCGTTCCTACCCACACCGTGTCGCCCGCGGCAAGCAGGCTCGTGATTGCGATGCCGCGCGGAGTGATGTCCTGCACGTGTTGGTCTGGTGTTATTAAGGAAAGGCCGCGCGCCGTTCCCGCCCAGATGCCTCTTGGGGAAGGTGCGAGGCAGATCGCGTCCGGCAGCTCGAACAGGTGCGCGTCCAGTCCGGTCGAATCGACGCGCAAAACGCCCTGTTCGCTGGCAATCCACAGTTGATCGCCGGCCACCAGCAGCCTGCGCGCGTATAAGAAGGAGAAGCCGAGCGCGGCGCGGCCGCCTTCGGAGCCCTTCGTCGCGGACAGGTCGCTCGCGACCCAGCTCACGCCGCGGCGTTGCGCGCGTCCCGCGAGCGCGCTCGTCGCGGCCCAGAGACCACCGGGGCTGAGCGCGACCGCGCCGACCGCTGGAGCGAGCAATCCGTACGAAAGCACTTCCCATTCTCCTGTCTGCTTGTCGACCCGCACGAGACCGAGACCGTTCGTTCCGAAAAAAATCTCGGGCCGGTCGGGCGTCGCGGCCGCCGCGGTGAACTGATGCGTGCGCAGCCGCTGATCGGTGAGGATCGCGGCACGCATCGCATCGACGAGCGGGGCGCCGGCCAGCGCGGCTTCGACGGTCAGCGTTCCTGTGGTGGAAGTTGGCGTGCCGGGCGTCCAGGCGCGTCCATCTACGTCGTATCGGAGGTAACCCGCACCGGCGCCGAGATCCAACCAGACGGCGTTTGCCGTTTGGTCGGCGATTGCGCGCCGCACCGGCAGCGCCGGATAGCCGTCGATCGCCGTCACCGGACTGCGAAAGCGCCGGGACACGCGGTCGTAGATCAGCAAGCCGTGGGTGCTCGCGGCATACACGTACCACGACGACGCGGCGACGGCCTCGATCACCGAAAAGTCGGACATGACGACGCGGTTCTCCGAACTCAGGACGCCGGCGGGACGGACGTCTCCAGGGCGCGCGGAAGATGAGCACGCGTACAACGCCACCGCCAGTGTTGCGGCGTTACAACAGGTCCGGAGCTTCAAGATCCACGAGGATGGGGGGGCGGCGCGGTTTCGGATTCTGCCAGGCGCGCCATACGTCGGGCAGCGCGGCGAGCACATCGGCGGGCCGCAGGCTGCGTGCGGTCCACTGGCGCGCGCCCTGCTCCGCGGCGCGGCCCAGCGCATGCGCGCCGAGCGCCGCGGCTTCGGCCGGCGCGGTGCCGCGCGCGAGAAAGGCGCCGATGAATCCGGCGAGCAGATCGCCGCTGCCTCCGGTCGCGAGTCCCGGATTCCCGCTCGCCACCACCTGTACAGGGCCGCGCAGATCGGCGATCACGGTGGGCACGCCTTTCAGCAGCACGGTGCATTTGAGCTTTGCGCTCGCGCGTGCCGCGGCACCCCACCGATCGTTCGATGCCTCGTCCGCGAGGGCGTCGCCCGCGACCACGCGAAACTCCCCGAGGTGCGGAGTGAGGACGAGGGGCTGGGGAGTGGAGGCCAGGGACTCGGGAAAATGCAACGCATCGGCATCCACCACGGCAGGCCCGCGGCGCCGGGCAAGAACCGCGCTGAGAAAACCCTTGCGCGCGTGACGGGGCTCGCGGCCCAGTCCGGGCCCGACGACGAGCGCATCCGCCCAATCGATGGCTTCCTGCACCGCAGGCTCGACTGGCTCACCGAGAGCGGATTCGATGGTCAAGAGGTCGGGCAAACTGGCCTGGGCAGCGGCGATCGTCTCGCGCGCGGCAACGAGCTTCACGAGACCGGCGCCGGCGGCGAGCGCCGCCCGCGCTGCGTGGAGCGCCGCGCCACTCATGCCGTTCGCGCCGCCGATCACGCACACGCGCCCGCGATCGCCCTTATGCATCTGCGGCGCGAGCCGCGGCAGCCGCTCGGCCGCCCACGCGTCGGTGATGAGCACGGGCCAGGCGGCATCGGGGGGCGGTGGCGGGAATCCGATGTCGACAACCACCACCTTGCCGCACCATTCGCGCGCCAGGAGATGCCCGCGGCGCGGACCGCCGAACGTCACCGTGAGCTGCGCGTGCAGTGGGCCGTGCGCCTCGCCGCTCGTGAGATCGAGGCCCGTCGGACCGTCGACGGCCACGATCGGCGCGCCGTATTCCGCGATCCGCTGCGCGAGCGCGAGGACGTCGCCCTTGGCGGGACCGACCGCGCCGGTGCCCAGCAAGGCGTCGACCGCGACGCCGGCCTGGGGCCAGGGTTCTTCGCGGCCCAGCTCGCGCACGCCGTCGACGCGCGCGAGGGCGCGATTGTCGATCGCGTCGTCGGTCTTGGGATCGATCGATGCGACCCACACGGGAATACCGGCCGTATGCAGCGCGCGCGCGATCACCCAGCCGTCGCCCCCGTTGTTGCCCGCGCCCGCGGCCACCAATACGCCGCCGCTCGCGGCCGCCGGGAATTCGGCGACGAGCACCTGCACGATCGCGCGCCCCGCCGTTTCCATCAGGACGCGGCTCGGAATCCGGTACTGCGTGCGCGCGGCCGAATCCCACGCCGCCGCCTCGCTCGCCGCCAGCACCGGAATTGGATTCACGAGATCACGACTCCTGCGTATCCCACCACTTGGGTCTTGTCACCCGAAACCCAGCCGGAGTGGCGGTAGTCTACCACCTCGGCGCGCGTCGCGCCCAGATCCCGCGCGGCACACAGCACCACCGCGGCCGGCGCGCGGCCGCACATCGTGATCCGCTCGCGCTTGCAGCGCGCCAGCAGCTCTTCGCCGTCGAGGGCGCGAATCGGCTCGAGCGCCATCGCGTCTTTCTGTTCCGAGACGCGCGCGGGCTCATAATGGTTGAGATCGCTCGAGGCCAGGAGCAACACCGGCTCGCCCGCGGCTTTGGTCATACGGGTCAGCATCTCGCCGAGGACCCGCGCCGGGCGCCAGTGGTCGAACGCGATCACCAGCGGCACGATGCGCACATCGTCCCGCAACATCTGCAGGAACGGCAGCACGACTTCGATCGCATGCTCGGAGTGGTGCGCGTCATGATCGACTTCCACGAAATCCTTCGAGATCTCGCGCAGCGCCCGCGCGGCCTCCGCATCGACCGGCACGTCGCCGAGCGGCGTGCGAAACGCCCCTGATTCCCACAGCGAGATGCCGGACTTCGCTTCGCAGACGCCGCTGTGATTGGGCGCGAGGATGACGACGAGGCCCGGGATGGTGATGGTGGCGAACACTCGGGCGGCCGTCGGGCCGGAGTAGATGTAGCCGGCGTGAGGCGTGATAGCTGCGACGGTTGGGCGGTTGGGCGGTTGGGCGGTTGGATGGGCGCGCCTAGCGTCCGCGAGCAATGTGGCGACTGTGGCCCGCAGTTCAGCGGGATCTTTGGGATAAAAACGACCACTGACAACAGGGGCGCGGATCACTCCCCTGAAGAAGACACTCCAGGCCAGCGATAGCCAGCCCCGGCTTTGAAAACCTCGGCGAACTCGTACACACGCTCGAAATCCTCGAGCCGGTCGCTCGGCTGGCGCGCCAGCAGGCCGACGTCGATCAGCATGAAGACGATTTGCCCGAAGTCGTCGGTGGTATTGATGCCCCAGTGCGTCAGCACCGAGTTGGCGAGCATCCCGAACTGCTCGAGCGCAAAGTCGCGGCACGCCCAGGCCAGCTCGACCCCGCTCAGGTGACGGCGGGCCGGCAGCTTGGTCTGCGCAAACTCGAGCGCGGCGAGCACGAACACGTAGGCGCGCTCGTTGTACTTCCCGTCGCGCCGCCGGATCTCGGCGAGGGCGGCTTCGAGGGTGGCGACGTCGCTCATCGGCGGGCTTCGCCCGGAGGGGGAGGTTGTGGGGGCGTGGTCACCACGCGGATCCCACCAGAACGGCGGTCACCCCGACGTTCCTCCTGCGGGACCTCGAGCAGGGCCAGCTCGAGCACGTCATCGATCGTTTCCACGAGCTTGATATCAAGCAACTTCCGTACCTCTTCGGGTAGGTCGATAAGGTCGTTCTTATTCCGCGCAGGTACCAGGACCGACGTCACGCCCGCGCGTGCGGCCGCTGTCAGCTTTTCTTTAAGACCGCCGATCGGCAGCACCCTGCCCCGGAGCGTCAGCTCGCCCGTCATGGCGACGTCATGGCGTGCGGGTCTGCGACAAAGTAGTGAGGCCAGCGCTGCAGCGATCGTGATGCCGGCCGACGGCCCGTCCTTGGGAACGGCCCCCGCCGGAACGTGCAGGTGCACATCCGACTGTGTGAAGGCATCGAGAGGAATGCCAAGGGCGCTGGCGCGGGCGCGGAGCAGGCTCCAGGCCGCCTGCGCCGACTCCTTCATGACGTCACCCAGTTGGCCGGTCAGGGTGATCTGCCCCTTGCCCGGCATCCGGATCGCCTCGATGAACATGATGTCGCCGCCGACGGGCGTCCACGCGAGCCCGGTCGCGACACCGATCTCCGGCGCCCGTCCCGCGACTTCACTCTGGACCTTCGGTTGACCGGCGTACTTCTCCAGATTCTTGGACGAAACCTTGACCGTCTTCGCTCCGCCCTCGACCACCTCCAACGCGGCCTTTCGCAGCACGCCCTGGATTTCGCGCTCGAGCTGGCGCACGCCGGCCTCGCGCGTGTACTCGCCGATCAGCCGCTCCAGCGCGCCGTCGCCGACCTGCGCGCGTCCGGGATCACCGCCAAGCCCCGTCTCCTTGAGCTGGCGCGGCATGAGATAGCGCTTGGCGATCTGGAGCTTCTCGGACGGCGTGTAGCCGACGAGCGTCAGCTGCTCCATGCGATCGAGCAGCGGATCGGGAATCGGCACGGTGCTGTTCGCCGTCGCGATGAACATCACGCCCGAGAGGTCGAACGGCACCTCGAGGTAGTGATCGACGAAGGTGGAGTTCTGCGCCGGATCGAGCACCTCGAGCAATGCGGCGGTCGGATCGCCGCGCACGTCGGCGCCCATCTTGTCGACTTCATCGAGCATCAAAACCGGAGTGCGTGTTTCACAGCGTTGTAAGGCGTGGATAATGCGTCCGGGAATGGCGCCCACGTAGGTGCGGCGGTGGCCGCGAACCTCCGCCTCATCGCGCACGCCGCCGAGCGACACGCGCGTGAACTTGCGGCCGAGCGCTTCGGCGATGCTTTGGCCGAGCGACGTCTTGCCCACACCGGGCGGTCCGACGAAGCACAGGATCGAGCCCTTCGCGTCGGGATTCAGCGTGC
>DATMZX010000234.1:0-9616 GCA_035573235.1 Gemmatimonadales bacterium
CCACTAGAAGGTAGGTAGTCACGTGTTACTCACCCGGTCGCCACTTTACTCATGGATTGCTCCACTTTCTCGTACGACTTGCATGTGTTAGGCACGCCGCCAGCGTTCGTCCTGAGCCAGGATCAAACTCTCCAATGATTAGAAGAATTCGAACAGCTCTTACGAACGACTGGTACCCTTCGCGCCTCGCGGCGCTCAGGGCAAACTTCTGTCGTCCGAATCACAAATCAGAGATAAACCCCTCGCGGCGCACGATCTGAAAGCGCGCGTCCGCTCAATTGGGGCCGCACTCCACACACTCGATCATCAATTCTCAAAGAGCAGCTCCGCGAAAAAACTTCGCGGAGAGACACCGATCCTAACCGGGGTCCCGAGGTGAGTCAAGGGGGTCAGCTAATTGAGTTTACGACTCTTTTGCGCGAACTAATTCCGGCCCGGTTCTGCCCGAAACCGATGTTCAAAACTCAGGTAGAAAAACGCCGAATGTTCACCCCGCGACGGCCCCAATCCGACACCGTACGCGACCCCCGGGACAATCTGTAAGCCACTAGCGAAGTTATGCGCCCAGCGGATGCCGGGGTTCAGAATCATCGCCCGCCGCCCCGTGTTCTGCTCGAGCCAAATCGCTTCACACAGGATGTTGAAAACCGGGCTCGCGAGCCAAATGACGCTCCCGCCCAGGTTGTACGTCGTCACATCCGGGATCGCGGTCAGCCCCGCATTCCAGTGGCTCACGAATGACGATCCGAATTTGACGCTGAGCGGCAGATTGACCTGCCCGCCGAGCGCGCCGCTGCCCAATCCGCGCGCGGCACTGCCCGTCGGAATCAGCAGCGACACCCGCGGCGCGAGCGACACGCGCGCATCGGCCGCGAGCACTTGATAGCGATAGTTGATCGCCACGTCGCCGAATCCCGAATAGCGCGACTGACTCTCGCTGCGCTGAAACGGAATCGAATAACTCAGCTGATGCGCTTGTGACCAGAGTGGCCACTCTTGCGTGAACGTAAAAATCCACGGCGAGCGATCGAGCGCGCGCACCCAGGTGCCGATGTGCTGCACGACGCCGCGCTCCTGATTGTACGCTTCTTCAATGAGGAAACTGTTGTCGGCGATGGCCTGCGCGACGGCCGGACGGGCGGACGGCCCGACGGTCAGAACCAAGAAGCCGATCCAGAAGCCGCGTGGAATCATGGCAGGACTCTGAGTGAGTGCGCCCGGGAGGATTCGAACCTCCGACCAACAGCTTAGAAGGCTGCTGCTCTATCCACCTGAGCTACGGGCGCGGATCGCCGGTCACGTAGCCTAGAACTTAATGCCGCCGCGCCGCCCGCCAATGCCGCAAAAACGCCCTTTCGGTTTTTTCGGAGACTGGTACCATGTAGGCCATGGCTGAGCCGCGCTTGATCGAAGCCCGGCCGGAAGACGCCGTCGCGACTGACGAACGCATCCGTGCCGACCTCGCCCGGTTGTTGCAGGACCGGCTGGTTCGCGAGAGCCGGCTCGGCGTGTGGGTCCATCCCTTCCTGATTGCCGTCATCGCCAGGCTCGCGTGGCCGGTCGCGCCGCATTCGTTGCTGGTCGGTTGGGTCGCCGCCGTCCTCCTCACCGCGGCGACGCGGGCCGCGTGGCTCTTCGTCGCGACACGCGGTACCCGGACGGCGCGCGCCGTGCGCACGGGCGTTCGCATCACGGTCACGCTGCTCGCCCTGGCGTGGGGTGTTGGCGGCGCGCTGGTATTGCCGCTCGTCCCGGTCGAGACGACCGCCCTCATTCTGGTCGTGCTCGCCGGCATCATCGCGAGTGCCCTGACGACATTGGCCGCCGATCCGCTGAGCCTGCGCGGCTTCCTCGCGGGCATCGCGCTGCCCGTCTTCGCCGCACTCGCCATCAGCGAGCGCAGCAACGATCTCGCCGCCGCCGTCGTCGTCGCGATCTTCACCCTGGGCATGGCGATCGTCGCGCGGCGCGCGCACATCACCCTCGTCGAGCACCTGCGCGTCACGGCCCGGCTCGCGATCAGCGAGGAAGCCGCCAAACGCGCCGAAGCGGTGATGCGGGACGCGCGCGACCTCGCCGAGCGCGTCGCCCACGCCCGCTCGACGTTCCTCGCGAACATGAGCCACGAGATTCGCACCCCGATGAATGCCGTCCTCGGCTTCGTGGAGCTGATTCTCGATACCGAGCTGTCGGTGGAGCAGCGCCGCGCGCTCGAGCTGGTGCGCTCGTCCTCCGAAGCGCTGCTCATGATCCTGAACGACATTCTCGACTATTCCAAGATCGAGGCCGAGCATCTCGAGCTCGAGTCGATTCCCTTCGACCTCTCCAAAGTGGTCCACGCGACCGCGAGCCTGCTCGCGGTGCGCGCGCGCGAGAAGCACCTCGAGCTGCTCGCCGAGGTCGCGCCCGACGTCCCGCGCGCCGTGCGCGGCGACCCGACGCGCCTGCGCCAGGTGCTGATGAACCTGATCGGCAACGCCGTCAAGTTCACCGAGGAGGGCGAGGTCGTGGTCTCGGTCAACGCAAGCATCCGCGAGGGGCAGGCGCAGGTTCGCTTCGCCGTGCGCGACACCGGCATCGGCATCGCCCCCGAGAACCTCGCATCCGTCTTCCAGGAATTCACGCAGGCCGATTCGACGATGACGCGTCGCTACGGCGGCACCGGGCTGGGGTTGGCCATCTCGCAGCGACTCGTGCGCCTGATGGGCGGTCAGCTGGCGGTCGAGAGCGCCATCGGCACCGGCAGCGTATTCTCGTTTACGCTGCCCTTCCCGGTCGAAGAAGCCCCGCACCGCCCCACGGGCGTGGCCACGCTCACCGGCCGCCGGATGCTGATCGTCGACGACAACCAGAGCAATCGCCGCATCCTGCGCGAGATGCTCGGCGCCGAGGGCGTGGCGGTGGATGAAGCCGCCACGGCCACCGAGGGTCTCGACGCGATCCGCCGCGCCGTGCAGCGCAAGACTCCGTATGATCTCGCGATCCTCGATGTCCAGATGCCCGACATGGACGGGTTCACGCTGGCGGAAGCGGTTCGCAAGGAAAAAGCGATCAAACGCACCAACCTGTTGATGCTCACCTCCGCCGGCCAGCGCGGCGACGGTGAACGCTGCCGCGCGCTCGGGATCCGCGGCTACCTCACCAAGCCGATGTCGCGCGCCGACCTCCTCGAAGCGCTCGGCGCGGTGCTCGCCGAATCGGAGCGCACCGAAACGCCCGAGGTCGTCACGCGCCACACGATCGCCGAGTCGCGGCGCACGCTGCGGGTGCTCCTCGCCGAAGACAATGCGGTGAATCAGCAGGTCGCGGTGGCGATGCTGGTCAAGCGGGGGCACGAGGTCCACGTCACCGGCAATGGGCGGGAGGCGTTGGAGGCGGTGCGCCAGCGCGACTACGATGTCGTCTTGATGGATATTCAGATGCCGGAGATGGACGGCTTCGAAGCGACGGCGGCGATTCGCGCGCTCGACAAAGGAAAGACGCTGCCGATTATCGGGCTGACGGCGCACGCACTCTCCGGCGAGCGCGAGCGGTGCCTCGCCCGCGGCATGACGGAATATCTCGCGAAACCGTTCAAGGCGCACGAGCTGTTCGCGCTGGTCGAGGCCAGCGCCGACGGCGCCGCCCCACGCCCGACCATCGCCGCGCGCTCGGCCGGGCCGCCGGTGGATCTGGAAGGGTTTCGCGCGACACTGCGCGAGGCGGGCGCTGAGCAGGCGCTGTACTCGATCGTCGATACGTTCGTGCGTCAGGGGCCCGACCGCCTCGCCGGGCTGGCGGCGGCCGCGACGAGCAATGACGGGCCCGAAATGGCCAAGGCCGCGCACCTCTTTCGCGGCGCGGCCGCGACGATCGGCGCCCGCGAGCTTGCGGGCCTGCTCGAGCGCCTCGAGACCGCGGCCCGCGCGGGCGAGGTCGCCGCGGCCCGAGAACTATTCGACGTGGTGAGTCCCGTCGCGCACGAGGTCGTGGAATACCTACGCCAGCAGCAGTCCTCGATTACGGAGGCATAATGCGGATTCTTCTCGCCGAGGATGATGCCGTCGCGGGCCAGACGTTGACCGCGATTCTGACCGCGAAAGGCCACGAGGTTACCGCCGTCGAAAACGGCGTCGATGCATTGGGACTCTGGAAGGTCTCACGGCATCGCGTGATCGTGTCCGACTGGCTGATGCCGGCCATGGACGGGATCGAGCTGTGCCGGAAGATTCGCGCGCAGCCGCCCGGCCCGTACACCTACTTCATGATGCAGACGATCCGCACAGGATTGGACAGCTTCCTCGAAGCGATGGACGCGGGCGTGGACGACTTCATCACCAAGCCGATCGTTCCCGCCGAGCTGCTGGCCCGCCTCAAGGTCGCCGAGCGCATCCTCGGCCTGCGGGAAGAGCTGATGACGCTGGAGGGGCTGCTCTCGATGTGCAGCTACTGCAAACGCATTCGCGATACCGACGGCGCGTGGACCGCGCTCGAGCGGTACGTCGAAAAACGGTCGAGCGCGCGATTCAGCCACGGCGTGTGCGAGGATTGCTACGAGAAGCACCTGAAGCCGCAAATCGACCGCGCGTAGGCGAATCGGGGCGGCGGGATTCGAACCCGCGACCTCCTGGTCCCAAACCAGGCGCGCTACCGGACTGCGCCACACCCCGGAACGAACAGTGTCAGACGCCCAGAAACCAAGACGCAAGAAAAGTTAGCTACGTCAAGCGGCGGAGCAAAACCTTGCGCGACGATTATCGAGAGCGTCGGCGAGAACCAAACGGACTCTCGAGGCACACCGCCAACGAATCCGCGCGAATGCCGCAGATGTTGCTTCCAAAACCGGCATCGAGGCTCTGGAAGACCGTGCCGGGTTGGATCTGGGTCGGCACCGCGGGCCCCCCCTGTCCCCAGCAATATGCGGCGCCGCTCGCGGTCAGAGCACAGGACTGCAAATCGCCGAGGCTGAGAGACGAGAAGTGCAAACCACCGACGACGGCACGCGGAGCAATGGACGCCACCTGGTCCGCAGTTCCCAACTGTCCCTCCGTGTTGCGACCCCAACACCACGCCGTGCTATCGGTGGCCAGCCCACAGGTGTGCCCTTGTCCGACGGAGACCTGGATAAAGGAATGCCCGCCTTGTACCAGCTCGGCCTGCTTCGCTTCCATGCTCAGGTATCCCTGCCCTAATTCGCCGATGGTGTTTCGACCCCAGCAATGGATTTTCCCGAGCGCAGTGCGACCGCAGACGAAATCATTCCCCGCCGCGATGTCTTCGAACGCGTTCGACCCCGCAACCGCGACCGGTGTGTTTGAACTCAGCGTGTCCCCGCGACCGAGCGTTCCGTCATGGTTGCTGCCCCAGCAGTAAGCAGCCCCGGCAAGGCCGACAGCGCAGGTGAATGGGTACCCAAATCCTCCACCCGAGATGCGCGTAAACGATTGCGCGCTGCTGACGGGAACCGGAATCGTCGACGACGCCATCGATCCGGTTCCGAGCTGCCCATTCGCACCATTCCCCCAGCAATACGCGGCGCCACCCGCTGTCAACGCACAGCTGTGACCATGATATGGATCGGCACCACCAACCGTGATGGCGACAAACTTCAGGCCACCGTGAACCGCCACCGGCTGCCACCGATCAATCTGCGTGCTGTCTCCCAGCTGTCCGTCGTAGTTGCTGCCCCAGCACCAGGCAGTGCTATCGGTTGCCAATCCACACACGTGACCCGTGCCGGCGGCGACGGTCGTGAAGATGGAGCCGCCCGCGACAAGGCCGGGGACCGGCTCGTTGGTGCTCAAGAATCCTCGGCCCAGCGATCCCGCGTAGTTGCTGCCCCAGCAATAGGTGGCGCCATTCGCCACACCGCAGACGGGTCCCTCGCCGACAGCGATCTCGCTAAACACATGGCCACCAATGACACGCACCGGGGTCGAGCGTGTTTGGGTAGTCCCGTCCCCTACCTCGCCGAGGAAGTTGGAGCCCCAACACCACGCGCGCCCCATCTGGTCGAGTCCACATGCGGTCGAAAACGCCGCAGAGATGCGCGAGAGCGGCAAGCCTGGGGCGACAGGTTCAGGTGAGCGCCGATACCAATAGCCTTCCCCAACCTCCTGTGTCCCCCAGCAGAGCGCTGAACCTCCGCCGACGAGACCGCAAGCCTGCGATCCTCCCGCGGCCAACGCCGAGAACACGAGTGTGTCGGCGACTGCGACCGGAGTCGTGAATGCAGAATCCGTCACATGTCCCAATTCGCCGGAGCCATTGCCCCCCCAGCAGTACGCCGCTTGGGCGACACTCACACCGCAGGTGTGTCCATAGACCGTTTCAATCATCGAGAACGTGAGATTGCCCGTGAGCGGCTGGGGAGTAGGGGATGAGGAGTCGGTCGGGAGTTCAGTTCCGTTGGCGCCCCACTGGTTTCTGCCCCAGCAATAGGCCAACCCGGTGGATGTCACCCCGCAGACGCGGTTCTCAGCCGCGGCAAGGTGCTGGAAATGATGGTTTCCCACGACCGCGAGCGGCACGGGATGTTGCACGGTATCCCTGACCCCAATCCCCAGCGCGCCTGCGCCATTGGATCCCCAGCACCACGCCAGACTATCAGTCGCCAATCCACATGTGAAATAACCACCGGCGGCAATCGCGCGGAACCGATGGTTCCCCACCACGGCTCGAGGGGCGCTCTGCGGCGCACGAGTACCGTTGCCGAGCTCACCGAAAAGGTTTGCTCCCCAGCAGTATGCGGACCCTTCCGAGTTCAGCCCACAGATGTGATAAACACCGATGGTCACCGTTGCGAAATGGACGTTCACGGTCAGATCGGCCTGCCCTTGCACGCCTTCACTCGCGGCTCTGATGACCACGGTGCCCTGACCGCGGCCGGTGACCAAACCTGCGGGCGATACGACCGCCACCGCCGTATCCGCACTGGTCCAGGCGATCTGGAGCTCACGGAGCGTATCGCCATCCGCCGAGAGCCCGACGGCGCGCAACAATAGCGCGTCCCCGACCACAAGCTCCGCGTCGGGCGGGGTCACCAGAATGGTCGCGACGCTCGGACCGCTGGGGTCGCGACAGGACCAGGCGATCAACGGCACCAAGGCGAGTAAGGCAGCTGCCTGACGCGGAAACATCGAGCAAACCTAATCAGGTGCACATCGGGACAGGCAACCCCACTGCGCGCCAAAAGTCATAATGCGCTAGGGGACCGGCGCAGGAGTACCTCGATCAGCGCTCTGAACGCCCGGCCTCGATGAGACACGCGGTGCTTGGCCGCCGGCGCGGCCTCCGCGAATGTCATGTTCAACTCGGGGCAGAAGAACAGCGGGTCGTACCCGAAGCCGCCGGGGCCCCGCGGTTCGGTCAGAATGAAGCCATCGCACGTCGCTTCGACGATTTCGGGTCCGCTGCTGGGGGTGGCGAGAAAGGCGACCACGCAGCGGTAGCGCGCCGTGCGTTGCGCGTCGGGGATTGCGGCCAATTGCTCCAGCAACCGCGCGTTGTTGCCCGCATCGGTGCCGCTCGCCGACCAACGCGCCGACCGCGGCCCCGGCGCGCCGCCGAGCGCGTCGACTTCGAGCCCCGAGTCATCGGCAACGGCCGGCAGTCCGCCGCGCGTCGCATAGTAGCGCGCCTTCGAGACCGCGTTTTCCGCATAGCTCATGCTGCGCTCGAGATCGGCCTCCTCGGGCAGGCGGTCCAGCATGAGATCGCTCGGGAACGACACGTCGAACGGCAGGCCGGCGAACAGCTCGCGGATTTCGCGCACCTTCCCCGTGCTGCGCGTCCCCACCAGCAGCTTCATCTGTTGCGGAGTTTGGCGATCAGGTTGGTCGTGGATTTGTCCTGTACGAGCGGTACGCGCACGACGCGCCCGCCCCACCCTTCGACGTCGTCGGCACCGACGATGTCTTTCCTTTCATAATCGGCCCCCTTCACCAGGACGTCGGGCCGGAGCTTGCGGATCAACGCCAGCGGTGTGTCGTCCTCGAACAGCACGACGCAGTCGACCGCCTCGAGCGCGGCCACCAGCCGCGCTCGCTCCTGTTGCGGAACGACCGGACGGTCGGCCCCCTTGGCGAGCCTCCGCACCGACGCGTCGCTGTTGACGCCGACGATCAACACGCCCCCCGCGCCCCCCTCGGCGCGGGCGGCTTCGAGCAGCGTCACGTGGCCGGTATGGAGCAGATCGAACACGCCGTTGGTGAACGCGACCTGCGGCCGCTGCTCACGCCAGCGCGCGGCAGCGTCGGGCGTGCGGATCTTCGCGGCGGTGTTCAGAGCGGCTGTGTCGCCCTGGGATGGAACGTGAAGGTGTGATTGAAGAATGGCAGCGACACCGACTCGCTGTACTGCGTCTCGATCACGATCTCTCGCGGCGACGCGCTGCGGCGAATCCGCAGCCATTGGGTTCCCGCCTCTTCGGGGATCCCAATCTCTTCGACCGCCGCCTGAATGCGGCGCTGGATCGTCCCGTCGTCGAGTCCGGGCGCGAGCCGGGTTTGCGTCTGCATTTCGTCGAGCAGGCGGTAATAGCGAAAGTACACCTCGCCGATGTTCACGCCGTAATACAGAACGGCGACGAAGATCAGGAGCGACAGCAGGCACCCGCTCGAGCTGGCGCCGCGCCGCGAGCCTCCCCGTGTCACCACTGTGACTGGGCTCCGTCGACGATCTCGTTCACCAGCTTGTCCAGGGCGACCTTTCGTCCTTCGGCCTCGCGGCCCGGATCGTACTCGCCGTCCACGAGCACCTGGCGTTTCCACACGGTGGTGCCTTCGCGCTGATTCAGAATCTCGACGTCGACGGCGAGCTGCACTTTCCGCTTCGTCACCGTGACCTGTCCCTGTCCCGGCAGCACCGAGATCGGCACGTCGGGATCATACCGCGCGATACGCCCACGCACGATCGCGTCGGCGTTGGCCTCGGGCGCGACCCGCAAGCCGAGCCGTCCCTCGAACGCCTGGCGCACCGCTTCGCTGACCTCCTGCGTCAGCGCCGGCTCGGGCGTGTCGTTTTCGAAGGGAAGTATTGCGACTGTTTTGACATTGGGAAGGGTGCCGCCGGCGAAGCCATAGATGCAGCCGCCGAGCGAGAGGATCGCGAGGCTAACGGCGGCGACGCCAGAGAGCCGGAGCAATGACCGTTGCCGTATCGATCGCGACCACCGTGAGCTCAAACCGGGCCCCTTTTCCCGACGGGAAATCGATGCGCGCGCCGGCGGGATGCTGCCCCGCATCGAGCGCGGTGCGGCTCCGCGCCACGCGCTCACCCCGCCGACGCCATTCCGCTTCCAGCAGCGTCGTGCGGCCCGCGCTGTCGGTCGCCACGTAATCGAGCGTGTCCTCGACCTGCGCGAACCGCCACACCACGCGCGTCCGCACGCTGCCCGAGTCCGCGAGCCCCGCGCCGAGCACGCTCGCGTCTGCCGCCGGCGGCCGGATCATGCCCAGCGCCGCCCACAGCATCGGAATCGCCGGCACCAGCGAGCGGAAGTTCTTCTCCGGATCCGCCCACAGCACCGAGTCGCCGATCACGACCGCCGCGCCACTGCCCAGTCCCAGCGGTCCCGCATAATCGAACCGCATCGAATCGGGCGGCGCAATGCGCGCGCTGCCCCGCCCCGCATACT